>JBDSKX010000227.1:0-63580 GCA_039916665.1 Chryseolinea sp. | reverse complement strand
TAAGGCGTTGACTTTTCTGGTTGCATGGCATACTGATTGACCTCCACGCCGAAATTGAGTTCATGATTATCATTTGGTGACAAGGACAATGTTTCTTTAAGTTGGATATACCTTATCTCGTTTCTCGTATTTGTGGCGTCTTGTCCGGAAGGCTTGAAATAATTACTGGTATAGTCACCATATGAAGCGGTGAAATGTGATGTGAACTTGCTACTCAAAACACTGTTCCATTTTAATGTTCCAAGGCTCGTACCATACCGATATCCAAATTCCTGGCTGTATCTTAGAAAATCTTTGGATGTATACGCCGACAGACTCACGATGTTGTTTTTGTTAACACGATGTGTGATCGCTGCGTTGAAGTCATAGAAGTGCGCAGAACTTCGATTTACGTCGACATTCTTTACAAGGCCCAGAATCCAGTCAGAGTACGAGAAACGTGTTCCGATCAGAAATGATGTTTTGTCTTTGACGATGGGCCCATCGACGACAACTCTGGCCGATGTTGGACCGACGCCACCTTTTACCTGCACCTTTTGAAAATTGCCGTTTCGGGTGGTGACATCCAGAACCGACGATAGTCGTCCCCCATATTGTGCTGGAATGCTACCCTTATAAAGGGTGAATGATTCTGTCACATCGGAATTAAATCCCGAAAAAAATCCAAGCAAATGTGCCGCGTTGAATATCTGGGCACCGTCGAGCGAGACAAGGTTCTGATCAACGCGTCCACCCCTCACGTTGAAGGCTGCGGTACCTTCGCCTACAGAAGTCACGCCCGGTAAAAGTTGAATGCTTTTAATGATATCGGTTTCACCCAGAAGTGAAGGAAGCTTTTTCAGTTCTGCAGTACTCAACGTGGTGACACCACCCAATGCCTCGCGTACGTTGTAATCTTCCTTTCTTGCTTTAACGATCACCTCTTCAAGAGACTGGATCTTTTCTTCAAGCGTAAAATCCAACACGCCATTCGCGTAAACAGCGATTCGCTGCTGGATAGGTATGGTGCCCAAATATCGTACAGTAATTTTGTGCCTGCCGTTTGGCAATGAGATCTGGTAGAGGCCTTTTGCGTCTGAGTTGTTTCCGATGCGCGTTCCATCAATGTATAAGGATGCTCCTGATATGGGCAATTTATCTTCCTTGCTTCTGACGGTCCCGGTAAGATTGACAATTCGTCCCGACTTGAATAACGTGGAATCGCCTACGACCTTTACATCGTTGGCGGTTTGCTGCGCATGAGTGGGATTCGAAAACACCATCAATGCCAACAGAATAATTCCTGAGATTGATATGTGCTTCGAAAGGTAAGAGATCATCTAACGGGCAGACTGTTGATGTGACGAATATCATTCAAGGTAAGCCAATTTCCGATTGAGATATGATGGTTATCGCGAGTTTGAATTGCTACCGGAATATTTTCCACAGGCGGCAGACAATCGATTACGCTTTACTATATTGGTCCCATTCAACCCCCGATTTATGTCACCATATGTTGCAGAGTTCTTTGGTACGATGATCCTTATTCTATTGGGAGAAGGTGTTGTTGCCGGCGTACTTTTGAAAGATTCAAAGGCAGAGAACGCGGGATGGCTTACCACTGTAGTTTCATGGGGACTCGCCGTCACGCTTTCTATATACGCCGTCGGAAGAATCAGTGGTGCGCATCTCAATCCAGCGATAACATTGGCCTTACTTTATACTGGAGATTTCCCGGCAAGTCAGGTACCGGGTTATTTGTTAGCACAATTCTCAGGGGCATTCTGTGGCGCTGTACTTGTCTGGATTCACTATTTTCCTCATTGGAAAATAACCGATGATCCCGCTAAGAAACTCGCTGTATTTTGTACCGCGCCAGCCATTAGATCACCCTTGTCAAATCTGGTTAGTGAAGTCATTGCAACGGCGGTGCTATTGCTCGGCATTTTGTTCATTGGAGAGAACAAATTCACCGAGGGCCTTAACCCGCTTGTGGTCGGCGGACTGATCATGGCTATCGGCCTTTGTCTGGGTGGGACGACTGGTTTTGCGATCAACCCGGCGCGCGATCTGGCGCCGCGATTTGCTCACTTTATTTTGCCCATCGCAGGTAAAGGCTCGTCAGATTGGAGCTATAGCTGGATACCCGTTGCTGGTCCTGTAATTGGCGGATTGTTGGGAGCCACTATATTCAAATATTTGTTTTGATATATCATATAATAGTCTCATTATGAGAACATTATTAATGAGTGAATGAATTATTAATTAAGTATATTTTATCGTCTTTGAATGAAGTATATCATTGCATTGGATCAGGGTACGACAAGTTCCCGCGCTGTACTTTTTAACGAGCGGGGCGAGATCGGCGGCATTACACAACAGGAATTTCGGCAGATATTTCCTCAGCCCGGTTGGGTGGAGCATGATGCTATGGAAATCTTGTCTTCACAGATGGGCGTTCTCGAACGGCTGATAAAAACATATCAGCTCGACGCAAATTCTATCGCGGCTTTGGGCATCACAAATCAACGCGAAACTACCGTGATTTGGGATCGTGCTACAGGCCAACCCATTCACAACGCAATTGTCTGGCAGGATAAAAGAACAGCATCGATGTGTGAAGAACTCAAGGCTCAGGGTCTTGAAGATCATGTTAAAAAAAACACAGGTCTGGTCATTGATTCCTACTTCTCCGCGACGAAAATCAAGTGGTTACTGGATCACGTTCCGGGCGCATATGATCGGGCCGTCAAAGGCGAGCTGGCAATGGGTACGATCGACACTTGGCTCATCTGGAATCTCACAGGAAGAAAGTCACACGTGACCGACTACTCCAATGCTTCACGTACCATGCTGTTTGATATCCGCTCGTTGAGTTGGGACAAAACAATGTTATCAGCGCTGGGAATCCCTGAAGCAATTCTGCCCGAAGTAAAGCCTTCGGCAGCGCATTTTGGTGACTGGGTATTAAACGGAGTTCGCATACCCATTGCGGGCGTGGCAGGCGATCAGCAAGCCGCCCTTTTTGGTCAGGCATGTTTTGAGCCCGGCATGGCGAAGAACACGTATGGCACCGGATGTTTCATGTTGATGAACACGGGCTCGGAGATTCAGCAATCAAGGAATGGCTTAATCACGACGATAGCCTGGGGGATTGATGGGAAAGTGGAATACGCATTGGAAGGTAGCGTATTCATCGCTGGTGCGGCAGTACAATGGCTTCGTGACAGTTTACATTTGATTGATCATTCAAAAGATTCAGAATATTTCGCAGCCAAGGCTTTAGGATCAAATGAAGTTTACGTCGTTCCTGCCTTTGCTGGTTTGGGCGCGCCGTATTGGGATATGTATGCGAGGGGTGCAATTTTCGGTCTGACCAGAGATTCGGGTAAAGAACATATTATCAAAGCAACACTTGAGTCACTGGCCTATCAGACTAAAGACATTTTAAATGCTATGCAGGAAGACGCGGGACTGAAGCTCGCGAGCCTTAAGGTCGATGGTGGCGCGTGTGCCAACAACATATTGATGCAATTTCAGGCCGACATTTTGGGTACTGAAGTTGAGCGTCCGGAAGTTATCGAGTCGACGGCTGTTGGAGCAGCCTTTCTAGCCGGTATGTCGATCGGATTGTGGAAGAAAAATGACATCCTTGTTAACAGAAAAATACAGAAAAGATTTTATCCTGAGATGGATGAAAGTCTGCGGAGTAAGCTATATAGCGGATGGCAAAAAGCGGTCAAACGTTCGATGCATTGGATTGACTAGATTATTGTGTCCGTGATTTAAAATTCAAATTGATAAATGGCATTCTCGTGTATTGATCGTTCTCCTATCGTACAGAAACTCTCAACAGAGTCATTCGATCTTATTGTAATTGGAGGAGGTATCACAGGTGCAGGTATCGCTTTAGATGCTGCATCGCGCGGTATAAAAACGGCGCTCCTTGAAAAAAATGATTTTGCATTTGGAACCAGCAGTCGTTCAACAAAACTTATTCACGGCGGGCTTCGCTATCTCAAGCAACTGGAATTCGGACTTGTGAAGGAGGTTGGCAGTGAACGGGCTGTCGTCCACAAACTCGCACCACATCTTGTTGTGCCTGAAAAAATGCTTTTGCCACTCTCAGAAAAAAATGGACTTGGTTATTGGCTCACGTCGATAGGCCTTAAAGTTTATGATTGGCTGGCGGGTGTTAAACCTGAAGATCAAAGGAAGATGCTGACGAAGATTCAGACTTTGAAGTATGAGCCATTGCTGAGAAAGGAAGATGTTAATGGTGGCGCTATCTACGCGGAATACAGGACGGATGATGCGAGACTAACAATCGAAATCATCAAAGAGGCGGTTAATCATGGTGCTACTATTTTGAACTACGTCAAGGTAATTGACTTTATCTATCGCGATGGAATCATCACCGGCGTGCAGGTTCAAGAACAGCATACGTCGGTTCAGTTCGTTGTTAATGGTAAAGTCGCTGTTAGTGCTGCAGGTCCATGGGTTGATGAATTAAGGGAGATCAATAAGTCGAAAATGGGCAAGCGCCTGCACTTAACAAAGGGTGTTCACATTGTGGTGTCCCACGAGCGGTTTCCTATCAAGCAGGCAATCTACTTCGAAGTTGAAGATGGGCGCATGATCTTTGCCATTCCGAGGGGGAAAATAACATACATTGGGACAACCGATACAAACTACAGCGGTGCTACCGATGATGTATGGGCCGCGTCGGATGACGTCAGATATCTTGTCAACGGCGTCAATGCAATGTTCCCTTCAGTGCAACTTAAGATTGATGATATTGAATCGAGTTGGGCGGGGTTAAGGCCGTTAATTCATGAAGAAGGTAAATCTGCCTCAGAACTTTCCCGAAAGGATGAGATTTTTGAATCCGAGACAGGATTGGTATCAATAGCGGGCGGCAAACTTACGGGCTATCGAAAAATGGCAGAGCGCGTAGTGAACCTGATCGTTAAGAAGCACTTTGAGCAAAAAGAACTTAAGCAGTGTTTCACCGAGCAGATCGTTCTCGCCAAGCATCAGTTCAAAAATGTTAAGCAGGTTGCAATTTTCACGGAGGGGCTTCAGGCTGATGTATTAAGACTTGGACTCGATAAATCGATGTGCAATTATCTCGTAGAAAATTACGGACCAGCGGCCAGGGATATCGTCAGCAAAGCAGCTGAGCTCACAGGAAGCACCGATGGAGACATCAATTTGTTAATGGCAGAACTTGATTATTGCCTGAGTCAGGAGATGGTTTGTACATTATCCGACTTTTTCGTGAGAAGAACCGGGTTGTTGAATTTTAACATCTCGCGTGTTGTGAGGTGGAAGGATCAGATTGCTTCCATTTGTCAGGAAGCTATGGGATGGGACGAATTCAGAATGGCCAGCGAGCTTCGAACGCTTGAGGAAAGTCTGGTGAGGGTAAAGAATTTTGTGTGATTTATAAGTAGCGTAGAAAATTAAATAGATGGTGGAGGTATATTCAAACAGTCTGTTAAATTACCGCTGGAAACGATTGAGATTTAATAAATGACTGGAAATAGTAAAAGCATTGAGCCGGGAAATTTGTGGGGAATCGACATGGGTGGCACCAAGATCGAGGGTGTGATTCTGAAGTCGGCTGAAGATCCGATGGTGTTGTTCCGCGACCGCGTGCCAACCGAGGCAGACAAAGGATATCAGCATATTCTCGGTCAGGTGGGCAAGGTTGTAAAACTGATGAAAGATTTTGCCGGAGCTTTACCTGATCGGATAGGATTTGCCACGCCGGGGATTCTCGATCCCAAACTTGGTGTGATGAAGAATTGTAACTCGGTTGCTATGAATGGACAGCCGATGAAACTTGATATTGAGAAAATGCTCGGCATTTCCATCGAGATTGCAAATGACGCGGATTGCTTTGCTTTGGCAGAAGCAAGGTTTGGAGTCGTAAAGCAACAATTCCCGGATGCGAAAGTTGTTTTTGGCGTCATCTTGGGCACTGGTGTTGGTGGCGGGATTGTCGTTGACAATAAGGCGATCTTCGGTTTGCAGGGCATTGCAGGGGAGTGGGGACATAATTACCTTGATGAATCGGGCGGTCCTTGCTATTGCGGAAAAACTGGTTGCGTTGAGAACGTAATTTCAGGTCCTGCACTGGAAAAATATTATTATGGTGAGACGGGTGTAAAAAAGTCGATGAAAGACATTGTTCTGCTTTCTGACGCGGGTACCGATCCCGTTGCCAAGAGAACACTAGACAGACTCGCTGACTTTTTTGGAAAGGCCCTAAGCGTCGTAATTAACATCCTGGATCCTGATGTCGTGGTGATTGGCGGAGGTGTGGGAAATATTGATATGTTGTATGACCGTGGCGTGGACTCAGTCCGCAAGAATGTTTTCAATAACCGATTGGACACGCACATAGTCAGACCGTTGTTAGGCGACAGCGCAGGCGTATATGGGGCAGCGTTTTTAGTTAGCTAGTTCGTTAAAAGACTGCAAATCGAGAATTTAAAGTATATTCTAAAAATAGGGAGTGATGAAACAAATTGCAGTGATCGGTCCCATTCCGCGGGACCATATCGTTACCCACCAGGGTGACTTGATACAAAAGTGGGGTTGTGTTACTCACCCTGTTATTGCGCTTTCGGCTTTGGCTGGAGATGAGATCGAAATCATTCCGGTCTGCCACGTTCGAAACGTAGATCTCGACAATGTGAAAGAAGTGTTCAACGGTTATAGCGGGATTAACCTGAAGCACCTTTCCAGTAAGAACGATCAGGGAGACATCATTAGTCTCAGATTTGTAGATATGAATAACCGGATTGAAAGACAGACCGGATTCATGGATCCCATCATGCCTGGAGACGTTAAAAATCTTCTAAACTGCAAGGTCTTTGTATTCATTCCGATCAGCGACTACGAGATTTCACTGGAGACGTTGAAATTCCTCAAAGAAAACAGTAAGGGTACGATCATCTTCGATGCGCATGGTCCCACAACGGCATGCCTATTCACTGGCGAACGGCAACGTAAATTCTGGATCGACCGTGATCAATGGCTTCCCTATATCGACGTTTTAAAAATGAATCTGGAGGAAGCACATGCTTCGTGGTTCAAGAAAGAGTACGAGACGCGCGACTATTATCTAGAGTCAGAAGAGGTCGATAGAGATACGCTCCGCGAGTTTGCTGTACACTGTCTTAATCTTGGTGTAAAGTGTGTTTACATAACTGTCGACTCAAGAGGATGTCTGACCTATTTTAAACAAAAGGGAAAGTTGGTTGAGGAAATGGTGCCTGCTGTTAAGGTTGAAAATGTAATTGACACCACCGGCTGTGGAGATTCATTTGCAGGAGGTGTTGGATTTGGACTTTTACAAAAACCATACGATTACATTGGAGCTGCGCGCTATGGGAATGCTTTGGGCGCGTTGCGTACGCAAGGAAAAACATTTGCAGTTTTTAAGTCGCTGGAAGAGACGGATAAGTTGATCAAGGAAACCTATCATTTAACTGTTTGATAGCTGCCTGCATTTTTGATCTTGATGGCGTGATCGTCGATACTGCGCGCTACCATTTTCTGGCCTGGAAGCGCCTCGCAAATGAATTGGGAATCGCCTTTAATGAAGTAGAGAACGAGAAGCTCAAAGGCGTGAGCCGGATGCGATCGCTGGATATTATTTTGGAACTGGGGAAAATTAGATTAAGCGAAGGCGAGAAGAACATTCTTGCGGAAAAGAAGAACACGTGGTTTGTTGACTATCTCACGCACATGAAACCAGATGAGATTTTCTCTGGCGTAAAGAACTTGCTGGTCCGTCTGAGAGACTCAGGCTTGAAAGTGGGGTTAGCATCTAGCAGTAAGAATGCGATGATGGTCGTGGAACTTCTTAATATAAAACCGGAATTTGACACCATTGTAGACGGTACAATGATTGTAAACTCTAAGCCTGATCCAGAAATATTTTTAATGACCGCGATGCGCCTTGGTGTTTCTCCAGAATTTTGTCTGGTGTTCGAAGACGCGGAAGCAGGAGTGGAAGCTGCATTGAGTGCGGGAATGAAATGCATTGGTATTGGTAGTAAAGCAATGCTTGGAAAAGCAAACAGAGTGATTGAGCACACGGGTCAGTTTCCGATGGAACTGCTTGAACAATTGTGAACTAAATGAAATTCATACACCGATAATCATGAAGGAGTATTTAAAACATCACGAATGGCAGATCGTTGAGGAGGGATTAAATCCCCATTACAACATGGTCTCCGAAAGTGTTTTTAGTATTGGCAATGGTCGAATGGGGCAGAGGGCCAATTTCGAAGAAGAGTACAGCGGAGAGACGCTCAAAGGAAGCTATGTTGCTGGTATCTATTACCCGGATAAAACACGGGTGGGCTGGTGGAAGAACGGTTATCCCGAATACTTTGCCAAGGTTCTAAACGCACCCAATTGGATCGGGATACACATCTCCATCGACGGCGAAAAACTTGATCTCGCCAAATGCAAAGTGGAGGACTTTAAACGTGTTCTGGATATGAAGTCGGGTCTGTTAACACGGAGCTTTGCTGCCGTGTTTTCAGACGGTAAGACTGTGAGAATCGAATCGAAGAGATTTTGCAGTATGG
This sequence comes from Chryseolinea sp., assembly GCA_039916665.1. GTDB lineage: Bacteria > Bacteroidota > Bacteroidia > Cytophagales > Cyclobacteriaceae > Chryseolinea. The sequence goes on along the minus strand of JBDSKX010000227.1, from coordinate 54,989 downwards.
CGAATGGTGAGGTTGGCGCCATCCGATACTCGATTACGCCAACAAATTTTTCAGCGAAAGCAAAAATATCGCTGTTTGTTGACGCCGATGTTGTAAACAAAGATTCAAACTACGACGAAAAATTCTGGGAAGAGGTTTCAAAAGAAGCATCACCGGGTAGGGCAATCGTTGTGGCTCAGACTAAAAAGACTTTTTTCCAGGTGGCCACCGGCATGACTTATCAGATCACCTTGGATGGTAAGAAAATTACTCCGGGCAATGTTCAGACGGAACAACGTGAAAAATTTGCGGGAAATACCATGGAAGTTTCGCTGGAAGAAGGTAAGGCCCTTGTGATCTACAAGTACGCTGCCGTTCTCTCATCAGAAAATCATTCAAAAGAAAAACTCATTAAAGAGTGTAATAAGGTTCTGGATGCTGCTTTGGCCGAGGGTTTCGACAAGTTGTTCGAAGCGCATGCTGCCGTGTGGGCACATAAGTGGGAAGAATGCGACATCACTATTGAAGGAGACGTTGCTGCACAACAAGGTATTCGCTTTAACATATTTCAATTAACACAAACCTATACCGGCGAGGATGAGAGATTGAACATCGGTCCAAAGGGATTTACGGGAGAAAAGTATGGTGGGAGTACTTATTGGGATACGGAAGCCTATTGTATTCCATTCTATCTCGGCACGTCTGAGCAAAAGGTTGCCAGAAATCTTTTGATCTATCGTTACAAGCATCTGCCGAAGGCGATTGAGAACGCGAAGAAGCTGGGATTCACAGATGGTGCGGCATTCTATCCATTTGTAACCATGAATGGTGAAGAGTGTCACAACGAGTGGGAGATTACCTTTGAAGAGATCCACAGAACGAGCGCGATGGCCTATGCGATGCGCGATTATATTGATTACACTGGGGATCAGCATTATCTCACAGAATACGGATTAGAAGTATTGCTCGGTATTTCAAGATTCTGGGCGCAGCGTGTCAACTGGTCGGCGGATAAGAATAAATATGTTATCCTCGGGGTAACAGGTCCAAACGAATACGAAAACAATGTCAACAACAATTGGTATACGAATTATCTCGGTGCCTGGACGCTTAGATTTACGCTAGAGTCAATAGCTTATGTCAAGTCAGCCGACTCAAAACGATATGCCGAGATTGTGTCCAAAACGAAATTCAACGAACCTGTAGAATCAGCGAAGTGGAAAGAAATTTCCGAGAAGATGTACTTTCCAGAAGATACCAGGAGGGGAGTGATTCTTCAACAGGACGGGTTTCTCGATAAAGAACTTTTGCGTGTCAACGATTTAAAGCCGGAACAGCGCCCGATAAATCAAAAATGGTCATGGGATCGTATCCTTAGATCATGTTTCATTAAACAGGCAGACGTATTGCAAGGTATCTATTTGTTTGAGGACGATTTTGAAACCGAAACTATCCGAAAAAACTTCGATTTTTATGAACCTATGACCGTTCATGAATCGTCGTTGTCGCCTTGCGTGCACGCCATACTCGCTGCCAAACTCGGTTACAAAGACATCGCTTACGAGTTTTATCTGCGTACAGCACGGCTCGATCTCGACGACTACAACAACGATACAGAGGAAGGATGCCACATCACTTCAATGGCGGGGACGTGGATGAGTGTAGTAAAAGGTTTTGGTGGAATGCGCGTTAGAAAAGGTCAGCTGCAGTTCAATCCATTTATCCCTGATAAGTGGAAATCTTATTCATTTAGACTTGAGTTCAGAGGGCGTGTCATCAAGATCAAAGTAAGTGGAGTGGATGTTGTGACGACGTTGGAATCCGGAGACCCTATTGAGATCATGGTAAAGGAGAAAGTGGTGAAGCTTGAGGCTTAGTAGTGAGTTTTAATTGTAAACTGCGAATTGTAAACTTATGTGAACGGCGTCATTTACGACCATCCATTTCAGTTTTCCTCTGCTTTCGCGGCTTCAATTTTGGATTCGCTAATGATCCTTAAGACCCATTCCGCGTACATTTTCTCAGACGGGTGTAGGCCATCCGTTGCGATTAGATCCGGCTCGTGGATGCCGCGACGCGAGATATCGGTGATGTTGATATATTTGACACCGAGCGCTTCAGTGATCCTTTTACTCACTTCGTTGAATGAGTTTATTCCTTTGGTGATTTTCTCCTGATTGTCTTTCCCAAAAGGGGTGTATCCATAGTCAGGAATAGACACTACAAACACTGAAGATTTATTTCCTTTTGCAAGTCGGATGGCTGTCAATAAAAGTTCTTCGAATTCAGGCGCGAATGCCTCGACAGTCTTGCCCTGGAAAAAATTATTGACGCCGATTAAAAGCGACACTAAGGTATATTCGGGTTTGAGTTTTGCTTTTGAAATGGCCTTCTTCAGATCGTCTGTTCTCCATCCCGTCGTGGCGATGATTGACGGTTCCAGTCCATCGATTCCGCGACTGTGTAATGAGTCAATGAGTAAAAATGGCCATCTTGAAGCTTTGGTCACGCTTTCTCCAATTGTATATGAATCGCCGAGCGCGAGAAACCTTACGTTATCCTGAATGACTAATTTTTGGGCCATCGTTTGCGATGAGATCAAAAGGAAAACAGCTAATAATCTTTTCATCGTAGTCAACAATTTACAGGCTTTTGTTGATTTACGAAAAAAAGAAAGAGGATGGTTTTTCTGACCATCCTCTTTCATTTATCTGATAGATATTATCTGTTTCAGACAAGCTGTGCTTTCGCTTTACCCCGCTGCCAGAACAGCAATATTGTGAACAGAACAATTAAAATAATTGGAAATATTGTCATGGTTTTAAGGGTTGCCTGACCCGCCGCAAGTTCTAGTGCGTCCCCGCTGAGGCCTGTAGATTCAGCCTTGATTCTCGCACTGTCAATCCATCCGCCAATGAACGGCTGCCAAATGGATGTTGAAAGCATGCCGAACGCTCCGACAACAGACATCCCAATTGCGCCACTCAATGGCATTTTCTGAGCAACGAATCCAATCATGTTTGGCCAAAAATAACAGACACCCATTCCAAATATAATAGCCGCCAAATAGGCCAGCGGCCCTGTTTGCGTACATAATAAGGTTATGCCAATGGTTGTAACGACTGCTGAGCCGAGTAAAACACCGGTTTGATCAAAACGATGCACAAATTCTCCACCGAAGTAGCGTCCTGTTGCTGAAACCCCAAAGGTTAACGCTACAATAACCATAGGCTCAGCACCACTTTTAGCCAAGACGAGGCTAGCCCATTGGGAAGGTCCGAATTCCGAAATAGCGGTCAACGTCATACAGACACACATGAACACAAAGAGCGGCGTTGCCATCGCTTTAAGATTTTCAGTGAGTGACGTAAATTCCTGGCTTTTAGGTTCTGGAAATGTCTGTCCATAAAACAAATAGGCATATATCAAGGTAGGGATCATGATGATCCATATCTGAGCTTCCCAACCCAAATTCATTTTTGTCATTACAAAAGATATAAGGCTTCCCAGGACGATTCCTCCGGGAAACCACATGTGAAATCGATTCAAAAGCGTATTCATCTGTTTTCCGCTATACGCTGTCGCGATCATTGGATTACAAGCCGCTTCCGTACATCCATTACCAAGTCCGATAAATAATGTAGAGATCAGTAGGCCGGTGTATCCACCAGCGAAAATGGTCATGATGATGCCAATGGTGTGAGCAACAAATGCAAACATCATGATTTTCTTAGGGCCTAGCGAGCCATAAAAAATTCCACCCAATACCATGGAGATCGGGAACCCGAAAAAAAACATGGAGTTAATAAACCCCAGCTGCTGTGCTGTTAGATTAAACGTTTCCCCTAGCTCAGGCAAAATCCCTGTTCTAATACTGAAGGAAAAGGCCGTTGTTATCAATGCAAAGCAACTGCCGTAGAAAAGTCTTTTTGGGTTGTGTTCACTCATATTTTTATCTGGTTAGGTTTAGACTTAGTTGATTTTTGAAATAGGTATATCATTTGAATTCACGGCTCACCAGGGATGAATTTTCAATATGTGCCAGGACATATAAATTCTTGTCAGAGTTTGGTAGAAACATGTTGAATGGGCCGGTGTTAAGTTGCGCGAAATATTACACCCTTACATCAGGATGGAAGCGTGAACACCGCGCTGCAACGGATTGCAAGATATGTAAAATACAGAAATTGTTATAGTCCCAATGACTATAGAAGGGGCAAAAATCTCTAAATAGTCTTGACCGGGCTGTTGGCAGATTTTCCTTTCATAACTCGAAAGTGATCCCTTTCTCCTTTAACATTTTGTATTTCTTTTTATCAAAGCGGAACAGACTCGCTGCCCGATGAGAAACAGCGGTCTGCTTTTCGTCACAGAGTTCCAGAAAGTCCATTTTCATTATCTTTCTTCTGAAATTTGGCTTGTCAAGTTTTTGTTCGAGTATCGCTTCGTAAAGCTCCTGAAGTTGAAGCAGTGTAAACTTCTTCGGTATTAGATTGAAGCCGATGGGTTCGTGACGCACCTTGTGTTTCAGATAACGCAGCCCGTGGTCAAGAATCGCTTTATGATCATAGGGGAGCTCTGGTACCTCGCTGATTTTAAACCACTGCGCGTCTGCGGCAGTGAATCCAGGTTGGAGGATGTAGTTCTCTGGCTTAACCAGCGCATAAAATGCTATCGTGATAACGCGTTTGTTTGGATACCGGCTCACGCTTCCAAATGCTTTGAGTTGTTCCAAGTAGATGTTGGATACTCCCGTGAGGTCTTTCAATATTCTGTTCGCAGAGTCATCAATACTCTCAGAGTACTTTATCCATCCACCAGGCAATGCCCACTTCCCTTTACTTATACCTTCACCGTGTTGCACCAACAACACATCCAGTTCGGTTTTCTTGAATCCGAAGATCAGGCTGTCGATAGAAAGGGCGTCTATAACCAGTTCAGACATTAAAAGTAGTCGGTTGCTATTATTGTAGGCCTAAATAGGAGCGAGGTGGTGATAAACCAAACTGAAAATAATTCAGCCCTACTTCTAGTCAAATGTACTATAAGTTATATCTTTACCCAACATTCAATCGATTGTAATTTAGTTTTTATGATTAAATACCTTTTAGGGTACGATATTGGCAGTTCTTCTGTAAAGGCGTCTATCATCGATGCTACTACTGGCCAGGTCGTTGCCTCCGCACAATCACCCTCTGAAGAAATGGCCATGCAGGCAGTGCATACAGGATGGGCAGAACAAGATCCTGGACTGTGGTGGGAACATGCGATAAACAGTCTTCAGGCGTGTCTGCGAAAGGCGGGCGTTAATGGACATGACATCGCTGCTGTAGGGATCTCATATCAAATGCACGGACTGGTTTGTGTGGATAAGAATCAGAAAGTCCTTCGGCCGTCCATTATATGGTGCGATAGCCGTGCCGTTGAGATTGGTAAGAATGCTTTTCACTCCCTTGGTGAAACTTTTTGCTTACAGCATCTCCTCAATTCGCCTGGGAATTTCACAGCGTCAAAACTCCGATGGGTCAAAGTATTTGAACCTGAGATTTTTAGCAAGATCAGCAATGTGATGTTGCCGGGCGACTACATCGCGATGAAACTGACAGGTGATATTGTCACTACCAAGTCCGGGTTGTCTGAAGGAATTTTCTGGGACTATCACGACGGCAAAGTCTCTGATGCGTTACTATCTCACTACGAAATTAGCAAAGATGTTCTACCGCCGCCGGTTCCTACATTCTCGATACAGGGTAAAATCAGAAAAGAAGTAGCTGCGTTGTTGACGCTCCGGGAAGGAACACCGGTCAGTTACCGTGCAGGTGATCAACCCAATAATGCGTTTTCATTGAATGTTTTGAATCCTGGTGAGACAGCGGCGACTGCGGGCACGTCGGGTGTTATTTATAGCGTTACAGAAAAGAATGCCTATGATCCCAAATCCAGAGTTAATGGATTTATTCACGTCAATGACCGCGACTCCGCCAGGAGAAACGGCATATTGCTTTGCATCAACGGTACCGGTATACTCAATAGCTGGCTTCGAAGGCAGTCACAGGGCGCAGGCTCGCCGCTTGGTTATGACCAGATTAACAACATTGGTTTGAAAGCGCCTATCGGTAGTGATGGGCTCACCATTCTGCCTTTTGGTAATGGTGCAGAACGCGTGCTGGAAGATAAAAATATCAACGCCTCATTCCATGGCCTCAATTTCAACAGGCATGGACAATCTCACCTTTTCAGAGCAGCACAAGAGGGAATTGTATTTGCCTTGAAATATGGATTTGATGTGCTCGGAGAAATGGGTCTTGAAACAGAAGTGATACGCGCGGGCAACGCAAACATGTTTCTCAGTCCGTTGTTCAGGGAAGCATTTGTAAATACCATCGGCGCGCGTCTTGAACTTTATGATACGGACGGTGCCAAAGGGGCAGCGCTCGGTGCCGGTATTGGAGCGGGAGTTTACGGATCGTTCGAAGAAGCGTTCCGTGGACTGAAGATAATTCGTTCTGAAGAACCACGTCCAGCCTTACGCGAGGAATATACCCAGGCGTATCAACACTGGAACTTTACGCTGAAAAAACAATTGAGCACTCAGCACGCTTAAATTATTCAATGACTTTTCAATCATCAATAAACAGATAAACATGAAAGCTTCACTTGGAAACAAAACGTACTTCAAAGGTATCAAAACCATTAAATACGAAGGTCCGGATTCTGACAATCCACTTGCATTCAAATACTATAATCCAAAACAGCGCGTAGGTAAAAAAACGATGCAAGAACACTTTCGTTTTGCCATCGCATATTGGCATACGTTCTGTGGAACAGGCGGCGACCCTTTCGGACCTGGAACAAAAAGCTTTCCATGGAATGAAAGTGATGATGCGATGGGACGCGCATATGACAAGATGGATGCCGCATTCGAATTCATTACCAAAATTGGCGCTCCATTTTATTGTTTCCACGATTACGATTTAGTAGATGAGGGGCCGACATTAAAAGAGTCTGAAAGCAGGCTGGCCAAGATTGTTGATTACGCGAAGGAGAAACAGAAAGCGTCGGGAGTCAAACTGTTGTGGGGAACTGCAAACATGTTTTCTAATCCGAGATACATGAACGGAGCGGCTACCAACCCTGATTTCAATACAGTCTGCTGGGCAGGTGCACAAGTGAAAAATGCGTTAGATGCAACGATAGCGCTAGGCGGATCCAATTACGTTTTCTGGGGCGGGAGAGAAGGATACATGTCGCTGCTAAACACCAATATGAAACGTGAGCAGGCGCATCTCGCCAACTTCCTGCACATGGCGCGCGACTACGGAAGGAAGAATGGTTTCAAGGGCACGTTCCTGATTGAGCCGAAACCAATGGAGCCTACAAAACACCAATACGATTTTGACTCTGCTACGGTAATATCGTTTCTCAGACAATACGATCTGATGGATGATTTTAAACTCAACTTAGAAGTTAACCACGCAACGCTCGCGCATCATACCATGCAACACGAATTACAAGTTGCTGCTGATGCCGGCGTACTCGGTAGCATGGATGCCAACAGGGGTGATTATCAGAATGGATGGGACACGGATCAATTTCCGAACAATCTTTATGAGCTGACTGAATCAATGCTGGTTGTTCTTGAATCAGGCGGGTTCCGTAACGGCGGGGTAAATTTTGACGCGAAGACCCGGCGCAACTCGACAGACCTGATTGACATTTTCTATGCGCACATCGGAGGGATGGATACTTTTGCCCGTGCACTTTTGACTGCGCAGGCTATTCTGGATGACGGTGAATACAACAATATCCGAAAGGAACGTTACAGCTCCTTCGATACGGGTAAAGGAAAACAATTCTCTCAAGGAAGACTTTCACTGGAGGCATTGAGAAAACTCGCCCATGAAAATGGCGAGCCTCAACAACTCAGCGGTCGCCAGGAATACGTTGAGAACCTGATCAACAAGTTCATTTAATTATTATTCAAACGAAATGTATGGTCATTCAACCACCCTGATGGTTGAATGACCATTGTTTTTATAACCCTCGATAAATCATTCATATGGTTTAATTAACTTAGAGACAGTTCACCGCTGCTTCTATGAAAAACTGCATTGCTGTTGTATGTTGTCTTTTATCGCTCGCTACGCTTGGTCAGGGCAATGCTTCCTTCGGAAACTTCAAAATATCCGAGCAACAGATTATTTATCAGAAGATATTTTTGCAGGATTCTGCGTCGGCGGCGAAACTAGCCGAGTACTATAAGACATTACCTTTTCTCAGCAACGTTCAACTCAGTGGCGACGACATCACATTTGACATGAATGACCTGACGATCGACTATAAGAAATTTCAATTCACACAAGTGGGTACACCATCAATCATTCAAACCGGCAAGTACAGTGGAAAAGCAGTCGTTGGATTTAAGGACGGAAAGTATCGCGTTACTTTAAGCGATATTCAACTTACGGGTGATATTGGTTACAAGAAGATCACATCCAAGGAAAATCTAACAAGCTTTGCCTGCAAGAACAACGGCACCATTATGGCTCCGGATTGGTGTAGACCCAATATGTTGGGACTTCTGGATAAGTCATTTACCGACAAGCTCCAGTTTGTGGAGTCGAAGACGAAGAAAAAGGATGACGGAGACTGGTAGTTATTTGGCTATTTGGTTATTTCGTTATTTGGAGCTAGGTAGTTCGTCACGTTTTCTGGCTGATTAGATCAGTGGTTTTTTTCGCTCTAATATTGTTCACTTCTGTTGCTTGTGACATCCGTGATTCGGTGGCGCGTGATATTCCCTATTTGCAATCGCATCTGACAGCGCATATGGATCACCAATCGATCATGCCAAAACCTGGTCGAAACGATCACCTTATCTTCAGACTTTCAAAATCTCACTGCGGAATTTTCTCTATAACCACACTTACAAAAACGCAACACTTAGGGCAGTTAGCGCTCAGGAGGGTGATTGTAAGGTACCTTCAAGAAAATTTATTTTTAGCGTACAGTAGATCAATATTACAATCTTTGATTACATTATTGGCCATTTTGTACCTATGCGTTTCATCACTTTCCCGCGTTCGTTCAGTCCTAATCTGATTATCGCTTTTTCTGTAATGGTACTATGTTCCTGTTCGCGGAACAAAGCTCCCGAAGGAAGTCTCGATTACTTCCGGCAACATCTCAAAGCGGACATGGATATCAATGATATTAAGGAAAGTTTTGGAGAAACGGAGAAATTAGAAGACCCTGGACGCACCGTTTACAAGTATCATCTTGTAGACAGCACCGAAGTCTGGATCGGTTTTACAGAGAAGATGGCTTTTGCTTGTTTTGTTGATGAAAATCACAACCTGACTGAGGATCTGGTTGCAATAGAACAACCTTCGAGTTCGGAAGTGCAGTAAGCCAAGGTGGATTCAACCACTAATGGTTCCGACCTGTCCCAAGTATGCGCTCATATCTGTGATGGTTTGCGAGGGTAACAATCCTGCTATAGATCTTGACGACTTCGAATAACAGTTCTGTTCAATGTATGAAGTCGGAATGAGGTCAGGACTTTGTATTTTTGGACGATGGACTCCGCTGGACAGAAGAAGATGGATGCGACACCTGGTTCCAAAAGCGACAAGCCACAATGGTCGTCATTGATTTCTGCCGATATCGCTGGTAACATTGCATCGCGCTACGGTGTTTACTGTGGCCCGGCATCCATTGTGTGGATCGCAGCGGTATGGAATTCTTACAAAGGGCGTCCATACCCATACCTGGATCGAATAACAGATAAAAAACTATTTCCTGACGGACCGCGACCATTCACCGGATACATTCCTGGATTTCAGCTTAACCTTAGCGATTTGTTGAGACGTGAAACACAGGGCGAACTTCGACTCTCTGATAAAACTTATTTTCAATATGATCGCATTGATAAAAATGTCTGTGCCTCGCAGATGCCGATGATCATAAGAATACCTTCCATGAGTTTTAAGAATGGTTTACATTACGTTACACTCTTCAAATCTGAGTCATCCCGCCAAATGTTTAATTTTCATTTCCAGGACAATGGTGTCTATAAATCTGATGTTAAACTGATTGAAGGTCTCGGAATACTGAAACGGAGAAAAGGTGCTATGAGTATTTTCCCGTGGGGCGCAAAGCAAGTAGTGAAAGTGTAATATCACTTAATAGAAATCCATACATTTGACCAGTTGTCGTTTCCTTTAACAACGATCTTATAAAATGAAGATGGATATTTACTTGCGTCGATTGTAAATTTCTTTGCACTCAGTTTAGTCGTTCCAACCGTTTGATACGTATCAGGTTCACCAGTTTTGAAATTATTTGTGGTGCTGAGCAGAATCGTCGCGTTTTCGTTTGAATCACTGTTCCATGTCAGGTTGATGTTATTGCCATTCTTTTCGGCGTGCAAATGGTCGAGCGATATTTTCCCAATGAATGGAATGCCGTCCATTTCTTCTCGAATTCCATCTGGAATATTTGTGTTCAGATACCTCAAGACTGAAGGGGCAATGTCAACTGCAGCCAGGCCGTTGTAAAAATGCTTGTTGAGTCCGGTTGCGTTCGTCACCATCCATGTAGTTCTTTCGCGATCACTTTGATTGCCATGCCCTTTACCCGTTTTTGCGTCGCGGCCGTGGTCGGTCGTGATGACAATCATCCAGTCCTCGTTGAACTTCGTCTGGCGTTCCTGAACTGCACGCCATATTTCCCCTAGTTGTTCATCAGCCTTTTTTATGGCATCGTAAAACTGAGGACTATCGCCAAACGCATGACCCATGTCATCCGTAAACTCAAGATAAACCCAACTTAAGTCGGGACCATTTTGCTGGATATACTTTGCAGCTTCGGCCGATACCAAGGCGTCTATATCTGAAATGTACCGCTTGTTATTGTGCGAAAATCTCGCGGTGTCAAGTTCGAACCCATCAAAAGCATAATCAATGCTAACATTACCCGCCTTAGCCAATTTATCACCTACGAGTTTGGTTCTGTTGTCCTGCCATGTAGAGAAAATCGCAGTCTTTGATTCAGGCCTTTCATGTTTCAGGATTCTGAACATGTTCCAATAATTGTAGTTTGGATCTTTGATATCATTGTCCCAGACATTGTGTTTGTTTGTCCACGTACCCGTGAGCACATGATTATAGCCCACAGCGGAAATTGTCGGCGACTGGGAATATCCATCTTTCAATCCGCCAACGTATGATTTTGAATACCCGCGTTTACCGGCGATTCCCATCAGCATCGGGGGCCTAAGTTTTTCAATCACGTCGGCAGGTATTCCATCGACAATAATAAAAACTGCTTTTCGTTGAGCACTTGCGCAATGGCAAATCAAGGCAAGTAGTGAAGTCAATATCAATTTCATCCTTATATCATCTGGTTTTTCAATCACTATCAAAAATGAATATTACACGATCTGATCACTCATACCACAAGTTATCAAAGTATTAAATAATTAATACTGACGACTCGACTTGTCAAAACGTGAATCTTACGTAGGGCACAGGGAAAAAGGACTGTTGGTATTGTGTAATGACAGTGTTTGTCCGCGGATTGTAGCTTTGTAGAAATACGTTCTTATGGTTAGTTAGATTTGGCAGGTCGAGTGAAGTTTCCAATGTACTATGGGCGTATTCCTTGCGATAAGTTAATCTCAGATCGGTTCGAAAATAGGGTGTTTGCTGAGCGCCGAAAGCGTTGTTCTCGTCATAGACTGTCGTCCCACGTTGCTGAGACGCCTCGAAATTTACAGGAGTAAGTCGCTTACCGCCAATGGTGGTTAACTTGATATTAACTGAAATAAAATTTTTACCACCTCCAACTTGCCACTCTTTGCCGGCCAGCGCGTTGAATACGTAATTTGTGTTGAATGCTGTATTGCGCAGGATGCCATCACTTCCTTTGTATTTAGAATCAAACAATGACGTGGTGATCAAAAAGTAGTAACCTTTGCTGAAAAATCTTTCCAGCGTTAATTCGAGTCCATAGTTTCTTCCTGAGCCGGTGTTGGCCAGACTGTCCTCTGCATCAATCCCGAAACTAATTCCTCCATTTAATGCTGAGTAGGAGGTGGGTCTGCGCTGAACGGGTACGTTGGATAATCGTTGATAATAGGCTTCCGTTTTAATCCGCATATTTGAAGTAATGTTCCAATCGTAAGTCAGCACCATATGCTGGCTCGTTGTGAATCCGAGATCTTTGTTTGTTGTCAGAATTTGTCCAGCTAAGGTTCGTGTCTGAATGAAACTGGTGGTCACATTTTGTGCCTGGTTATGAATACCATATCCGATCGCCACCGAATGTTTTGCATCGATGATGTACTGAAAGCTTGTGCGAGGTTCGACAACAAATTCTGACGCGAGCGAATAGTATTGTGCATGTACGCCGGCGTTGAAGATAAAATTCTGATTGAATCTATGTTTCCATGTTGAATATCCCTGATATAGAATCGCATTGTCCCTGACGTCGAGCCTGACTGAGTCCCTGTTCAAGTTAGCATACAACTCACGGTTGAAGAGATTGAAATGGCTCAGGTCGATGTAGAGTCCGGAGGTCAGACTGTTTTTTGCATTGAACTTCGTCCGCGTGTAGAAGTTGAAAGAATACTTCTGAGTTTTCATGCTACCCTCAGCTCGTTTGTACGCGCTGATCACTTCGTTTTTACTATTTCTTACCAGTGAATCCGAGTCGAATTTTTCTCTCGTAGTACTTGCTCCTGCGGTAACCCTTATGTAGCTGTTTTTGATCGTCTTCTCATAGGAAATACCAAGAACACCAGCACCGTAATTCGCGAACGAATCGTCATTTTCATTTCCATAGAGATTGGTATTGCTGCTGAGATCGGCTTTACTTCCGAGCAGGTCGATGCTGCTGATCCCTCCCAATCCAAAGATGGACCACTTGCCACCATTTGCCGTTGGCAGACTTACCTTAAAATTCAGATCCTGATAGAGCGGTGTGTTGCTGCCTGTTCCAAATTCTATTCCCAGCGCCTGAAATACTCCTAACGTGGAGTATCTGTAGTTTGCAATGTATGATCCACCGGATTTTGTTTTCAAAGGGCCTTCAGCGCCGGCTTCAAAACCGTTGAATCCAATTTGCCCCATCAATTCACGTTTTTCATTATTGCCATCTCGAAGCTTGATGTCGAATACCCCGGCCGTTGCATTGCCGTATTGTGCCGGGAAAGCACTCGTCATGAAATCGGACTTGTCGAGGTTGTTATTGTTTAGCATACTCACTGGTCCGCCTGTGCTGACAAGCGCACCAAAGTGGTTTGGATTTGGGATGTTCATTCCTTCAAGTTGCCACAGCATACCTGTCGGTGAATTTCCACGAACAACGATATCGTTACGCGAATCATTGCCACCCACGACGCCCGCAAAGTTTGCTGCCATTCTTGATGGGTCTCCAATAGCTCCCGCGTACCGCTTTGTATCGTCGACATTAAATGAGCGCGCGCTTACGACAGCCAGGTCATTGTTCGTGGCGGTCTTGTCAGCGCGCGTGTCGTCGGTAACGGTCACTTCCGATAGCTGACTAATACTTTCCGTTAAGGAGAGAGAAAGTACGATCTCTTTGCCGGCCGTCACGACTATATTTGGAATGGTTTGCTCCTCGTATCCTATGAACGTCACCTTTATTGAGTGACGGCCTACAAGAACTCCTTCGATCCGAAATATTCCTTCTGCATCTGAAATGCTGCCTTTAAATGTCGAGCCGCTATTCAAGAGGACTACGTTTGCGCCAGGTAAAGGTGCATTGCTTATCGCGTCAATAACTCTGCCACGGATGGTTTGCGTAGCCTGGGCATCAGACGACATGACGTCAACAAGGTTCAACGCTATGAAGAACGTAAGTAATGGGAGGATATTTAGTTTGGTCATTTTAACAAAGGGTCTGTTGAAACAAACTCTCGTACATCGGCTTTAATATTTGCGTGAATGGTTATCTATGACGCGAATGGTTGTGAGATTGTGGGCAGCAACAATCCTCTCGAAGTTAGAAAGTAAATATTAATTCATCCTTATGACATTTCTGAAGTGTTCTATTCGCTTGATGATTTCCTTGCTTTTCGCGCTGGACACGGGCACCCTCTCCTGCAACATATGATTTTCACAGCATTAGTGTTGCGATAATAATAGGGATAGCGCCATAGCCTATTACCTTTGGGTTAAACGCCACGACCATTTCCCCTTAAGCAATTTCAACGTGTATGTTCGCGAGTAGTAGGACAAAAGGCACCACTGCAGAGCACGTCGCTATTTGGAAAGGGGTGCATAGCATACTTGCCGACCGTCCAGTTTTGAGAATCGATCAGGCGGAGGAACAACTTGGATCATAGCACGATATGTGTAAGAGGAATGACAAAGGTAGCAATGACCGTGGCGCGATTTTTTCAGCGCTCGAGGGCAGAATAGCCGGCGTTAGAACCATGAGCTTGCTTAAAGTCAGCAGTCAGTATTGCATTTTTTTCGACCGTCATAAAAATAGTAAAGGAAAGGCGATCCTTAGATTTAGGCCATGGAATTTAACCGATGATGGCATTCGCTCAGTTTGGCTTTCGTAACAATTACTTTCAAATGCAGCTATTGGACGAATAGTTGATGGGTCAGTATAGTCCTCTATTTGTGGCGGTCAAAAGGATGGAACTCGAGGTAACAATTTTGGAGTGATTGCCTGCGTTTGGATACAAGTAACACACCTAATGAGATGCTATTGCATCATTTTTTGAAGGGAAATGTTAATAACTTTGAATAAAATTTTTGGCGTGCATTACGTCTTGCGGGGCATCCTGCTAAGCTCCTTGGTTTTTTTTGACTTGACCACAGTTTTTAGTCAGGCAGACCTCGATTGGTACGAGAATCTATTTCGCGACAAAAAGCAATGGAAAATTGACCAGGCGCTTGATCACCGGAAGAAACAGCTTGCGATGGCTGAAGACAGCCGTGACTTTGAAAGGCAGGCCATACTCTTGAATGAATCAGCGGTTTTACAACTCACACGTACTTTTGACTATGGTGCTGCGATGGATGCATTGATCAGGGCGCTGAGTATTGAGGAGACTCACGACCTTGAGCCTCAACTGTTATTCACTTATGTCACGATGGCTAAGGTTTTTACAGAGGTAGGTTATTATGATAAGGGTGAAGAATACCTCAATGCTGCGAAGCGACTTCCTTTGGCGGATAACCAGTCCGTTGCAGCCCTGGTTCTGACGGAGTTAGGCGAGTTGAACAGAAGGTCAGGTCGACCGGTTGAGGCGCGCATGAGTTTCGAGAAAGTCCTCGGCTTTGATGGGCTTGAGGCACGAGCATATCGCGCAAAGGCGTTACTCAATCTTGGACTCCTTGAAACTACTGACGGAAAATTTGAATCTGCGTTAGACTACCAAAAACAAGCGCTTGCGATCTATCGCGTGATTGGAGATAAACAAAATGAGGCGCGGATGTTGAACGATGTCGGCGAACTGTATCGCGTGATGAAGCGACACGACAAATCGGAGACTAACCACTCCGTCGCGCTCGAAATCAGGAAACGGATTTCTGACCGGCGCGGAATGGCCGAGTCATACAACAATCTCGGCCGTTTGTTTTTTGAACAGCACGAGATTCTAAAAGCGATCGAGAACCTTCTTCTCGGTCTCAATGAAGCCAGGACGTCTCAGGATAGAAAGCAGCTTTCACATGCTTACGAATATCTGAGTCTGTGTTATGAAGCATCTCAGGACTATACGCAAGCGCTGAAGTATAAAAACGACTACATCGCTATGATCGAACTCATTCAGGGAGAGGTCAACGAGCAAAGATCAGTTGAGTCGCAGAATCGTTATGAGCTAAAGAAAAAGGAAAGCACGATCGACGCATTGCAAATCGATCGAAAGGATAAACAGGATGCACTTGAAAAAGCTGCGCTTCGACAAAAGTTTTATATAGCGATAATCTTATTTAGTGCGGTCCTGATTACGATCGTAGTGTATTTCTACATCAGTAAGCGCAGAGATAGCAAAAAACTAAATGAACAAAATCTGGAACTTCAGGAACTGAATGCCACGAAGGACAAATTCTTTTCGATCATCAGTCATGATCTGAAGGGACCACTCAACTCTCTTAGTTCGTTCAGTAATTTACTGATCAATCATGCTGATAGCCTTAGCAAAGAAGAGATCACTATGCTGGCAAAGGATTTTGACAAGTCATTGAAAAATTTATCTTCTCTTCTCGAGAATCTTTTAGACTGGTCTCGATCACAAACCGGGAATATAGATTTTAAACCTGAGCCTTTTGACATTGTTGAAATGCTTGTCGATAATCAATCGCTGCTGGCAGCACAAGCTGGTTTCAAGGATATCGTGATACACAATGAATCGAAGGACAGTCTGACAGTGCTTGCGCACAAGAACTCGGTCAGCACGGTGATTAGAAATTTGATTTCGAACGCAATCAAATTCACGCCTGTAAAAGGTGAAATATGGATTAACGCACATCCGGATGCTGATACCATTAGGGTGTCTGTTCGTGATAACGGCGTAGGCATGAGCGACAATGTTGTGAAGAATCTTTTCAGAATTGACTCCAAACATTCTACAAAGGGGACAGCAAATGAAAAAGGAACCGGGCTAGGGCTGATTCTTTGTAAAGAATTTGTCGAAAAGAATGGCGGCAGGTTGTGGGTTGAAAGTGGGGAAGGGTTGGGCTCGATTTTTCAGTTTACGCTTCCCTGGTTAGGCGCAAAGGCGTTGTGATAGATCTTTTAGTTGCGAATACGTCCTCATCGCATGACGAAAATTTACAAACACACAGATCAAACTGTCAAATCCGGCATTTTTATCCGATTCATTTGTAGCGTGATAGTAAAAGCAGGCAGTACTTCGTAAATTTTATTCATTATTGACTGAATGAATAGACTTTACCTGATTGCGATAGTTTGCCTGATCTTTGTGAGCGCCGCCGATGCTCAAATCGATACTGAGTTTTGGTTTGCTCCGCCAGAGGTTACATTTGGCCATGGCGATCGTCCGCTTTTGTTGCGTATGTCATCAGTCGATGATGCGGCTATCGTTACTGTAACGATGCCCGCCAGGAAATTACAATTGGGGGTTTACAACATTCCCGCCGCCACGACTCAAACGGTTATCCTCAGTGATCTGCTCTCAGATCTGGAGACCAATATGCCGAACGTTGTGATGAATACCGGCCTCAAGATCACATCCACTACACCCATCACGGTTTACTACGAAGAAGCATCATTCTTCAATAATGAAATTTTCGTACTGAAAGGTAAAAATGGTTTGGGAAACAACTTCATGTTGCCTTGGCAAGACGAATATAACAATGCTACGGATTACTTGCCTTTGCCGTATGCGTCATTCGATATAGTGGCGACAGAAGATAACACCGTCGTAACCGTGATACCATCGAAACCAGTTGAAGGCCATGAAGGCGAAAAAACCATCACGGTTAAATTGAATGCCGGCGAAACTTATTCATTTAAAAAGCCTGGTAATCTGGCGGCCAATAACTTTGTAGGAACAGTTGTGAATTCCACAAAGCCGATTGCCATCACACTCAAAGATGATTCGGTAATGAAAGACGGTGGATGCCGCGATCTGCTAGGTGATCAACTGATCCCCATAAAAGTCACAGGGAAAGAGTACATCGTACCGCGTGGGTTTCTAAATAAACCTGAATTTCTTTTCATCATGGCTATTGAAGATAACACTGATATTTTCGTTTCAGGTGTTAGCGTGCCCGTTGCACATCTCAACGCGGGACAATTACATCGTGTCGAGATCACGCTTCCTGCAATTTATGTTGTGGGTAGCAAAAAAATTTATGTGCTCCATGTTACCGGCTTCGGATGCGAAGTAGGGATGGCGGTGCTGCCACCTATCAATTGTACGGGTTCGAAACGCGTAAGTTTTACTCGCAGCAATGCTGAATTCTTTGGAATGAATATCCTCGCTAAGAAAGATGCTCTGCAATATTTTAAACTCACTAGTGGAGGCAAAGATTTAAATGTACCAGCGTCGAAATTCACCCTTGTGCCCGGCAGCGGCGGAGAATGGTACACAGCACAGATTGAATATGATGTGAGCGACGTAGCGGTTGGCCAGGGAAGCGTACTCACTAACAGCCAATCTTCTTTTCAAGCGGGTATAATCAATGGGAATGCCGGCACGTCATGCAGGTACGGATACTTTTCATCTTTCAGCGTGTTGTTTATTGGAGATGACCGCGCGATCTGCCAAGGCGATAGTTTACTGATTGATGCTGGATCAGGCAAGGAAACTTATCTGTGGAGTACTGGAGCAACAACGCAATCCATTCAGGTGAAGGATCCAGGCAGCTATTGGGTAACGACGACGCGCGATAATTGTACACTCACCGACACGTTGCGTCTCGCAGTGCGAACAGGCAAGGAAGACCTTGGACCGGATATCTTCTTGTGCGCAGGTGATAGCGCAAAGATCGATGGCAAGTCAAATTTCAGTTGGCTATGGCGGGACGGGAGCACTGACCAATTTCTTAAAACCGATCAGCTTGGTAAGTACTGGATATCGGTAATCGATAACTTTGGATGTCCCGCCTCTGATACTGTTATGGTCGATCGATACAATAGTGTATTTAATCCATTAACTGAATTAATGCTCAATGCCGTCAGCGTCGACACGACTATAGAAAAAAACATCGACGTTTCGTGGAAGATTGCCAGGCCTGATCTGCTGCCAGGTAACATAACATCGTTGTTCAGACGCGAAGATGATGCAACCGACTGGCAATTTGTGGGTGCATTTCAAGATACCACCAATCGCTTTAAGGATCCTGATCTACCTACGCTTGATCACACCTTTAGTTACTATCTGAATCTCTCAGATCAATGCAAAAAAGAGTACATCACAACGCCGATTCACACGAGTATACTGTTGACAGGTATAGCAGATACTGTAACGGATTACGTTGACTTGCGCTGGAATAAATATATAAACTGGAAAGTGGGAGTTGATCATTATGAACTGTGGAGAAAGCTTGACTTAAGCAAAGGATATAGATTCGTCGGCAGTATTAATAACCTGGATGATTCGTTTTCCGATCAAATCGGAGGGGCTGGATTTAAGCATCAATATGCCATTCGTGCTGTTGAGCATGATGGAGCTAACGAGAGTTGGTCAAACCCCATACGGTTTAATTTCAATCACCCGATCACGGTACCCAATGTGTTTACGCCAAATGGTGACAACTACAATCAGTTCTTCGAAATACCGAACATCGAACTCTATACGAATTCAGAATTGATCGTCGTCGATCGTTGGGGGGAAGAGGTCTACCACGCAAGAAGTTATAAAAATGATTGGTCTGGCCAGGGACTCAGTACAGGAGTATATTACTACGTCCTTAAACTCAACAAAGACGGACAGGTGGTTAAGGGGGTAGTAACAATTCTGAAATAGGACGGAGTTATGAGTCAACTCCTAACGCCCTAAGGCGTTCTGATATTCCCATTTCCTCTGATAATCCACTTGTAGGAAGTCATTTCCCGAAGCCCCATCGGCCCTCTTGCATGAAGTTTCTGAGTGCTGATACCTATTTCGGCGCCCATTCCGAATTGCCCCCCGTCAGTGAAGGCCGTCGAAGCGTTGGCATAGACTGCCGCTGCGTCTACGCTTGAAAGAAAATGCTCTATCGCATTTTGATCTTCAGCAATGATGACTTCGCTATGTTTTGAGCTGTGATTATAAATATGATCCAGCGCTTCTTCTATTCCAGGCACTGTACGGATGCTCATTTTGTAGTCCAGGAATTCTATTCCAAAATGTTCGTTAAGTGCGTGTTCAAGGAGTTGATTCGGATAATTAACTTTCAATGCGTCGTAGGCCGGTTTGTCTGCGTAGATCTTCACGTTTTTATCGGCAAGTGCACGCGTTAACTGAGGTAAGTCAGATAAACGTGATTGATGTACAATCAAACAATCAAGAGCATTGCACACACTCACTCTTCGTGTTTTGGAGTTGAAGATAATGTCGGCGCCTTGCTGCGTGTCGCCACTTTGGTCAAAATAAGCGTGAACAATTCCGGCCCCTGTTTCAATGACCGGCACTTTCGAGTTGTTTCGTACAAAGTCAATCAATTGCTGACTTCCCCGTGGAATGATCACATCTACATCACCAACAGCCTGCAGAAGTTCTAACGTCGAATCGCGACCCGAAGGTAATAGTGTGATGATG
Organism: Chryseolinea sp.; assembly: GCA_039916665.1. Taxonomy (GTDB): domain Bacteria; phylum Bacteroidota; class Bacteroidia; order Cytophagales; family Cyclobacteriaceae; genus Chryseolinea. The sequence continues at coordinate 34,759 of JBDSKX010000227.1, read as the reverse complement.
TTTGGATTGATGCCAAACTCTTTCAGCACAGACTGAATCATGCGGACAATAAGAATATTTGAATATTCTGCGTCGCTACCACCTTTGAGAATACAGGCATTTCCGGATCTCATGCATAAAGAGAAAACATCAAACGTAACATTGGGCCTGGCTTCGTAGATGATTCCAATTACGCCCAGAGGAACCGTTATTTTTTCAAGTTGAAGCCCGTTATCGAGTGTTTTTTTCTCCAAAGAAATCTTCAGTGGTGATGGAAGTTTGGCAACCTGTCGCATTTCTGCTGCGATAGCTTTAATACGGTCTTCCGTAAGTTTGAGGCGATCGTACTTAGGATCGTCTTTCGCCATTCGCGTGAGGTCTTTTTCATTTTCGCCGAGAATGAGCGCAGTGTTTCGTTCCGCACTGTCGGCAACTTTGAGCAGGATCTTTATGACCATTGTATCATCCAATGTTACAAGCTGTCGGCTTGCATCTCTGACCTGTGCGAAAATATTCCTGAAGTCCAACGTTTTATCAGTGTAAGTATAAGTGGTCATAATGTACGATAGGCTTTTGATTCTTCATGCCTATTAGTTCCTTCGCCTTTTCATTTCCATATCTCGCCAACCCCAGTCCGATCTCGCGATCTTTCTCATCAACAATCCGGATAATATCGCCTTTCATAAACTTACCTACAACTTCGGTGATCCCGACCGGAAGCAGGCTTTTAGCCCGATCGGCAAGAAGCATTAGCGTCGCGCCTTCGTTGATCTTCACCTTTCCTTTAGGTTCTTCATAGGCGTGTCCGATGTATTTCTTGAGATTGGAGGTGACCTTCTTCGCCGGGAATCTGGTGCCGACCTTCTCTCCATCAAGAACCCTTCTAACAATATCCGGCGTTCGTCCGTTCGCGATGTGTACAGGAATTCCCATATGGGCGATTTTTTCTGCTGTAAGACACTTGGTTAGAATTCCTCCGCGACCAAAACCGGATTTTCTGCCCGTTGTGATCTCATTCACCTTTATTTGAGCTGAATCGAATATCTCGATGATGCTCGTTCCCGGTGCATCGGGGTCGCCATCGTAAACGCCATCGACATTTGTAAGGATGATCAGAATGTCTGTATTGGTCATCGCGCTCACCAGTCCGGCAAGTTCATCATTGTCAGTAAACATCAATTCCGTGACAGAGATAACGTCATTTTCATTGATCACCGGAACGATGTTATTGTTAAGCAACGCCGAAAGGCAATTTTTCATGTGCAGATAATGATTCCTGCTCTTAAAATCTTCTTTCGTAACCAGCACCTGCGAGCATATGATGCCCTGGTGTTCGAATTTATCTTTATAAAGCGAAATAAGCTTTACTTGTCCGATGGATGCCAGCACCTGACGTTGTACCACAGTATCAGTCTTTTTGGTGAACTGATAAAGGCTCCTGCCTGCAGCAACGGCACCGCTGGATATCAAAAGTACCTGATATCCATTTTCACGGAGTTCCTTGATCTGGCTGGTTATACTTTCGATCACCGTCTCATCGGGAAATCCCTGTGAATTGGTGATGACGTTGGATCCAACTTTAATGGTAACAAGTTTTCGTGCAGCGGCCATAGCTAAAATCCTTCAATATTAGCGAATGTGTAGGCATGAGTCCACACTTCTGCCAATGTATTGATAGAAACCGTTCATCTACCGCATTGGCTGTACGTCAAATGCATCATCATTTATGCGGACAATGCGGGATCTCCAGTGTAGTTTTTCTTAAATTCACTCGCAATCTTAATTCGAAAGCTATGCCACAGTATAAAATCCAGATTAATAATAACCAGATGGAAGCGGATGTAGATTCCGATACCCCGTTACTATGGGTACTTCGGGACAGCCTTCATCTTGTTGGAACAAAATTCGGATGCGGCATCGCCCAATGTGGCGCTTGTACCGTGCATCTCGACGGCGTTGCAGTGAGGTCGTGTAGTTTGCCCATCGCAGCAATCGGCAGTAAAAAAGTAACAACAATAGAAGGTCTTTCTGAGCATGGCGATCATCCTGTTCAACAGGCATGGATGGAGGTAGATGTTCCACAGTGCGGCTATTGCCAGGCAGGACAAATGATGACGGCCGCGGCGCTGCTGAGTAAGCATTCAAACCCAAGTGATGATCAGATTGAAACTGCGATGAACGGAAATATTTGCCGCTGCGGAACCTATCATCGAATAATTGAGGCGGTGCAGTTGGCGGCTACTAAAATGAAATAACCATGACCATTGTTAAAACAACACGCAGAAATTTTCTAAAACTCGCCTCAGCTGCGGGTGGTGGTTTGATGCTCGGATTTCATTGGGCTGATGCATCAGCCACACCGTTGATGGAAGTGATATCGGATGGCGCGCTTGCTTCCGGAAACATAGAATTCAACAGCTACTTGTCTATCGCACCGGATGGAATCATTACGATATTATCGCCGAATCCTGAACTGGGTCAAAACATCAAGACTTCATTTCCAATGATAGTAGCGGAGGAACTTGACGCTGATTGGACAATGGTTAAAGTGGTTCAGGCTTCACTGGATATCAAAAAATTTGAGAGACAGGTAACGGGTGGAAGCGGAGCAGTACCACATTCATGGGAACGGCTGAGAAAGGCGGGCGCGACAGCACGACAAATGATCGTAGAAGCTGCTTCAAAAAGATGGAATGTACCGGGTGCTTCGATCACTACTGACAAAAGCAGCGTTTTTCACACTGAGTCTGGCAAAAAGCTCAGCTATGGTGAACTCGCCAACGAAGCCTCCAAGGTCCCAGTGCCTGCGGAAATCAAGCTGAAGGACAAGAAAGATTTTAAACTTATCGGTACGGCTGTACGCAATGTTGACAACCCCGATATGCTTACTGGTAAACCGCTTTACGGGCTTGATTTTTATCGCGAGGGTATGTTGTATGCTATGATTCAGCGCCCCGAATCATTTGGTAAAAAACTTAAGTCCGTCGATAGTGACGCAGCCAAGGCGATGCCGGGTATCGTCGACGTTGTGACATTCAAAAACAATGTCGCTGTTGTAGGGAAGTCAACCTGGCAAGTAAACAAAGCGCGGAAAGTTTTGAAGATTGAATATGAGGCGGACGGACCGTTGGAAAGTTCGGCTGATCATGATCGTATATTCAAGGAACTATTGGATAGCAGCGATACTACGGTTGTCTCTGTCAAGAGAAAAGACGGAGATGCAGATGCTTCAATGAAGAATGCTGCGCAAGTTATCACAAGAGAATATCAGTGTCCTTTCTTATCGCACGCGCCGCTGGAGCCGATGAACTTCTTTGCTCATGTGCGCGAAGATGGAGTCGAACTTGTTGGGCCAACGCAAACACCAGAGATGGCGCGTAATGAAGTCGCGAAGTTGCTAGGCATCTCGCCTTATCAGATTACGCTTGATCTTACCAGACTTGGTGGTGGTTTCGGAAGACGCTTGAAAGCCGACTATGTTCTTGAAGCAGCAGAGTTGTCGAGTATTATCAAGGCTCCCGTAAAAGTTATTTGGACCCGGGAAGATGATATCACGGGCGGTAGCTATCGGCCCGCTGTACGGTATCGGTTTCAAGCAGGACTCGACGCCAAAGGAAATCTTATCGCTTATAAACTTCGAGGAGTTGGGATCAACGCCGGTAACTGCACAAGGGAGGATAATTTTCCTTCAGGCGCGGTTGAAAACTTATTAATAGAATCTGTGGAGCATAAATCGCCTATTACCACAGGAGCATGGCGAGCACCTATCACTAATTTTCTCGCCTTTGCCGAACAGGGCTTTTTGGACGAAGTTGCCATGGCCGCGAAGATGGACCCCGTGAAGTTCAGGCTCAACTTGTATGAGAAGGCCAAAACTAAACCCACTGGTGCCATAAAATATGATGTCGACAGAATGAAAGTCGTCACTGAATTGGCAGCTGAAAAATCTGGCTGGTGGAAAAAGAAAGCCAATTCCCAGGGTTTCAGTGTTTACTTTTCGCATAGATCATACGTTGCTCAGGTCGCTGAGGTCGCAATGAAGAAAGGCAAGCCAATACTTGAAAAGATTTACGTCGCCGCCGACTGCGGTATAGTTGTCAATCTAAGCGGAGCATATCAGCAGGTTCGTGGAGGTGTTGTCGACGGTCTCGGACACGCGATGTACAGTGAACTCACGTTTAAGGACGGTGCAACCGAACAAAAGAATTTCAACACTTATCGGTTGATCAGAATGAAAGAAATTCCGGAGATCGATGTCCATTTTGTAAACAACGGCATCGATCCCACAGGATTAGGGGAACCGGCTTTGCCGCCGACGGGAGGGGCTGTTGCCAATGCCCTCTTCAAAGCAACTGGAAAGCGTTTATACGATCAGCCATTCATCATGCAAGAGGCATTAAAGGCTTCGCTGATTGAAAAACTGTAATTGCGTTTTAGCAATGCCGCAGTTTTTCGTCGTGCAACATACGCGGTGCTTGAGTGCTTACATTCCAACGCTTCTAACGTTATGAGTGTCTAAAGTCAATACCATCGAATTTTAATTATGAGAATTTTCTCGTTGTATATGATTATGTCTGCGGGCATTCTTGTATCCTGTGAGTCTAAGGAGGATTGCTGTGCTTACACACCTGATCGCTATCTAAAGTCATGGCGATTAGCAGAGACGGGCTACTCTATAGGATCAGGATACACAATGGTTGAGGTTCCGTCAGATCCCCTTCAAATGCTAAAGCTCGATGACAACGGCGAGATCACCTCGACGGTAAATGAACTGGAGGGATATCGGTATTATAAAGTCATTACCGGAAGTAATGTAGATGACGTTGTAAATTTTTATAAGTCCAAGGGTGACAGGGAATCTTTAAGCAACGAAAGGGCATATTCAATCGTGTTCGGTGAGGGTACACTCAGACTTACGTACCATTATTGTACAGAGGGATGTCACCTGGGTTTTGTGCCGGCGAAATGATAATCGTTATAATTTGCAGTCCAAAACTTGAGCCCTAAGCGTTACCGCTCTATATTTGGACTATCTAACTTGACCAAATAACAACGCATGGCAGAACCTACTTTGGATGATAAAATACTGTCAATAGACATTGGAGGTTCTCGCATCAAGGCGATTATGTTGAATATAGAAGGAGAGACGTTGCTCGACTATCAACGTCTAGATACTCCCTCGCCTGCGACACCAAAGGCAGTTATTAATACCATTGGCGAATTGGCAAAAGCGTTTCATGGCTTTACGAAAATCTCGGTGGGATTTCCCGGATACGTTAAAAAGGGTGTTGTTCATACTGCACCAAATCTTGGTACTGAACAATGGGAAGGATCAAATCTAAAGCAGATGCTCAAGGAACTTCTTGGTAAGGAAGTGAGGGTCGTAAACGATGCGGACTTGCAAGGATTGGGTATTGCCAAAGGCGATGGTCTTGAAATGATCATTACGCTCGGAACAGGTTTTGGTACGTCGCTGTTGATGGATGGAATACTGTTGCCGCACCTGGAGCTTGCGCATCACCCTTTCTCAAAGGATCGCGAGTACGACGAGTATGTTGGCAATCGCGGGTTTGTTGACGCCGGCAATGAGAAGTGGAACAGACGAATGGAGAAAGTAATTGACACGCTTAAAACCGTTTTCAACTATGATCATCTTTTTATCAGCGGTGGCAATGCCAAGAAGATTGATTTTAATCTTGAAAGCAACGTCAGTTTGGCTACGAATCTGGACGGAATCAAAGGCGGTGCAAAACTGTGGCAACGCGATCACTATAATGTCTAGCCTAAGGGTTGTAATTCGGCATCCTTTATTTTCATGAACGGTTCAATTCTTGAAGTAATTGTGGTTGGGGCCGGACATGCAGGGCTGATTACAAGCTACTACCTCAAACACCTCGCCCTCGAGCACATGATCTTCGAGCGCGGACGAATAGGCGAAACCTGGCGAAGTCAACGTTGGGATAATTTCCGGATGATCACTCCCGACCGACTCAATGTTCTTCAAGGTTCTACGGCCAAGATAAAAAATCCGGACGGATATTCTGGTGCGCAGACTTTAGTGAATGCAATGAAAGATTATGTCAGTGCATATCAATTACCGGTAACTGAAAATTCGACTGTTATTTCAATTGACAAGGCACCCGGATCGCCCGTGTTCACCGTAAAAGTTTCCCATGATAATGATATGGTGAGATCTTACGATTGCTGGCAGGTTATCGTTGCGTCTGGAGCGATGAGCCAGAAAGTTATCCCCGCAATGTCTGAAAACATCGACCATTCCATTAAGCAACTGCACTCCATCGAATACAAGAACGCGAGCCTTTTACCTGAGGGCGGAGTACTTGTAGTAGGAGGCGGACAATCAGGTTGTGACATCGCGTACGACGTTGCTAAGTCAGGAAGGCAGGTATTTCTTTCTTCAAATGGAAGTCCAACGTTATCGCGGTCTTACCGGGGTAAAGACATCCTTGACTGGTTAATCCTTTCAAAACAAATGGAGAGCGGTTCTGACAGGGCCGGACCTACTTCTCAAGGGCCGATAATTTCCACAGATGCAGACATCCCATTCTTTGATTTGAAATTTCTTGAAGCGCAGGGTATAAAACTTTTGGGTTCCTTGGATAAGGTCGACGGTACAATTCTATTTTTTCGTGATGGTATCGGCAAGATAGTCCAAGCAGCAAGGGAATATGATAATGTTCAACGTAAAGCCATTGATGATTACATCAGCGCATCTCAAGTTGAAACTGGCGACTACTTGGCTGAAAAGAATGTGAGTTTATCCTCTGCAGAGTTTTCTTCTCAGAAAAAGCTCGATCTCAAAACCAGCAATATTTCGACTATCGTATGGGCTACTGGCTATACGGGAAATTTTGACTTTATAAAGTTGCCCGTATTTAACAGACATGGCTTGGTTGAACATCATGAAGGTGTCACAGCAGTTGATGGACTTTACTTTGTTGGTTTCCCATGGCAGCGCGCACAAAAGTCCGGATTCATTTTCGGGGTCAAAGAATATGCAAGTTTCGTCGCCAATAAGGCATACAGCGCGCTGAGATAGGGCATCTCCAGTATACAACAGGATACTAGGGCTGGACGCCGTAGTTCAATATTCAATACTCCTACGCGAAGCGCACCGGTGGACGAGTACGTTTTTTGTCAATGCGTCGATCGCGTCGTTGCGCGGTTGCGGTGAAGTTTTCATGAAAGCGTATCAAATACACATTCACAGCAATTCAAGGCTCGCACTACCGAATAAATAGGCATCGTTCCTCTCGAATAACATTGAGACACGCATCTTAAAATTGATTAGATTTATAGCACTACCAATATCATGTCGCCCATGCTGTCCAGAGGCAGTACATTCCTGGTTCTTCTGATCATCAACGTTAATTGCTTTTCTCAATCTGCTCCGGATTATGAAAAAGACATACGGCCATTGATGCAAACTAAATGTTTTGAATGTCATAATACCGGGACAACTAAAGGTGGTGTCAACCTGGATAACTACAAAGAGATTGGGCGGGTGATAGAAGACGGAGCGTTTTGGCTCAAAGTTCTTGATCAGATCAAAACGCGTGCGATGCCGCCTAAAGGCGAACCTCCGCTTTCAGAGAAAGACTATCACAACCTCGTTGATGGCATCAATACTATTCTTCAAGGGTCGTTGAAAGAGCATAGCCCCGGTCACGTTGTGATTAGAAGGTTGAGTCATGCAGAATACCGATACACGATTAAGGATCTCATGCAAGTCGACTTTGATGCTCGTGGTTTCTTTCCTTCTGATGGCTCGGGTGGCGGTGGATTTGACAATCAGGGCGGCGCGTTATTTTTTACACCATTGAAGCTTGAGCGTTACTACGACGCGGCAGATGTGATTGTTGAAGAAGTATATAATTCTCCGGTTAAATGGGAAAGCATTGTGCCTATTGCCTATAAGCAATACTGGTGGCAGCGCTTTGGAAACTGGGTGAAGTCATTGTTCATGGAAAACTATACCGAGATCAATTCGCCGATCGTTGCTGCTGAAAAAGTCGTTGTTCCATTTGCAACGCGGGCATATCGGAGGTTTTTAAAAGGTGATGAGAAGTCGAACCTGTTAACGCTTTTTAAAACTGTCTACGATGAAAAAGACTCGATCGATAACCCGCAACGGTTTAATGAATCGTTAGCACAGACATTCAAATCCATTCTTATTTCCCCAAACTTTCTTTATCATGCTGAAGAGGAACCGGATAAGCCAGGGGCGTATGCCCTTGGTGATTTTGAGGTAGCGACAAGGCTTTCTTATTTTCTGTGGTCAAGTATGCCCGATGAGGAGTTGTTCGGCCTTGCATACACAGGGCAACTCGGCGATACGCTGATTCTGGAGCAACAGGTCAAGCGGATGCTGGCTGATGTAAAGGCGAAACGTTTTGCTGAAACGTTTTCGACACAGTGGCTCGGGATCAACAAATTGTTGGATAAACAACCGATGGCTGATCCGGAAAAATATCCGGGATTTGATGCGCCCATACGCCAGGGGTTGTATCGCGAAACCGTTGAATATTTCTACTACGTGTTGACCAAAAGCAAAAACATGCTTGAATTGATCAACAGTAATTATACTTTTCTCAACAAAGAATTGGCAGATTTCTATGGCATTACAGGTGTGACTTCTGAAGATATGGAACGCGTCATTTTAGAAGATTCAAGCAGAGGTGGTGTATTGGGGATGGGCAGCGTGTTGGCTACGACATCTTTTCCTATGCGGACGAGTCCTGTGATACGTGGTAAGTGGGTGATGGAGCAACTTCTCGGAGTATCTCCACCTCCGCCACCTGCGCTGGTTGCCCAATTGACGGAAGACAAAAAAGCGCATGCAGAGCTTGGCCTGCGAAAAATATTGGAGGCTCATCGATCAAAGCCTGATTGTCAAGGGTGTCATCAGAAGATGGATCCGCTTGGATTGGGGTTGGAGAATTTTGATCCGACCGGAAGATGGAGAGTTACTTATGGACAGGCGAAAGTTGATGCGTCAGGCGTTATGGCAGATGGACGCACGTTTAATGGTCCTTACGAGCTCAAGATGCTGCTGATGACTGAGAAGGCAAAGATTGCCCGTAACCTGTCATCCCGAATGTTGTCTTACGCACTGGGGAGATCCATTTTATTTACGGATGAACCAGCGCTTCAAAAACTTGACCTCACGTTGCTCAATAATAATTTCAATCCGGAGCCTTTCCTTATCGAACTGGTAAAGAGCTACCCATTCCGAATGAAACTTAACGATTTTGAGAAAAAAGTATAACGTATGAAGAAGAAGTGGCATATCTCGCGCAGAAGAATGTTGAAGGGCATGGGTGCTTGTATTGCACTACCATTTCTTGATGCTATGGCTATACCCGGAATGTCGGGCCCGGTATCGCCTGTGAGGACGGCATTTTTGTTTATGCCCAATGGCGTACATCCAGACCGTTGGACACCCGAGAAAACGGGTACTGATTTCTTATTGACGCAACAGTTACAGCCGCTTGCTAAATTCCAAAAGGATATTCTGGTGTTGGGAGAATTGATGAACAAGAACTCGTTATTCAAAGGTTCGGATGGACATTATGCAAAATCGGCAAGTTTATTAACCTGTATGCCGATTAAGCAAACCGTAGGGGACAACATCAGCAGTGGTGGCGTGTCGATAGATCAGGTGATTGCATCGTCGGTTGGGAATCAGACACTTTTTCCGTCACTCGAATATGGGCTTGACCGGATTACGACCGGTGTTGATATCAACGTAGGGTTTACGCGTTTATATGGATCAAGTATCGCATGGAAATCACCAGCTCAGCCACTTTCAAAGGAGATTGATCCGAGACTGGCATTCGACAGGCTTTTTAGATCGTATGTACCTGGTGCAAAGATAAAGCCCGATCCCTTTAAGCAGAGCATCCTGGATGCTGTGTTGGATGATGCCAATGAATTGAAGAAAAACCTGGGAAGAGTTGATCAGGATAAAGTTTCTGAATACCTGGAATCAATTTACAGTGTTGAGAAACGAATCTCGAACGATGGCAATAGAGCCAAGTTTGCCAAAAATATTACGTCGGACATCACGAAGGAATTGGTAAGACTCAATCACAACATTGACGATTATGTGGAAATGTATGATGGTGTAGATGTCACAGAGAAAACCCGATTGATGCTCGACATTATGACGCTTGCGTTCTGGAGCGATGCCAGCCGCGTAAGCACCTTCATGTTCGGCAATTCCGTTTCCGACCGAAATTTCTCATTCCTTGAAGGCGTAAAAGGCAATCATCATTCTATTTCGCATCACATGGACAAGAAAGAAAATCTTGACGAATATGCGAAGATAGCGTCATGGCACGTGGAGCAGTATGCTTATTTTATTGGAAAGTTAAAAAGCATCAAGGAGGGTGATAAAACTTTACTCGAGAACTCCATGGTGATGTTCACATCCGATCTCAGAGATGGCAACAGACACGCTCCTCGGAATTTGCCGCTTGTGCTTGCCGGACAAGGTGGTGGTAAATTGAAAACAGGACAACACCTGGCATTTGAAAAAGAAACGCCGTTAGCGAACTTATATCTGACCATGTTGCACACGCTGAATCTTCAGCATCAAAGTTTTGGTGACAGTACCGGAACGCTTAGTGGCATTGTTTGAAAGTTTGACGAATGGGTGAACAAGCCGTAAAACAGAGTCCGGGAATCTCTGTTTTTATTACTTTTTGCGTTGGGATTCTGCTATTGGTAGTTCCTTTAATACATATTGAGTCCGTTCCCGTTTTCCTATTATTCCTGGGCAGACTGCATCCTCTGGTATTACATTTTCCAATTGTACTGATCATGCTGGCACTGGTGGTCGAAATTTCCAGACAGAAATTCTTTACGCAGATAGGGGATACGTTGCTTTATATTTTTGTTGGAGCCGCATCTCTCTCCACATTACTTTCTATTGCCGCCGGATATCTTCTGAATGCTTCAGGTGAATATTCCGGACTAACAATTACACGCCATTTGTGGGGTGGAGCGGCCACAGGATCGGCTATGTTTCTGGCATGGTCGACTCTTTTGTACGCTACTAAAAACAGTAAATTTTACAAATTGTACTTCATTCTTCTTGTGTTCAGCAATGTCGCAGTTATTTATACAAGCCACCTTGGAGGATCTGTAACACATGGCGAGGATTATCTCTCGGAACATTTGGATTATATGATGTCGGACTCATTGATATCTGAGGAGCGCGCAGAGGATCAGCTTCTGTTGTTCTCCGACATGGTTCAACCAATCTTTGAAGCGAAATGTGTTGGTTGCCATAATGCGCAGAGATCCAAAGGTGGATTTCGTATGGACACTTATGCAAGCTTGTTTAAAACAGGCGATAGTGGAAATCCGGGGATTGCGCAAGGCGATACTGTCCAAAGCGAAATAGAAAAAAGAGTTACGTTACCCCGTGATCACGATGATCATATGCCACCAGAGGGCAAGACTCCATTAACGAAGGAAGAGTTGTCGCTTGTTTCATTTTGGATAAAGTCGGGGGCGATAGATACTTCAAAGGTAACTGCCGCGAAGAGAAATGACACTATTCGGCAGACGATTCAAAAATTGATACCTGAACTACAACGTTATCGCGTAAGAACTTCTATCGCGAAGCTGAAGAATGATAAGACTTATCATGCGTTGGAGGAAGTCACGAGGTCGCTGAAAATGACCTGTAAAAAAGATAGCCTGACCGATGGAAATCTTTATACAATTTCAATGATGTTCCCTCCAGTTAAAGTGACGAGCCATGTGTTTAAAGAATTGCGTCCCTTTGATAAATCGATTTCCCGGGTTTCTATGGCCTCCGCGGGGTTACAGGATGACGCCTTGTATTACCTGGCTGAAATGGCAAACGTGAGAGTACTGTACTTACAAAAGAACGCGTTAAACGGTTCTGGAATAATTCATCTTGCAAAGCTTGGTCAACTGGAAGTTTTAAACTTGTCGTTTAATAAAATAGATGACAAATCTGTGCTGGATCTTTTAAAGATCCCAAGTCTTAAAACAGTCTATTTGTATCGGACAAACACCTCGCCTCAGGTCATTGAGGCATTGACAAAGTATCGCCCTGAATTACGAATATTATTGGAAGAGGGACCCTATTTTTAGACTCGCAAGTGCTCTCGCAAGAACGTGCGGAATGCATATTCAGTAAGTCAGATTCGCGATGCAAGATTCCTGCGATCCGTCAGCTTCAAAGATCTCGATGGGTTTTGCCTTGAGTTATACCCTAAGTTAACCCTAGGTATACCCTAGACCAACCCCAGTCTGAGTTCTGGACTAAACTTTCTATACCCCGGCAATACCTTTGAGCTAAGCCCAGCTGGCTGGTTTGGAACTCTTTGCCAATAGTGCTGTAACAGACTTCATCCTTGTCAGGCAGGTAAGAGGACACGATGACAGCCGGCTGGTGCTGTAAAAAGGGTAAGGAGTTCACCGGCGGGCTCGACGAGCGCCGCATCCTGAATAGAAGGAATAGTACTTTTAGTCCATATTCCGGACTATTTTCCCCACGACGAAGATGTAGGACAACGCCCCTAATAATCCAAGACCGCCGATGAACACAAGGGCAGGTTTAAAGTCTCCGTTTTTTGCGAGGTGGCCAATAACAATGGGAACAATAATAGAAGCCAAGTTACCCATAAAATTAAACACCCCGCCTGTGAGTCCGATGAGATGTTTGGGTGAAAGTATAGAAACAAATACCCATGAGATGAGCGCCATGCCTGCACCAAAGAATGCAAGGGCGAGAAAGAATATTACAAAAGAAGTACTATTTGTATAGTTGGCCCCGACGATACTTACTGAAAGAATGAGTCCAATTATGATCGGCGTTTTTCTTGCTACACCAATTGAAACTCCTCTTTGAACAAGCTTATCGGAGACAAATCCGGATAGTAAAATTCCTGCGCATGCTGCGAGAAATGGAATGGAGGCGAGGTATCCTGACTTGATAAAATCAAGATGTCTGAACTCTACGAGGTACGTTGGAAACCAGGTAAGAAAAAAGTAGAGCATCGCGTTCATACAAAACTGGGCGATATAAACACCCCACAAAGTTCTACTCGAAAATACCTGACGAAGGTTGTCCCAACTCCATTGTGATGGTTTGTTGGACTTACCAGTGGCGGCGACCAGTAAGCCACCACCTTTCTCAATATGATCAAGTTCTGCCTGATTTACCTTTTTACTATGCAATGGATCCCTGTATAAAACATACCACACTACCCCCCAGATCAAACCGAGTATACCAGTGACAACAAACAAACCACGCCAACCAAACGATGCTTGTATAATCGCGAGCACTGGTGTTAAAAAGGCAAGTCCAATAAACTGACCGGAGACGTACAACGCAATGGCTGAAGCGCGTTCCTGATCTGGAAACCAGCTTGTGACCACGCGATTATTAATGGGATATGAGGGGGCTTCAAACGCGCCAGTTGCTAGTCTAAGTCCAAACAAACTCAGAAACCCTGTCGCCAATGCCTGGCACAATGTGGCCAAAGACCATGCTATCAGGCACAACGAATAGAATATTCGGGGGACAATTCTATCCGCCACCATTCCTCCTGGTATTTGAAGTGCAGCGTATGTCCACCCGAACGCAGAAAAAATATAGCCACGTTGAACCATAGTGAGTCCAAGTTCTTTACTCAGCTCTGGTGCTGCAACTGAGATATTGGTCCGGTCCAGATAATTGATGACAACGTTGAAGAATAACAACGCCAGCATCCAGTATCTAACATTCGTTTTTGTTGGATCGTTTGGTGGTTGCATGGTTTTATCGGGCAGTCCAGCCACCGTCCACTGTGATGATAGACCCAATCATATAACTCGAAGCATCACTAGCGAGCAGGAGTGCCACACCTTGGATCTCTTCCAGTCTGGCCCATCGTCCCAAAGCGGTTGCGCCGAGCACTGATTTTTTACCTTCGTCGGTGTTTGCAATGGCCATGTTCATTTCGGTAAGAAAAGGTCCCGGACAAATAGCGTTCACGTTGATATTAAATGGTGCCAGCTCCAGGGATAGTGCTCGTGTCAGCTGCACAACGGCTCCCTTACTTGACGCGTATGGTGTTCTGTTGGGAAGACCAATTAGTCCGAGGGTACTTGCTAGATTTATGATCTTTCCCTTATTCGCTTTTTTCATGTGTGGTGTAACGGCCCTGCACGCAAGCCAACTGCCCGTGACGTTCACTTCCATCACTTTAGCGAAGTCATCAGGCGTTACTTCATCTATAGCACCTCTTATATTGATCCCGGCGCTATTGATGAGAATATCAATCTGACCAAACATCTCGATCGCAGTATGAGCCATCTTTTCAGTGTGCCGTTGATTGGTAATGTCGCATCCAAAGTGAATTACTTTGGCGCCATACATTTTGCTCAGTTGTTCAGCGGCCTGCTGTCCTTCATCGATGCCTCTGCTCACCAGCATAACAGATGCGCCCGCTGATGCGAGTCCAGCAGCCATTGCAAGTCCTAATCCTTTCGAGCCTCCAGTAATGATCGCCGAGCGCCCGGTAAGATCGAATAGTTGTTTGCCTGGTAGTTTTTCAATTGTCATGATGGATGGTTGTGGGTTATGGATAATGATGAAGTTATACTATTTCAGCCCAAGCGAATTACTGCTATAACTTAGGCAGTCAACGATGTTTTTCTCCTCTACGGCCAGGCGATCTTCAGTTGTCATCTGAGAAACGCGCGGCAATCCGCCTTGAAATTTTTGAGCGCGCGTCATACGAAGTGTTCGGGCAAGATCATTTCCCGGAACGGAGGTAAAAGTTTGCCAATAATCATTTGTAAGACACGGTATCTCAAGCGGATCTCGCGTAATCATTTCAAGATTGAAAGTGCTTTTTGGATTGGCTTTCTCGCAGATCTCGATCATCTCTTTGAGATCAAGAATTCCTTTCCCTAAGGGTACTTCAGATAATAGAATTCCATTTGAATATTCATCGACCGCCATATCTTTTACGTGGGTAGTAAGGAGGTAAGGTGCGAGTGTACGCACAACTTCCATTGGATCCTCCATCAATGCGATGCTATTTCCAAAATCCAGCGTAACGCCTATCCATTCACTGCTCATTTGCTTCATCATTTCGGCTAGTTCAACTGCACGCCAGTCTTTGTGATTTTCTACCGCGAGTTTCATTTGATATTTTTTGAGAATAGGTTCTGAAAGTCGCATGGACTCCATGGCCATTTTTTGAGCATCGTCAAATGCCTGACGCGTGTGGTATATTTCATAGCGTCTGCCCGCAGAGCAGACAGTTCTCAAGATTTGAACACCCGCTTCTTTTGCGGTCAACACTTCTTTTTCAAACTGTGCTACCTGTTCCTGTTTAAATGGAACTCCGATTGATCCCTCGATATAAAGCCCCAGTTGTTCGCGTTTTTGCCTCAACTTCCTGCTGGAAGCTTCTGTCCAATCTTTTACACCAACCTGAATGCCGGACGCACCGATCGCGTGACAATGGATCAGCAGATCCATGGCATCGGCAAATCCTGGATATTTCTGACTCACCGTTTTTGAATTCCATCTGCTACCGTAAGAATGTACGACAACACCCATGCGCTTGCCTGCCGGGGAGATCGAATTAAATGGAAGCGACAATGCCATGGCGCCGGCAAATGAACTTCTGATAAAATTTCTGCGATTGACGCTGGCATGTTGCCATAGTTCATCAGTCCCTGTTTCCATAATTATTTAGTGTCTAATACCTGAGGATTCTTCTCAATGAATTCGTTGAGTTCTGTTGGTGTCCAGGGTAACACGCGACCCTGAGTAGTATGTCGTGTCTTGGGCACAACGCGCCCTCCTACGGCGGGTGCGTGGTTGCCCCATTCATTTCGAATATAAGTCATAACAGCCGTCATCGCGCCATCATCCATTGTTGAATGCGATGGCATGACTGGGAGTATTTCCGGCGCATCATATCTTTTACCGACGACATCTACTGGTCCTTCAAGGCCGTGAAGGATAAGCAATGCCAAACGCTTTTCATTTCCGGTTACCCAATCTGATCCTGCGAGTGGTGGCGCAAAACGGCTAAGACCTTTACCATCTGAACCGTGGCAACCTGCACAAGTTGTGAGATAATATCTGCGGCCTGTTATAAATTGTTTTTGATCAGCCTCGCTTAGGGAATTTGCTTGAACGATATTTTTTCTGGCTTTGTGTCCTGGCCATTCAAACATCGATTCAATGGCCAATAGCCGTGCGGTGTCATAACCATTGGAGTTTGATTTAAACAATTCCGGCGCTACTCTTAATTTGATGGCTGGTGCTTTATTGTTTCCCTGGATCGACATTGCTGTGAAGATGTTTTTTTCCTGCCAGCCCGGCTGTTTTCGATGAACGTTAATCCGATTGAGAAGACCGGTGATTTCTTTCTGGTCGTGTTTCTTGATGACGGCGGCAGTCAAAGTTTCAAAGAATACTTCATGTGATGGGGTGGATGCCGTCCATTGTACTGAATTCGATAAAGCAGTTAAGAAGGCAGATTCATCGCCCTCAAGGCTACTCATCACGACGTCTCTGAAAAGCGCAGATGAGTCGTACTTGCCGATGATTTTTGTTAAGACCGCTTGTTTATCCTTGTATGAAAATAGCCCGCACGAAATGGCCACTTGCATGGCCAGTCGTTCTGATCGATCGGTCAGGGTTGAAAGCTGAGAAGCAAGTTTGTCTTTTACGAGATTGTCGTTGAAAACAAAGGGCTCTAACAATCGTAGTGCGGCGATTTGAATGGATTCCTCGTTATCGTGCAGGAGTGTGAACAGGAGCGTCGCATTTAAAGCATGTAATCCTTCAAGCGTCCACAATGCATGGAGACGTTGCAATTGATTTCCACTGTCTTTGAGAACTTTCTTCAATGCGACATTGACAGATGAATCATTTTTCTCAACTAACAAACGTTGAGCGGTGTCCCGATGCCAACCGTTGGTGTTTCCAAGTTCAGATATCAGTCCGGCATTAGTGTCTGCGGAAAGTCTTTTTACTTTGGTTTTTTCGGCACCAGGCTTTTCTATTTTCCAGATCCGACCTTTGTGTACGGGCGCGACGAGTTTTCGCGTGATTGTTTGTTCACGTAGATAAGGTGTAACGTATGCTCCGTGTTGTACAAGTCCGCGGTACATATCAGCCAGATACAACGCGCCGTCTGGTCCAGCCGTGATAAAAACAGGTCTGAAACGTTCATCAGTACTGGCGAGAAATTCTTTACCGGGATTCGGATCCTTAGCGGCCACATAAACACCGCTTCTGTTCACGACATTTCTTTTAATAAGATTACCAGAAGGCTCACATACGAAAACGTTGTCGTTGTATTCGTCAGGTAATGCATGTCCACGATAATAGAATGGAGAACAGGCGGCCGTGAATTCAAGGAGCTTTCCCTGCTGATCTAATGTTCCGGGGATATAGCCGCGATTCACAGCGGGATTACTCCGGATAGGATATACTCTTCGGTCTACTGTGAGACCGTAATCTATTCCTGTTGTTGGCGTATGATTTTTGTTTCTTCCGATCTGATTTGGCGGTACAAGGTCAGCATGCAATTGAGACCAGTTGTAGTTATAGTAAAGTCTGCCTTCGTCATCCTGACTAATGCCCCATTGTCCTCTGAACTCGGTACTATCGCGAATGAGTTTGCCATCCTCAAAGCGATAACGGAAGCGCGACTTTGCATTGTAATACCAGTTGTCAATGTTCCTGAGCAAACCATTTCCCGAGTGTTCTGGTAATGTACTGCCAGCGTATGTTTTGTCAATCAGAGTTTTACGATCGGCCTTTAAGTCATGATTCGTATCTTCTGTCATCCATAAAGACTGATTTTCCACCACCAGCGCACCACCTTTGACAATTGCGATTGCCCTTGGCATAATCAGGCTATCAAGATAAATGGTGCTTTTGTCCATGACATCATCTCCGTCTTCATCCTCTAACACCGAGATCCTTCCAATTCGGTCTTGTTCGCCTTTGCCGTCGATATCGGGCATGAACCCTCTCATTTCGACAACCCACATTCGTCCATCTTCATCGAAAGTGATCACCACAGGATCCTGAACCATTGGTTCACTCGCGACGAGTTTGATCTCAATTCCGTCATCAAGAACAAAAGTCTTTCGTTCATCCGCAGGTTCTTTCGGTGGCGAAGGCCCGTCATGATCATCTGCCGGGCTACACGCAGTCAAGCATGTGATGGCGGCACAGATAATAATGTTCTTCGCGATATGGTGACGCCTAATAGACACTAACGCTTGGGATACCTACACCTTTGCCGGGTCTGGATGTATCCATGGCTGACGGTAAGGACGTTTCAAGAGCGCGTTTGCTTCCTGATCGCCAACAACTTCATGTTTAACAGGATCATAGACTATCGGCCTTCCTGTTTTCATGGAAAGATTGGCCAGTATACAACAAGCGGTGGAGATATGTCCTTCTTCAATATCTGCTACGGGACGAGAACCTTTATCAATGGCAGTGAGGAAATCAAGCATATGAAGACGAGTTGCCGGTGCTGCGTTAAGTTCGATTGCATCTTCTTTCAAGTCTTCAGGGTACTTTTCTTTTTCGTAGACAACATCCTTGTGAATCTTGGCAGCTTTCTCATCGTGTGGAATAAAATCGTAACGCATGGTGCTTCCTTTCAAAGTGCCTTTGTCACCATATAGGATGAATGACCAGGGATAGTCAGGATCTGCAGCACTACCCCATGAACGGTGTTGCCAGACGCAATTCAGTTCGGGGTATTCGAAGATTGCATGTTGTGTATCTGAAATATTTGATTTTCCTTCCTTTTGAACGTATATCCCACCCGTTGATGCGATACTTTTTGGCCATCCCAGTTTCAACATCCACCTGACAGTATCGAACATGTGCACGCACATATCGCCCATAATACCATTACCGTATTCCATGAACGTTCTCCACCACCTCAAATGGGGAATGCCGTCGTAGGGTCGCAAAGGTGCAGGACCAGTCCACATTTCATAATCAAGAAAGTCTGGAACAGGTTCAAGCGGAGGGTTACCGTTATTACGCATCGGGAAATAGCAGCACATTTCAACGTGAGAGATTTTACCCAACAGACCTGCGTCAACAATGTTCTTTTTTGCTTCGATCAGGTGTGGCGTGCTCTTACGTTGCGTTCCGACCTGAACGACCTTGTTGTATTTTCTAGCAGCGGCTACCATCGCATCGCCTTCAACAACGTCAACACTGATTGGCTTTTGAACATAAACGTGCGCGCCAGCTTTTACTGCTTCGATCATTTGTAGTGCGTGCCAATGATCCGGTGAACCAATGAGCACGATGTCAAGCTGATTCTCAGACAAAAGTTTTCTGTAATCGCCATAAAGTTTTGGAACCTTTCGGGACTTTTGTCGCTGGCTTACCAAAGTAGCTGCAGCTTTCAACATGTTCTTGTCAACATCACACAGCGCGACCACTTCAACGGGTGCTACTTGAATGAGTCGGAACAGATCACTCTTACCATACCATCCGGTTCCGATTAATCCAACGCGCAATGTCTTTTGGGGATTGATAATATCCATACCATGAGCGCCAAGCGCGGAAAGCGCGAGTGTGGCAGTGGCGCCTTGAAGGAAGTGCCTGCGATTGATATTGAATGTGTTCATGGTATAAGTTTTTCTTCGAATTTGAGGAGGTTCACACGTATTCGAACCAAATTAAGTGTTATGTTGGTGATCGGCAACTATTTATTTGGTCATCGGGTCATTTAGATATTTGGCTATTGAGATTCACCTTATAACTTCTAGGTGTTAAGAAAGAAGTTCTGCAGAAATTAGTTTATGGAAGCACAAAAGTTAAGTAAAGGGCAGCTTCAGATCGGAGCCACTGGATTTCTCAGTCTTTTTTCGCTGGTCGGCATCATGTTCTATGGACTTCCCTTCTTCTACGATTTTTGGGTAAAGGATTTCGGATGGTCGCGCGCAACTGTAACGTCGGGCAATGCGCTGGCGAAAGTGATCATCGGTCCGTTGTTTGGATTTTTGGCAGGATGGGTCATCGATCGTTTCGGACCTCGACGTCTGATGCTCGCCGGAATAATTATGGGCGGCATCGCGGTGATTGGACTAAGTCAGATGAGCTCGTTGTGGGAACTGTACTTATTTTATATGTTCAATGCCCTGGGATACATGTGTGGTGGACCTTTGCCCAATCAGGTATTGATCTCCAGATGGTTCAGTACTGCGCGGGGAAAGGCTATGGGATTTGCCTATCTCGGCATCGGTGTCGGTGGTATGCTCGTCCCGCAAATTGCACGTTGGCTGAATTTTGAATTTGGTTGGCACCAGGCCATGATGTTACTGGGAATTTTTATGATCCTGATAGCATTGCCGATGGTTTGGTTTGTGAAAGACAACCCTGAGGGCTATGCGCAGAAGTCTATAAACGACGAGCCCAAAACACCATTTACCAGTATTCTGAAAGGTTGGCCTTTCTACTTGCTCGTCATTGGAAGCATGTGCTCCATTGGTGCCGTAGCTGGGACTAGTCAGAACCTTAAATTGTTTTTTAGTCTTGACCTGAAATACACACAGGAACAGGCAGCCAATGTTTTATCTATCGTTTTGGGGGCAAGTATCGTCGGGCGACTGCTGATGGGATATCTCGCCGATAGAATTCAAAAGAAATATGTGATGATCATCATATACGCACTCGTTTCCATTTCTATCCCATTGCTTTATTACGCAACTACACCTGGTGTGATCTATGTTTTTGCATTCATTTTTGGTGTTGCATTGGGTGGCGATTACATGATTATTCCTTTAATGGCGGCCGAACTTTTTGGTGTGAAAGTGATGGGACGTGTCATGGGACTTGTTATTACTGTAGACGGGCTTGCAGAAGCGTTGGCACCCATGCTTGCCGCAAGATTAAGGGATGAAAGTGGTAGTTATGCGAATGGGTTTGCAGCTTTGATCATCCTCGCGATCATTGGAACCATTGCAGTATCGCTTCTTCCCTCGAAGCGAGCAACTCCATGATCACATTTCGTACTTTTACAACCGCCGACATACCAGCCGGACTGTCCCTATGTCGCATTGCAGGCTGGAATCAGATAGAGAATGACTGGAAAACGTTTCTGAAAGCAGATGCTGCGAGTTCGAGCGTAGCGATCGATCAGTATGGCGACATTGCAGGAACGGTGGGCACGATCAGGTATTCTTCTTTTAGTTGGATCGGCATGTTGCTGGTTCATCCGGATTTCAGAAGAAGGGGAATCGGGTCAGCCCTGTTGCAGGAGGCGATGAGAATAATTGGTACGAACACAACGTCAAGGCTGGATGCGACACCAGCGGGCCGCGAAGTATATCTCAAACTTGGTTTCCTGGATCAATATTCGCTTGCCCGGATGGTTCGTGACAATCCTGCGGTTGAAAAGAAATTTTTGACGGTTACGAATATCAGAAAGTTGACTTGCAATGACCTCAACACAATCAAAGATTGGGATGAGCGGGTGTTTGGTGCTAACCGGAATTTTTTACTGTCCTCTATACTTTCATCCGAGACCTCAAGTGCATGGATATATGAGAAGGATAATTCGATCAGGGGATATGCGTTTTGTCGCGCCGGTCATGACTTTTCATACGCAGGTCCGTTGGTAGCGGACGATATTGAAGTAGCCATCTTGTTACTTACCAAAATACTCGATCAAACTAAGGGAAAGAAATTAGCCATCGACATACCTGAATCGTCCGCAAAATGGAGAACATATCTTGAGTCAATTGGATTTGTTCAGCAACGACGATTCATCAGAATGTATCAGGGGAATCATCCGGGTGACGGAGTGTTGACTGATACTTACGCCATCGGCGGCCCCGAATATGGCTGACCTTATTTCTTAATCGTTAGCTTCTGCGCTTTCTGTTGTGCCTGCAATGCAAGTTCGGTGGCAAGAAAGCAATGCTTTTGCGACATCGCTGTTTCTGTTCTATTGACAATATCACTGACCAGTTGTTCGCCATAGGTGAGGGGAACATCGCTACAGTCGATGTATTTGGTTTCCTTTTGATCAACTAAAAACAAGTGATTGCCACCGGGCCTTCCTGCGATATCAATGTATTTACGCAACTCCATATAGCCTTCCGTACCAAGAATCGTGAGCCGGCCGTCTCCCCAGGTAGCCAAGCCATCAGGCGTAAACCAATCAACGCGGATATATCCAGAACCTTCGTTGCCGCGGAGCATTACATCACCGAAATCTTCAAAGCCTGGATATTGTGGATAGTGAACATTGCCGACTTGCGAAGATAGAATCGAACCTTCTGTTGAGCCGGTGAAATAAAGAAACTGATCGAACTGATGAGATCCGATATCACATAGGATGCCGCCGTATTGTTCACGTTCGAAAAACCAAGGTGGTCTTGATTTGATATTCATTCGATGCGGACCAAAGCCGACAGTCTGAATTACTTTTCCAATCGCGCCGGCTTTAATCAACTCACCTGCTTTTACAGATGCTTTGTTCTCTAAACGCTCGCTGTACAATATCGAATAAATCCTTTTAGTCTCGGCTTGTACCTTCCTTACTTCCTTAAGTTGTTCGAGCGTGATGATACCCGGTTTGTCGACCATGAAATCTTTGCCGTGTTGCATGACCCGGACGCCAAGCGGTGCTCTATCTTTCGGAATCGAAGCGCTGACGACAAGTTGAATCGACTTATCATTCAGAATTTCATCTTCTGATTTGGCAAGTTTACACTGAGGATACTTTTTTGAAAACGCATCTGCCAGGTCTGGTTCCTTTGCATAAAACGATACGAGTTCACCACCACCACGAACCGCTGCCTCAACCTGACCATAAATGTGACCGTGATTCAATCCAATAACAGCAAATCGAAT
This sequence comes from Chryseolinea sp., assembly GCA_039916665.1. Taxonomy (GTDB): domain Bacteria; phylum Bacteroidota; class Bacteroidia; order Cytophagales; family Cyclobacteriaceae; genus Chryseolinea. The sequence goes on along the minus strand of JBDSKX010000227.1, from coordinate 11,859 downwards.
CGCTGGCCCGACAACGCTTTTTCGTTTATGCTCTGTAAATGCTTTTGGCCTGAAAGCAAGGAGATCTGCTTTAGCATGAGCAGCGCCGAGACTACTGGCGGCCATACCAGCGGCAGTAGTCAATGATTGGCTTATGAATTTGCGACGATTAGTATCCATGTTGTTAACTTGATCGATAATGATAACGCAAGGCAACCTATTTACCAAACAATTAATTATCGTGCGGCTGGAACCATATTGGTGAGGTTCGACTTTATCAACTATCGGGAGATTTTTATGATTTTACGGCACAATTTCATTTCTATCTCAATTGTAACTGAATATCAACACATAAATCTAAATTATGAAAGCACTATTGATTCTGCTTATGGTTGCTACCTTTGGTAGTGTAACCATCGCACAAACGAAATTGAAAATCGGAGACAAAGCACCTGACTTTACGGGTAAAGATCAGGATGGAAAAGATGTTTCGTTAAGCTCGTTGAAGGGCAAGAAAGTTGTACTTTATTTCTATCCGAAGGATCAGACTCCGGGTTGTACTGCTGAAGCCTGTAACCTCAGAGATAACATTGATAAATTAACTTCTGAAGGGTACACTATTTTGGGAGTGAGCACAGACGATGAAGCGTCTCATCGCGAATTTCGTGAGAAGTATAAGCTGCCTTTCCCTTTGATTGCAGATACCGACAAATCAATCCATGAGAAATATGGTGTATGGGTTGAAAAGGAACGTGACGGCAAGAAATTTATGGGCACGGCACGAACTACTTTTATTGTTGATGCATCCGGGAAGATCACAGACATCATCGACAAGGTTGAGACTGCCAATCATTCGGCGCAGATACTGAATTGAGGGAGTTTTTCTCAACGCAAAGGCACGCGAAGAACGCAAGGGACCGCGAAGAAATGCATTTATGACTTTGCGGTCGTTCGTGTCCCTTGCGGTGAAGAATCATTTCAGACTAAAAGCAATATACGCGTCACCCGAGGGCGATCCGACTTTACCACCGCCACCCGCTGCAATTATAACATATTCCTTCCCGTTGGATTCGTATATGCATGGCGTTGCATAACCTCCTGCGGGAAGTTTATATTCCCATAACAGTTTTCCTGTACGCTGATCAAACGCTCTGAATTTTTCATCCTTTGTGGCGCCTATAAAGATCAGTCCCCCAGCGGTGATAGCAGGTCCCCCAAGATTCTGTGTTCCTGTTGGAGGCAACCCTTTTTCTAATAATTCAGAATATTCTCCCAACGTAACTTTCCACAATAATTCCCCCGTATTCAAATCAATGGCATTTAATGTACCCCAGGGTGGTTTTATGCCTGGATATCCATTCTGATCGTTGAGGGTCTTCCAACCATCGTGTACATATCGAACTTTTTGTTCCATAGTATTCTTACTGGTATCCGTATGTTGTTTTTGTTTGGATACCGGAACTACCTTGTCCATTAGAAATGTAACCAGGTCACTAAGATCCTGGCCTTTGATGTTTGGGAAAGCAGGCATTTGATTTTTGCCGGTTTTTAATAGATCAGCAATCTGCTTTTCATTGCGTCGCTTGTTCAATTGTTTTAACGAAGGAAAAACATTTGTACCTGAGCGATCAGCGCCATGACACATCGTACAATTGTTCAACGTGTAGATTTTTTCGCCAGGGGTTTCAATTATTGAACCGGAACTATCCAGTTTTTTCATCTTGATAAGCAACGGCACTTCGTTGGCATTTACATACATAATGCCTGAGGTTGGATCCACGGCAGCACCACCCCACTCTGCACCACCGCGAGTACCTGGCAATTGCACAACGCCTTCAATACCCGGTGGATTATAGATCAATCCATATCGTGCATCTTTAATCTTGTCGGTTACAAATTGATGCGATTCAGGGGAGATGTTCGTAATGTCATCCGTCGTAAACTGATGACGTACAAAGGGCAATGGCTTACTGGGGAAAGGTTGAGTGGCCCAGACCTCTTCACCCAAAAGTGCCGAAGTGGGAACCGGCCGTTCTTCAATTGGAAAAACCGGATCACCTGTATGTCTGTCGAACATAAATACCATTCCCATCTTTGTCACCTGCGCAACGGCTTCGATTTGGTTTCCATTAACATTGACATCAACGAGGTTCGGGGGTGCTGGAAGATCATAATCCCACAGATCGTGATGAACAAGTTGAAAATGCCATTTCAGTTTACCGGTTTTCGCATCCAGCGCGAGCAGGCAGTTTCCATACAAGTTGTTTCCTACGCGATTGCCACCGTAAAAGTCAAAAGCTGGTGAGCCAGTCGGGACATAAACTGTTCCGGTCTTTTCGTCGACACTCATACCGGCCCAGCTATTCACACCGCCAACTTCCTTGTAAGCATCTTTCGGCCACGTCTCATACCCGGGTTCGCCTGGCATGGGAATGGTATGAAACGTCCAAACAAGTTTCCCCGTCTTTACTTGGTACGCGCGGACGTATCCCGGCGCTGCGTCATAACCTTCGCCAAGCGCTGTACCCTGAATGATCACGCCGTCGAATATAACTCCTGGCGATGTGGCCCATACCGATAGCGTTGCAGGTTCTCTTCCGAGTCCCTCACGCAAGTCTATCTTTCCATGATTACCAAAAGTTTCTACTAATTTTCCGGTTGATGCTTCTATAGCGTACAGGTAAATTCCGGCAGAGAAATAAATTCGTTTATCTTCACCTTCTTCCCAATAGGATACTCCGCGATTGACGCCAGTAGACTCATTATTTTCAAAGGGGTCAAACCGCCATTTCTCTTTACCATCTTTTGGATCGACGGCCATCAGTTTTAATTTCGGAGAAGTGATGTAAAGCAGTCCGTTTGCGAGAATTGGATTACATTGAATCGCTGAACGATTTCCGGAGTCAGCATCGCCCGTGTGAAAGGTCCATGCAACTTCAAGGTTTTTAACATTGGCAGCGTCAATTTCCGTTAGCGGCGAGTAAGCGGAATTGCTCAGGTCGCTTCTATAGTGTGCCCACGTAGACGAGGACTTACGCTGGCTGCAAGCGAAACATGCGGCCATGATGCAGCACGCAATAAACAAATTAAATACTTCTGATCTTTTCATTTTTCTATACCTGAATATAGAGGACTTCTTTTTTAAATTCTCATCAAAATGTTAAATCCTTAACACTGAGCCACGGAGAAAAATGCATAGGCTTGCAAATCATAACGCAGTGAGACTCCCATACCTTCGTGAACCTCCGCTTTGATGGATTTATTTTCGTTAATTTCACGGTATAACAAACTGCGCGTTATGAACCTCCAGAGCTCCACCAAGAAAGTAACTTACGACGCCATCGTCATCGGCTCAGGAATGAGCGGTGGCTGGGCGGCGAAAGAACTATGCGATCATGGATTGAAAACGCTCGTACTTGAAAGAGGTCGCGAGGTTAAACATGTTAAAGATTATCCGACAGCAACCAAAAATCCGTGGGACTTCCCATATCGCGGAGCACTGTCTCATGAGGTAACAGAAGCCAATCCAATTGCCAACCGCTGCTACGCATTTAATGATACATCGGCGCATTTCTTTGTTAAGGATGATGAACATCCATACATCCAGGAGAAACCATTCGATTGGATAAGAGGATATCAGGAAGGAGGGAAGTCATTGCTTTGGGCCAGACAAGTTCAACGATGGAGCCGTTTTGAATTCGAAGCACCAGCCCGCGATGGGTTTGCTATCGACTGGCCTATACGCTATCCGGATCTGGCGCCGTGGTATTCGCACGTTGAGACATTTGCCGGTATCAGTGGTAATCGAGATGGACTTGAAACAATTCCCGATAGTGAAGTGCTTAAAGCATGGGAATTAAATTGCCTTGAAACACACATTCGTGATAGTATCGTATCCAGGTACAAAGACAGAAATGTTATTGTCGGACGCTGTGCCCATCTGACCGAGCCACAGGAAATTCATTTAAAACAGGGACGTGGTCAATGTCAGGCGAGAACACTATGTGAGCGCGGGTGTCCGTATGGAGGCTACTTCAGTTCGAACTCTTCAACATTGCCGTGGGCGATGAAGACGGGTAACATGACACTCCGACCTTTTTCCGTTGTGCATTCAATTATATACGATGAGAAACTTGGAAAAGCAAAGGGTGTAAGGGTGATTGACTCCAACACGAAAGAAGAAATAGAGTATTACGCACGTGTCATTTTTGTAAATGCGGGATGTCTGAATACTAATCTGATTCTTCTCAATTCAAAATCAAACCGTTTTCCAAACGGACTCGGTAACGACAGCGGCGTACTTGGTAAATACGTAGCATTTCACAACTACAGGGGTAGTGTAACTGCGATTTACGCCGGCTTTCAGGACAAATACTATTCAGGCCGAAGACCGACACAAGCGGCCATGCCTTCGTTCCGAAATGTTCACAAACAGGAACACGACTTCATGCGAGGATACATGACATTTTATTCCGCTGGTCGCGGTAACAGTATGACAGACGAGATAGGAGCGAAGCTAAAAGAAAACGCAGCATCACCGGGTCAGTGGTTAGTCTTTATGATGATGCAGGGAGAAACCATACCAATAGCCTCAAATCATGTGCGCCTGAGTGATGATCAGAAAGATGCATGGGGCATTCCGTTGCTCATAACTTCAGTTGGCTATACTGACAACGACGAGAAAGTGCTCAAAGATTTTCTGGAGCAGGCGCAGGAGATGCTGGACGGTTCAGGTTGTAAAAATCTTTCACCAAATGACAGCAAGCAGTCGCCGGGATTAGATATTCATGAGATGGGCGGAGCACGAATGGGACACGATCCAAAAACGTCCATCGTCAATAAATACAATCAGGTACATGGTTGTAAAAATGTATTTGTGACAGACGGAGCTTGCATGACTTCAGTTGGTAATCAAAATCCTTCTCTTACCTTCATGGCGATAACTGCCAGGGCTGCAAATTTTGCAGTTGATGAAATCAATCGGGGAAACTTATAATCCTCTGACGATTGATGAGCAGTGAAACTCGAATGTGGAAAAGGCACTCCTTACTTCAATCGACATCATTAAATTGTTAAATAAATATGAAAATCGGAGTTGCTGCTGATCATGGTGGCTTCCAATTAAAGGAAGACATAAAGGCCTGGCTCATTAGTCTTGGTCATGAAATAATAGACTTTGGCGCGAACGTGCTGGACAATGGTGATGACTTTCCCGACTTTGTCGTTCCTCTTGCAAAGGCTGTGGCCGACGGCAAGGTTTTCAGAGGCGTTGCCATCTGCGGAAGTGGAGTGGGTGCCTCGATTGCAGCTAACAAAGTTGCTGGCGTTCGTGCTGCACTCGTCGTAGACGGTTTCTCTGCGCATCAAGGTGTAGAAGATGATGATATGAACGTCATTTGTATCGGCGGTCGGGTTGTCGGGAATAAATTAGCGGAAGAGTTAGTACTTGCATTCCTAAACGCTAAATTTATCGGCGGCGAACGCCACAAACGCAGACTTGCAAAGGTGAAAGCGTTGGAGAAATAGCTTGTCGAAAGGCAAGTAGCGGAGTGATCATTATTCAGTGTAAAACAAAATCAGAAAATGAAAGGTGACAATTATGTATTTGGAATGATCGGACTGGGAACCATGGGTAGAAACCTGCTATTAAATATGGCGGATCACGGGTTTAAAGTCGCCGGTCTTGATAAAGATCAAAGTAAAGTTGATTTGCTATCCACAGAATCATCAAAGGCAAACGTGAAGGGATTTAGTTATGTCAATGAGTTTATTGAAAGTTTGAAAACGCCGAGAGCCATCATGATGCTCGTTCCGGCAGGAAAGATTGTTGATGATGTTATTGCAGAGCTTACACCGCTACTTGACAAAGGCGATATTCTTATCGATGGTGGCAACTCTCACTTTACAGATACAAACCGACGCGTGGAGGAGCTCAAATCGAAAGGTCTTCACTTTTTTGGGATGGGAATTTCTGGTGGTGAAGAAGGCGCACGTAACGGCCCAAGCATGATGCCTGGTGGTGACTTTGCCGCATACAGCGTGGTGCAACCGATCTTTGAAGCCGTCGCTGCGAAAGTTAACGGTGAACCGTGTGTAACGTATATTGGTCCTGGCGCTTCTGGGCACTTTGTTAAAATGGTGCACAACGGAATCGAGTATGGTATCATGCAATTGATTGCTGAAACCTATGAGATGATGAAGAAGGGCATGAAGTATTCGAATGATCAGATTCACGATGCATTTGTTGAATGGAGCAATGGTAAATTGCAGTCATTTTTGATCGATATCACCAAGGAAATTCTTGCTTACAAGGAAAACGGATCAGATCATTTATTAATCGACGATATTAAAGACGAAGCTAGATCAAAGGGTACTGGTAAATGGACATCACAGGTGGCGATGGACCTTCAAGCTCCCTTGACGCTGATTGACTCATCGGTAGCGATGCGCGATCTATCAAAATACAAAGCGCTAAGGACAAAGGCGTCGAAATTGATCAACAGTCCTTCTGGCGCTGCTGACGTGAAAGCTTCGATTATCAAGGATCTCGAAAACGCCTTGTACTTTTCGACAATCATTGCTTATGCTCAGGGAATGCAGCTTCTTACGCAAGCTTCTGTCGAGTTTAAATACGATTTGAAAATGGACAAGATCGCTTTGATCTGGCGCGGAGGTTGTATCATCAGGTCTGCATTTCTGGAAGACATCTATCAGGCTTATAAAAGAAACAGCGCGCTTGAACATTTACTGGTGGATGAAAGCATCAGCAAAAAGATCAATGCGTTGCTTCCCTCAGTGCGCGCTGTTGTCGGTACTGCAGTTGCGGCCGGCATTGCTATGCCGGCCTATACCGCAGCATTGAGTTACGTAGATACGCTTCGCAGTGAAAGGATGCCTTCTAATCTCATTCAGGCACAACGCGATTATTTTGGCGCCCACACTTACGAGTTAATTGGTAAACAAGGCGTATTCCATACACATTGGACCGCTAAATAAATTATAACAAGATCTTCATTTCAAATGAATCAAACAAAAAGTTCACTTCAATCGCAGTCCGTAGTGTTTTTTATTTTCGGCGGAACGGGCGATCTCACGTCGCGCAAACTTATCCCCGCATTATATAACCTTTTCATTGACGGATGGATGCCAAAGAGTTTTGCTATCGTCGGACTTGGCCGTACGCAACAAAGCGGAGAGCAATTCCGCGGACTCTTAAAGGATGACGTCATCAAATTCTCCCGGCGCGGAATTCATAAGGAAGAAAAATGGAATGAGTTTGCGCAGCACGTCGATTTCCTCACCTCAGAAATTCATGAAGACAAAACCTATGAGGCAATCAATGGTATTGTAAAAGGACACACCGAATCGTGGAATTCAGAACCTTGTGTTATCTACTATCTGGCGGTAGCGCCCCGGTTCTTTGGACCGGTTGCAGAAAGCTTATCCAAACATAACCTGGTAACAAGTTCAAACAAGTCGAGAATTGTGATCGAGAAACCATTCGGAACAGATCTTGAATCATCGATGGCTTTGAATAAATTATTGAATAGCATTTTCTCGGAAAGTCAGATCTACCGGATTGATCACTATCTTGGTAAAGAGACCGTACAAAATATTCTTGCCTTCAGATTTGCGAACTCTATACTCGAGCCTATCTGGAACCGGAATCATATCGAACACGTCCAGATTTCTGTAACGGAACAGCTAGGCGTCGGCGACCGTGGCGGTTATTACAACGACGCAGGTGCTTTGAGAGATATGGTTCAAAACCACATACTTCAATTGCTGTGTTTGATTGCGATGGAACCGCCAGTTAGTTTTCAGGCCGACGAAGTACGGAACCGGAAGGTAGATGTGTTGCGCGCAATGCGGAAATTCAGCTCAGAGGATGTTCAGAAGAACGCCGTTCGCGGACAGTACAGCAAGGGTTGGATCGAAGGAAAAGAAGTTCCTGGTTATCGCGAAGAAACTGGTGTTGACCCGGATTCAAATACAGAGACCTTCGCGGCAATTAAATTCTTTGTTGACAACTGGAGATGGCAGAGCATTCCTTTTTATCTGAGAACGGGTAAGAGAATACATCAGTCGTCATCCGTTATTACGATACAGTTTAAAGACGTTCCGCATATGATTTTCCCCGCTGAAACCATTGAAGGATGGCAGCAAAACAGATTGATCATCAGCATCCAGCCTGAGATGAGTATTAGAATTCAAGTTCAGGCAAAACGACCTGGTCTTGATATGGAGCTCAATCCGGTTGATCTGGTTTTTGATTATAGCGGAACCTACAAAGGTGAAACCCCTGAAGCTTATGAGACACTATTGCTTGATACAATGCTTGGCGATCAAACTTTGTTCATGCGTGGCGATCAGGTGGAAGCAGCGTGGGATCTGCTGATGCCGATACTCAATACATGGGGTGGCAAGAAGAGTCTTAACTTTCCAAACTATCCTGCAGATTCGTGGGGTCCGGAAACAGCTGAAGCACTTATCGCCAAGGATGGCTTTCATTGGTTTACAGTTCCACTAAAAGATAAAAAGTAGTGATTAAACGCTATGATACGCCGGATCTGTTGATCGCCGGCCTCGCTGAGTTCGTTGTTGCAACCGCTAAAGAATCTATCAAGCGACACGGGAGATTTGATTTTGTTTTATCCGGGGGCAGTTCTCCAAAGCGATTGTATGAGTTGTTAACGTCGGCCGATTATCGCGATAAAATAGAGTGGAAGAAAGTGTTCTTCTTCTTCGGAGATGAACGTAACGTACCGTCTGATCATCCTGACAGCAATTACCTGATGGTGAAGCGCTCTTTGTTTGAACCTTTGTCGATTGATACCAAACAGATCTTTCCGATTGATACTTCACATGCCCCTGAGCAGGTCGCGGAAGAATACGAGAACGAGATCAAAGCGCATTTCAAAAACGATAAATGCAGTTTCGATTTAATACTGCTTGGTCTTGGTGATAATTCACACACAGCGTCTTTATTCCCGCACACTGAAGTGCTTCATGAAACGAAAGCTTTGGTGAAGGGATTATTTATCCCTGAGGTGAATATGTACCGGATCACTTTCACTGCACCGTTGATCAATGCGGCACGCAAGATTGCATTCTTAGTCTACGGCGCTTCTAAGGCGATTGCTGTTAAACATATTTTGAAGGACAATCGAAACATCGAGATTTATCCCGCGCAGTTGATTGAGCCTGTTGATGGTGAATTGATTTGGTTTCTTGACGAAGCTGCTGCGAAACAACTGTAGCCATTACTACGTCACCCAGTGTAATACCCTCGGCTCAATTGGATTTACAAAAGGGGTTTTATTCTGTTGCGATAAATCCCATTCACGCTTGAGCTCATGGTACCACTTCGCCTGCGTGTCGGGCTCGCCCAGTAGCATGACCGTTGGTTTTGATTTAAGTCCTTCGCCAAGTTTTCTGAAAATGTCCAGATCCTGGTGAATGAATTGTTTACCGAGCTGCCGTAAAGGCCACCACAAGTATTTAATGAACCCTATCGTTGTATAAAATATGTGTGTCAGCTCTGTTTCGTTTTGATTAATCGGAGTCAGGCACGTGATAGATACGATCTCATTGGCGCCGATTTTGATGTGCTCGATCCTTATGCCGGGGAGTTGAAAATTTATCTCCGTCGATTTTGGACCTTTCAGCACCGAATACCCTTTCGAGTTTGAAGAGGGCGCATGCCTGACCATCTTGAAACCCAGCTCAGTTGGTTCGAATTTTTTCTCCTTAAGCTTTGTGGTTTTAGCAGAGCGCCAATACCAGGACTGATGAACAAAGGTTACGTGGGCAGGGTCAATAAGCCCGATCACGGCGTGGTCAATGTCCGCTGGCATTGTTACTTTCTCGACAAACAAAAACTTTTGGTCAGCAGGCACCAGCAGGTTGGGGACGTACGCGTCGATGTTTTCAATTTTTGCTTTATTCTGCGGAATATAAACCCATATCGTACCATTGATTTCACGGCAGGGATAGTTGAACACCTTGATCTTGGTGGAGTCAAACTTGTCGTCGAATAGGGCAGGGATTTCGGTGCAGGTGCCTGTGCTGTCGAACTTCCATCCATGATAACAGCATTGGATGATCTTACCATCGAACCAGCCTTGTGACAACGGTACACCGCGATGCGGACAGTTATCCCGAAGGGCGAAAGGCTTACCTTTCGTATTACGCCCGAAGACGATCCTTTCGCCAAGTATCTCCTTTGGAAGAAGTTTACCCGCCACCAGTTCTGAGCCGTGTACAACGAAATACCACAAATTCTTTAGGAAAAGAGATTCCATCAGTGTAAACGGTTGAGTCGGCATCAAATAACAAACCTTGTCGTCGAGTTTCCAAATTGTGAATTGCGAATGGAAAAGGGTGAATGGTGAATGCGCTTATTTCCACATTGTTCGTGTCCGTTCCAGCCACGAAGATGACCTCTCAACGCTCCCCGATTCATAATTCAGAACTCATGATTCTCGTCGCCTACTCCAACTTCTTGGCCGTCGCTTCGCAGAAGTGAACGGCATCAATTTACCATTCCTCATTAATTTTATTGACCTCCAATGCTTATCGCAATCGATTTCAGTAATATTAGTCCTTTATTTTTCACATTTTAATCCTTTACTTGAAACCAAACTTTTAAACGGAAATGAAAAGAAAACTACGTATGGGCATGGTAGGTGGCGGCCTCGGCTCATTTATTGGACCTGTCCATCGCAAAGCTGCCGGCATCGACGGAGAAATTGAACTGGTTTGCGGTGCATTTAGTGTCGTCTCCGGAGAATCAAAGGCAACTGGTGAAGCTTTGTACATGGACCCAAGTCGCGTTTACGAGACTTATCAGCAGATGTTTGAAGCCGAGAAAGCGCTTCCCGCCGATAAAAGAATGGATTTCGTTTCTGTCGTCACACCCAATCACGTTCACTTTGGACCATCAAAGATGGCACTTGAAAATGGCTTTCATGTAGTAGTTGAAAAGCCTATTTCTTTCAACATCGAAGAAGCCAAACAGCTTCAGAAGATTGTGAAAGATACCGGCCTCATCCTTTGCCTCACGCACACTTACACAGGATACCCGCTTGTTAAAGAAGCGCGTAAAATGGTCGCGGATGGTAAATTCGGCAAAATCAGAAAAGTATTTGTGGAGTATCCACAAGGATGGTTATCCACACTTCTCGAAGGCACAGGAAACATGCAGGCATCCTGGCGTACTGACCCGAAACAATCGGGAATGGGTGGCGCTGTTGGCGATATCGGAACACACGCGGCCAATCTTGCTGAATACATCACTGGAAATAAAATCACAGAAATCTGTGCAATGCTGAACACCGTTGTTACAGGACGTCTTTTGGATGACGATTGTTCAATGTTGATCCGCTTCGACAACGGTGCGTCTGGTGTACTCATCGCGACCCAGGTTGCTGCAGGTGAAGAAAATAATCTCAACATCCGTGTCTATGGTGAAAAAGGTGGACTCGAATGGAAACAGGAAGAACCAAACAGCATGATCCTGAAGTGGATGGATAAACCCAAAGAGATCATTCGCGCCGGACAGGGTTATCTTTCAGATAATGCAAAGGCATTTACGAGAACACCGGCGGGTCACCCTGAAGGTTATCTTGAGGCGTTTGCCAACATATATCGTGCGTTTACTAAAGCAGTCCGTGACTTTAAACCAGGCACCAAGATCGACGTGGAAAAATATGATTTCCCTGGAGTTGATGATGGTGTTCACGGAATGTCGTTCGTTCAAACTGTTGTTGAGTCGAGCAAGTCAAACCAGAAATGGACACCTTTTGAAAAGTAATTAGTTTTCAGTCTTCAGTGTTTCGAAACTCCTTAAGACAAACTAATTACTATTAAGACCAAACT
>JBDSKX010000226.1:0-14505 GCA_039916665.1 Chryseolinea sp. | reverse complement strand
ATTCAAACCAAAGAATGGGTTCCTGGAATGTTTGTAGGAATTAAGAAAGAATATCCAATCTTCAAGAATTTAAAGGGGAATATGCAAGTCATGACTAGGCTGTTCCATAACGATAAAAGAAACCCCTATTCCAGTTTAATTAATATTCGTGTTGGGTTTGAATTGCCAAGGAGATTGAAATAGCAGATTTGAACACATATGTGGCTATTGCCACATCCAGATTGTAGTCTTGGCTGCCGAAAGTCTCGAATCTGTTAGCATACGGCCTTGTATGATGGGTCTCATAGAAATTTTCCATCAGAACAAACGAACCGTTAAGCCTTTTTATGAAAGTGTATTGTTTGACAATTTCTATTTCAATCATGGAAACCCAGCAGCCTAGTGAATGGAAGCATTTAGGATTTGTCATTTTAAAGTTTCAATATTTTGTGAGACTTTAAAATTGCGTTTGCAGCATACGCCCGAGTAAATATAATTTCACGACATATTAAACTAACATAAATGAAACCAACCAATTTATCACAAGGACCATCCGTTGATTTTGAGTCTATCGAAACTCTTCTCAACCAAGGAAAGACAGTCATTTCCGCCGAGGACTCAGCAATAATAGAATTGGCGCTCAAGATCACTGAAGAAGGTAAAACTGCAACGTTTTATCTGAAGGATACACTATTTACAGAGGTCATTAGAAGACGCGTCGCCACATCTGACGGCGCAGCCGCGACGGGCGATCTTGAACCTCTCTCTTCCGAAGAAGCTGCCCGAATTAAAGCAGATTTTGAAATCGAGCTTGATGGAGCATCCACCAAGGAAATTTGTCCCAGATGCAAAAGTATTTACGGTACGTACGAGTTTATTCAGCAAGGTGTTAAGGAGCACGGGAAAGATGCTGTGAAGGCTGTGTTCTCCCTCAAAGGTGTCTCAGTCCTCCAGATCCATCCAAGGCAAAATACCACCTGCCAAACGTGTGGTTTTGTTTTCGCTTTCGCGCATCGGCTCAATGTTAAAATGGGGCCTCATGGCTACGTTTACCGGTCTCACAATCACGGCTATGGTTGCTGTAGATAAGAGGTGGGTAACCGTATTTGTGATTGTTCTTTCAGCTCCTAAAAGTGATAACCAAACAAATGGACAATCATACTAACCCCCGTCATCTTCTTCGGAAATTGTTAAAATTGTAAAGAATAAAAGTACCAGTTATAACCCAATTTAAATGATCTTGAATAGCACATACATTACATTAATGAATTCAAGAATGGTTAGATACTAATTCCTTTGAGCGTGGAGATAAAATCACGCCTATTCAACCTGATGCTTGGTAGATGCATAACCCGATAATCACAAGGAGAGAATCTACTACCGGGTAGACGGGGTCCATTCACGAAAATTTAGTAGCACATACAAAAGTCCTCAGCAATTCATTTAAAAAAATATAGGTCAGAGGTCCAAATAAAAAAAGCGCTGTACACAATTGCCACAATAATCCACGCGCAAGCAAACCAGTAAAATGCAAAAGTCCCGCTCCAAAAAGATGATGAACTGCAATCTCTTTTGACTTGTCGCGCGCTGAGCTCACAATTAGTCCGTAGAGGGCAAACTGCCAACAATAAAGAAATCGTTGTCAGCACTCTTGACAAAGCGTTTAACTGATCTTGATAAGTCAGCCACCCCACAAACTGTTCATCATAGTAGTACGCCTTGCCTTGCGATCCCCTTGCACGCATCCTCCACTCGATCCATTTGACAGTACTACGAACATCCACCTCTTCCACCCGAAAACATATCCAGTTGTGAGTAGCTTCCCTCGCGAGCCTGATCTTGACAGGTTGTTCAGGGTGATTGAAAGGGCTGTATAAATCTTGAATCACGCCGATAATATGTGGATCAGCTTTGGGCATGTTCATTAATCCAGCCTGGTTAACCACCACTACAGAATCGTTGCAAGCTCAGTGAATCGCCACCTACATTCCCAATAACAGCAGTTTCGCGTTGCTGCCGCGAGAAAGCAAAAATGTCTAATAGCAACCTGCGGCTACACCTGTAACCCAACCGTCGTTATTAACAAGTGAAACCGATGTATTGCTCGAAGTCCATAGAACATTTTTGTTCCTTGCATTGCTGGAGAAATTGTCCGCGACAACTACGTAGATTTTCCGATCAAAACATTAAATGAAGAAGGTGAAATGTTGATTGCTGTTACCGGGACTGTGTTCGTCGGGACAGTTCTGATCTCCACACCCGATAAATTGGCCACACCTGAATTTGAAATGTTTATGTTCCATCACAACAACTATTCTAAACGGATGTTTTATCCAAGCTCCGGTTGCACCCCTCTATAATTGTTTAAACGGGGAATGAACGGAGTGCATGCGGAATCATGGCATATATCTCCGATTCATCTAGCGGGTGCTTACCTGTGTGGGCTGTTGAGTTTAGAGTCAAGGATTAAAAATGATACACATTTCATAATATGCGGACCACAAAATATTTGTACGTTAAGCGAGAACCGGAGAAATGAGAATGGAGAGTATTATAATCTATAAACGTGTTGTAATGTTGCAACTTTAAAGGATGGACGTCTTGCCTTATATAACGTAAAATTCAACCGCCATGTATCACAGAATATTCGAGCCACCGGAGCGGTTGAAAGGATTAGTCAAAAACTTTTTCGTGATCGAAAGTTTATCCGGCGACCTCATCCCTAAAGAATATCAGTCCATGGCAGACGGATATCCGGAGATCATCATTGAATATAATGGTGGATTTGACGAATACAAAAATAAACGCGTTTACCTGAGAGCACAGCATTCCAATCCGAAACGACTCCACCTGGGGAATAGTCTTGGTCTATTTGGAATACGATTTTACCCGCATGCCATTCAGCAGCTTTTTAATACAGATGCTGACGAAATTGTTAATCGTGTTATTAACCTAAACCAAATTATCAGACAAGATTAGACCGAACAAATTGGAGGAGTTGCCGGGATTCGGTCCCGCATTGCAATTGCTTCTGATTTTCTGAGTCGGCAATGTAGCGGCAAACCTCTCGATCCCATGTCGAAGTTGGTGCGATTGGTATTACAAAGTGACGGCGAAATCAATTTACCGGAACTGAGAAGAGTAAGTGGATTATCTATTCGACAATTTGAAAGGAGGTTCAAGGCCATTGCTGGCTTCAGTCCCATGCACTACGCGAGAATCATCCGGTTTCAAAGTTCCAAGCGTAAGTACGTGTCTCAGGAACTACACACACTGACCGAATTGGCGCACCATTGTAACTACACCGATCAATCTCACTTCAGTCGCGATTTCAAGGAATTTTCCGGCATGACAACTAAGAGTTATTTCCGACTGCTCGATGACGACCTTAATAACGAATGCCAAATTATTAAAGGATTGATTATCGCGACGGAAATCCCTACCATACTTACCGCATAAGCAAGTTCCTCTATATTTCAAGTTTGATAACGCTACCCTGTATCTTGAGCATCTGGAGAAGGGATTTTATCCACAACGAAATTCACGCACTGACCGCTCTCAACGATCAGCATCAATTAGAAATGCTGTGTACCGGCATTATTCTTTTTTTCGGCAAAGGTATAATGGTTGGTTTGCTTTTCAAGTGGTTGACGCTTTTATGGCGTGACGTTTTCATTCAATTATTGTAATGAGAAGTTTCAGTAACATTGTTTCATTGAAGGTAACAACGGGGATTTGCGGTAGTCAAGTGCGTTTTTTGTTCTTAAATGTATTACGGTATTGAAATACGAACTCAAATGAAAACTAAAACATAGGATCGTCTAGCCAGATCTTCATTTACTTGATGAGAACGAAGAATTTTGTGGATACTAGCTGATATATAGACAACATTATAGAGAATGATATGGGAATAAGATGAGCGGCCATGATTTATGTAATTGAAATCAAAACAGATGATGAAATTGAAGGTCATTAAAGTAGAAAGTAGGGACAAAGAACTGATGCGCTTAATAACTGCTGACTTTAGTTGCAGCAATGACGAAAAGTATTTAGCAAATCATTTGGAAGCTGTGTTGATTGACGACCGGACCTTTATGTTTACGGCCATTCAGGAGGGAGAATTTATTGGTTACACATTGGCATACAGGTTCCCTTCGCTTTTTGGTTCTAGATACCTCGCATATCTACATGATTCTTTGAAACACATTGCTAATTTAAATTCAAGAAAATGAGAAAACTAAAGCTTCAAATGCACGTGACATTGGACGGATTTTCTAATATGGAAGCCGGCGGCGACGATTTCAAATGGGATGGTAAGGTGATAAAGTTTTGTGTTGATAATCTAGCAGATGTTGATGCACTATTACTCGGGCGTAAGACGGCAGACGACTTGATACCTTTTTGGGATGAAGTGGCTCGAAACAAAAAGCACGCTGATTACGCTTTGGGAAAAAGAATTTCTGACCTTCCAAAAATCGTCTTTTCAAATTCCGTCAAGGAGAGTAAATGGAAAAATGCCACGCTTATAAATGGCGATATCAAATATGAAATCAAAAAATTGAAAAAACGCAAGGGCAAAAATTTATTGGCTTATGGTGGAGTATCATTTGCATCCACTTTAATTGAAAATGGTTTAGTGGATGCGTTCTATTTCTTAAAAAAACCCGTTTTCATTAGGAAAAGGATTATCAGTTTTTGAGAGAACCAACGATATATTGAAATTTAAGTTGGAACAATCAAAATCATTTCCATGCGGAACAATAATGCTTTCCTACAAACCAAATAAATAAGAAGAACCAATAGCACGCTTAGTGTATCTAAGCCAAGCTAACGAGTTATACCGTAAAATTATTGACCAAAAACCCACCTATTCCGGTAATCATTTGACCCACCCTAGTCGGACTTTTGATTAGGGATTCCGGTAATTACCTGACCCACCCCAGGTTGTCTTAGCCCCTTAAAATCGTCACAGAATTTTCAATTTCGTTTTGTATTTGTGTACCGTCTCCGTTAGGTGTATTTAACACATGACGATGATCTGTCGATAGTTGGGATAAACCATTCACAGCGTGATCGGATATTTTACTACCTTTCATAACTCGTTCTTCAAAAGAGTAATCTAGCGATGTGATCTCGGTAACCAGCGGGATCACTAAAACGAAACAAACGCTGTCAAAATTTATGTTCTAACTGCGTTTTTCATTTCTTCTAAGAACAAAGGGCCACAAATTCAACCAGAATTATCGTTGCGAAGGGTAGCTCTAATTGATTAACTTTTCTTGATGAAAAAATTCCACCTGAAATTCATCATTTGCAATAGGTCGACAGTTAATGTCTGATGGCCGGATTGGACCAAAATAATTCGCCTACCACAAGTTCCTCGATACAAGAGCAAGCTTGATCCCACCACCACCTTTCGCCTTCAGTCAAATTATAAAAAACGAAAAGAGCTTTAATAGATAAAAAAACGCAAAGCCATAGCTGAACTCTGATTGAACAAGAACATTTTTCGAATAATCAATATCTCCTGATAATATTTAATTTCAGGTATCGGCCACTTGCATTGTGTTGAACTTAAAAGTACATTCGTTACAGGTTTACATTCTGAATGATAGGCGTTATTGGAGAATGAATACATTCATATTCAGAATTTTCACTTACTCATTTAAAATTTATTGACCCGTTTGTGTTATTGTGTTAATCCTCGCTTGCAGATTTTGCATTATTTCTCTCATATGAAATATTTTCAGTGTCTTATTGTATTTTCGAAACTTGTGCTGCTTTTCCCTTTAACGAACTCGCCTGGACTATTGCATGCACAAATCGCTGAAAAATATAAGCCTTATGTTAAGTCTGATCGAGTTGTTTCGGAATGGGAAACATTAGCTGGAGCGAGTGTCAATAATCCAACTGTCCTTGAATCCTCTAAGCCAAGTAGGAAGACAAAACTCGGTCCATTTGTAGCGCTCGGCGTCACACATCGTTTCAGTGAAAAATTCGCCTTGAATGTTAAAGGCGTATATGAAGTAAAGGGGACAAGATCTAAAATGCACGAACTAGATTTTACTTTCAACCCTCCCTCCGATCAATACGCTAAACAGGAGATAAATCTCACGTATGCCGAGATTATAATATTACCTCGTTACTACCCTTCGAAAAAAGTCAATGCTTTCTTCTCAATGGGACCGTATTTTGGGTACCTACTAAGTGAAAAGGTCAGAAATGAAGTATTCTTAAATGGAGTCTCCATCGTCAACAGTTTCTCTAAACTGCCGTCAGACAAAAAAAATTATCGTGACATGGATTTTGGAATTACTGCCAATATTGGTTATTCCAAGAAATTGTCAAAACGTCTAAACAGTACTATTCAAGTACTATACAGTAGAGGATTTGATAGCACTAATCGCCCTACTGCAGGAACGCTGGTAAATAGTTCACTTGAGATCTGCGTTGGACTGTCACTACTTAGCAAGCAACTCTCCCCTAAATTATAACGTTATGAAAACTATTGTATTTATTCTATTAATTGTTGTCACAAACTGTTCTCTCGCAGCCACATTGGCGATACTTCCTGCGAATTCAGACAAATGCCCACTTGTTGAAAATACCTACAGCGCTACTGGCTACACTGGATGTTACTATAATTGGGTAATAACAAACGGCGTTTTTACCTCCGGTAACGGGGCTCCCAGCATCAAGGTAAAATGGAACGACGATGCAACTGTTGGAACCTTAAAAGTCACCACTTCAAATTGCCAAAATCCCGATGAATCTGGGGCTTCATCGACGAACTACTACAATATATTAAGTCTTTATCTCAAGAGTTTCGGCACAACGAATCCGAGTACTATCAACGTTGATCTTTGCAACACTGGTAATATTACAATTACTGTGGATCCAATGACCGTCACGGGCACAAATCCTGCGAGGCCAGTTGATAAGTATTATTGGCAAATACCTACCGGATGGCAGAGTGTGCCTAACGTTGGTTCTTCTGTTGTTACGACTACAAACAGTGTCGTGATAAAATCCATTAGTTAGGTTGGGGGCGATATCACAGTCTACGCAAAAATGTCAACTCTTTGCCCTGGAGGAGAGGGATCGCCATCACTTACCAAAACTATTACCCTAAAGAGGACGCCAGTGCTTTTTATATCAGGTCCCGCAGGGTTTACCGGAATCTCCTGTGGAAATACAAGCAGTTATACTTTTACAATTGCAAGTGTACCATGTGCAACGTATAACTGGATAATTCCTCCTGGTTTGACTGGCATACCATCGGGAAATACCATAGCTATAAAATATTCGGCGCCAGGGCCGTACTCGCTTATGTCGTGATAAACGGGCAGACGGTGCCTTTGATATATAGCATCCCTTACTCAGGCGCGGTCCCGGCACCAACTGTAACATTCAGCACCAACAATGCGGAAATTTGTGCATCGGAAAATTTTCAATACCTCAATGTTACAACGCCCCCTGGATATCCAGCGACCTATGGACTAGATTATTATGCCACCGGTGGCGTTCTAGTTAATAATGTAGCGAATACATCTGCCGTGGCGCCCTATCATACCACTAACACAAGTGTTACCTTTCAGGTTGGTATTAATGTTTACGGAATACAAGATTTTAGGGTAAGGATGAACGACTTGAATTGCCCGGCGTCTCCGTATGTAGGCTATCAAAAGAGGATTGGCGTCTACAACAGTCAGGACATTTCTATCACGGGATATTCGACCATATGTCCAAATCAAACTGCATTTTTCGGATGTTCTCCCATCGGTCCAGATATACTAGGATTTCAATGGACTGCGCCATCAGGTTGGTCTAACAGCGGGGGAACTACGCCCTCTTTTGCTGTCACAGCCCCTTCGTCATTTTCTTATTCCGCAATTACGTTGAGATATCAAAACAGGTGTGGTTGGACAAACATGCCTCGTGTCTACAATCTTTCCAGAGGTAATTGCTTTGCTTTCAATGTATCACCTAATCCGACAACTTCTACGGTAAGCGTGACAGACTTGGATCCTGAGAGTGAAACAAGCGTCGCATTAATTGATAAGAATAATTCCAACCAAAAGACGGTGACTAGAAAAGCGAAAAATATAGACCTCGATGTTTCAGATGTTCCAAATGGAATATACTTCGTAATGATTAAGCAAAACGATGTTAAGGAGACTCATCAGATCGTCGTCAAACACTAGGCTCTGAATACTACCAAGGAATGGAGTTTCGTTTCTCGTTCAATTAGTCATTCAAACCCATCAACAAAGTTGTAAATAATGCACACAGCATCAACGGGAGATTCTATTGCATTTAAGAAATCAAAAACTGATAAGGAAAACGACTGCCTAGAAGTTTTAGCTACATCGTCAATTTCTGACAGGTTGGGGCTTGGTCAACGTCAGCGAAAAAAAATGCCGGAAAATCCGGACGAATGTTTTAGGTAAGCGCAACTTCAATTGCAATAGATTTAAATTTACTCGATGCTAGATTTTTAATGCTTCAGTTGATTTTCCCTATGATGAGAAAGTCTATTTCATGAATAATAGCCTGCTTTTAAAAATGGATTCAACATTTGTTACAGGTGATTACAAAAAAGGGGTATCCAAAAGTTATTGTCATGGTAGCCCAAGCGCAGTGCCTGTGAAAATCAAATATTCGCGTTGGTCGATACGCTCTACGATTGGCCGAATTATTATCGTTAACCAAAATTCTTTTATATGAAACAGAAAAACACACATGTTAAACGTTCCAGACTTAGCGCCAGCAAACCGAGAAGGTTATCATTTATATTACTTCTCGCTGCGTCTTCGATATTCGGAGCTTGTCAGAAAGAAGTTGATATATTGAAACCTGTCAACGACACTAAATTTTCCACAGCTGCAGTTAAACTAAAATATGAGGTTGAAACTCTCACGGTTCCTGAATGGGACAATGCCGACAATTCAGAACCTCAAGTCAGGATAATGTCAATGGCATTCTCGACCAGGAATAAGGTTGAGGTAAATATTAGTGAGGACGGTGCTTCAAATTGGCGCATTGAAAGAATGTCACCAAAAACCGATGTCGAGGCTGAACATCTTTCACCACCAGGTGTGGAACCGGAAACACATCTTACTGTAATTGATGAGTCTGGAGTGGGGAGATTCTACGACGCAAAAGGGGCAATGCTTCACAGTAATCCGGTCCCAATACCTTCATACAAGGAAATGATGGCAAATTTTAAGACGAATCCAAATTCACTCTTTTCCATCCTCGGTGCTCCGTCGGTAGACAATCTCAATCAGATAATCGAAAAAGCAAAGGAGGCCGGTGGTATTCAAGAGCTTGGCAACAATATGGTAAGCGTTAGAACCGGGAAAAATTCTAGTGGAGTTGCACGTAGTGAAGGTATATTGGATAATACATCCAAAGTTGACATTTACAATAAAGACTTAGGGCTTTGTTTGGGTTCGACGCTTTACGACCAACAGAATCAAATCTTATGTCAGACTTTCTATAGTTATTCCGTTACTCCAGATCAGCGATGGTTCCCTAATAGAATTTATATGAAAGGATGGGATAACGATCCATTGACTGGAAAAATGCGAGCACAAGAAAGTACTACCTACTTTGAGAACGTTACCATAAACATTAAAAACCTGTAATAATGAAAAAGATTTTAGTCTTAATGTTATTGTTTGCTTGTGGTTGTTGCCTGAAAATTCATGGTCAAGACCGTCGTCCAATTTACCTTCACGGTCTTAAAGAAACTCATGCTGAATGGGATAATTGGTCTACTCTGTTCGCCGCTGAAAGACGTATGACAGCGGGTGATAATCAGGACCACCCCTCGCAAACTGGTGTTCTTGACTTCGTTAATCATGTTCCATTTCTGACAAATAATAACAGCATCTTATTCGGTCACAGCATGGGCGGAATTGTTGGCAGGCACATGGAGCGAACGCGGACAAATCCATTTTCAGGAATAATTACTGCCGGTTCTCCATTGGACGGGGCGCGAATTGCGAACAGTTTGACAGGTGGCCAAATTGGTAGTTACGTTACCAATGGTATTGATAAGGTCCTCAAAGGCCCTATCCGACAACTTGGTCCGGCCCAAGGTGTATTGTACCAAGTTGCGAGTCACTATTTCAAATCTCTGGCTGAGGCATACATAAATACGCTGATCCAAGAAAAGATGTCATCGCAATCCGCCACGGATCTCGCAGAGAACAGCCCCTATATGAATAATGGCCATCGTACTGCAACGTCAACTATGCCGAAGATTCATATATATGGTAATGAAAATTCACCAGTACTATGGAGAATTGTTTCTATCAATAAGGGTTGGACGGACGGATATTTGGTTGGCGTCACCCAACAAGCTTACGATGTTTGTGTTGCATCAAAAGTTGTCAATATAAATGCGGCATTCGCAAATCCAATATTAGCCCCGCAATATACTTACATTGCTGATGGCTGGGATACTAGCGCTAAATGGATTAAAAATGACAGCGAGAATGGATGGAACGATCTGATCGGGGCGAGCACGCCTACGTCAAAGCAAGTAACATCTTCTGTTACCAATTGGACAGCGATGAATCAATGCCTCTCGCAATACCATCCGGCTACCACTCAGCAATACGCTCAATGCCAACAGCAGAACACACAAAATGTCACAACTACAGTCTACAGCACGGTCAATGGTATTAGCGACGGCTTCATCAAGGCTACGTCTTCTACTGGGTTTCTTTCGACATGGTCGGAAAATGCAGCTAAGATTGAGGCTTTAGGGGTAAATCATTTAGAAATGAAAGATCATGCTGCCATAAAGCAGATTTACAACAATATTTTTGATGGGGCCATCCCTGGTATAAATTCGGTTTTTCTAACTGTTAGAAGATAATAATTGCAAGCATGAAAATTCGCTTTATCTCTATGTTGTTGCTTTTGTATTTTTTATGTAGCTGCGACAAGGAGGATCGTATTGTGACAGATGATAATGGGGTCGTCATTCGACGGCCCCATTTATGGGACACTCCTCTTTCAAAGGATGGGAGCATACCTGATTTGTCGATTTCAACTCCCATCATATATGATGAATCCAATTTACTTGTTAGTGGCGAAAGAAATGGACAGCGAAGTATTTTGTCTTTGGGCGCATTCGATGGCCTAGTCAATTGGGAATGGAGTGATCTATTAGGACTGCTGAATAATCCTACCTATAAGGATCCGATCAATATTGTTAGGAAATCATATTATCAGTTTGGCAATAAATTGTTTTTTAACTACTCTACCAGTTCGTACTGCATTGATTTAGGAACTGGACAGACCATATGGAAAAACCAAATCGCAAGGGCGCGCAACAGTAACAATGCAGGCATTGATGACCTTTATTTTTCTGCTGGCTCGGAGTACGATCCCGTCGACGAACAAAAGATCTACTGGGGAAATATCAATTCTGCGGATAATGAACAGCTACTGCTCAAACCTAACTACACGGCTGTATCAAATCCACCCAGCAATGCGCAAGGATATCTTAACAGCATAAGGCCGTTCAAGTTCGGCAATGACACCTATCTAGCATTCGGCATCGAAAACCCCTATACTGATTTTACCACCCCGACGGGCTCTGGTCTGACAGAACTAAATCTTTATAATTTAACTCAGTCCAAATATGAGTACGAAAAGATCGTCATAAATCCGCAACGGGAAACGAGGGTAATTGCTGATCTCTTTTACCAGTCGGGATTTCTATATTTTCAATCTTCCAATTTTATCCATAGTTATGACGCGATGACTGGGCAAGAATTATGGCGTGTCTTTATTGGATCGTCACCGCTTACATCAAGAATGATTTTGGTTGACAACAAGTTAATTTCCGCATGTGAAGATCGGATATTGTATTGTGTCGATGCATTGACTGGACGAATTCTTTGGAGAGAACAGAATACTGGGACATGCTCTGAGTTGAGTTATCTCAACGGAGTAATCTATTATCTCGGAGGTGGAGACGGCCTCTTGCATGCTGTGGACGCTGAGACAGGCAAGCATCTTTGGAAGATATCATCACCCGATCTAAAACATAATTCCGACGCCTACTTCTTTGGCGTCTGTATAGCCGTTCCGGGGCGAGGCCAGGACAATGGCGTGGTGATTGGTACCACAGGCATCAACGCTTACGCATATGAGGCTATTCGCTGATTGAGTTAGCGCGCAATCCAAATTTTAAGGCGATCTTCTCATTAAATCCTTTGCTCCAAAATGGTTCTCTGGCTGGGTGCTAACTACGTCAAGCCGTCTCCATATTGTTCTTAATGACTAATAGCCAGAATATATCGTTAGTTCTCTGCAATGACACTGCAGTCTTTACGAACACCCAGTATTATTGCTCTTTTTTCCGTTAAGACTAGCGTCGGTAGATGCAGCTATGATTTTTCAGATTGAGAGCGGGAAAAAATATTGGGAAAATTTTAGTGTGCGTCAAAGCTTTTTCGTGCTTTCGCCGCAACGCTGTCATAGATCAAGTAAGCATAGGTGAAAAACCGGGTGATGCCCTGTACTCGATTATAGCAAGTTGGAACGTAGTTGTGCAAACGTACGAGAAGTATCTTAATCTTGCATCATTCTGTTTTATAAGTGCTATTTAAACACTCCATACTCAACACCTCCATAATTGGAGCATGCTCGGAATCTTGTCGCAGTGAAAATCGAGCCCGATCCACACAGGAGCTGCGTGATGAAGAAGTATGATGTTGACTGCGTTAATGAGTCGCATCCAATGAGGCAGTACTTATCAGATATCGAAATTTTGATCTCTCCTTATTGGCCCACCACCAATGGCGTTTTCAATCCATGTGAAATCGGACAATGCTTCAAAAAGAAAGGCCTCCCGAACGTAGTTTCAGCGCTAAGGACTATGTACAATCCATTTCTATCAGGTATCGTCCGATCATAAAACTTGAAATTTTCGAGCAAATACAACATCAACAAGAAGTCTACTAACAATGGACGCACCAAGGTGTGGATTGGAGATTTGATTCTCGAATCGTTGAGAAACAAGTCTCAAGATTTGTAAATCGCGCTAAAGTTAGTGCGTAACGATAGAGTAAATCCTGTTAGCACCCGTTTGTATTCATGATCGAGCTTTTTTTTGTGGAATAAGTACTCGTCTTTAAACACTGAAAAACAAGCAACTCTACGCGCGCTCCCCGGCTGTAGTTTTGAATGTGATAATATTTGATATCCAATAAAATATATCCGTGCTTCCGTTCGCTTCGGTATCAGAACCTAATAGCGTTGACAATTCACTTTCATGACATCGTTTCTTTTAATTTTTTTATGTCCGCACTGATTTTTTCTCTAACCACTTTTGCATAAATCTGTGTCGTCTTAAAATTCTTGTGCCCGAGCATAGCGCTTACCGTCTCAATTGAAATGCCGTTGCTCAAAGTTATCGTTGTTCCAAAAGTGTGGCGAGCCGCATGAACGGTGAGATTTTTTTTGATCCCAGACAGACTAGCGATTTTCTTAAGGTATGCATTGATCCGTTGATTAGAAATAACGGGCAATAGCTTGTTGGGGTCATCGTCAGTTGGATAACGTTTATACTTATTAAGCAAATGAAGCGCCTTCGGCAACAGCGGCAAACTTGATGGGCTACCTGTTTTGGTTCTGTCAATGTTAATCCAAATTTCTCCATCATTATTCTTTGCACTGTTATGACTTGTCAATTTCTCAACATCAACATATGATAGACCTGTATAACAGCAAAAGACAAAAACATCGCGAACAATTGAGAGGCGTTCAATAGGTATTTCTTTGGTCTCCAATGATTCCAGTTCATCCTTCGTCAAAAACACCCGCTTAGTTTCTTTCAGTTTAACTTTATAAGCCTTGAAGGGATCCTTATCCAACTAATCATTCTTGATCGCATTGTTAAGGATTTTTCGAAAGTTTCGAATATACTTTTGCGCGCTGTTATGATTACATTTTCGAGTGACTTTCAGATAATGCTCAAAGTCTGTTACAAAATTATATCTTAGTAGCTGGAGCGAAATCTTCGCTCTTTCTTAGCAATCGCCCATTTACGTAATGGCTATCACCAAATGGCTAGCGAAAGTGTTTGTTGCAAAATGCTCTCCCTGATCCTGACTTCAAATAATTTTCAAAGTTGAAGGCCTTATATTTATCATGGAAAGTTATTGTTAATAAAACCGACACCGGAAGTCTTTCTCTCGTTGCAGCAACATGCCCTGCTTGATGACGTATCAGTCGCTGTCCAAAGTCATGAGTACAGCCTGTATAAATTTTTCTATCAGAACAATTCAAAATATAAACTACCCATGTCTCCATGAGTAAAAGTCGATAGGCTTTTGGAGTACAACAAAACCTTTGGAACTGGAATACCCGATGAATTTGTAAAGGATGTTTGAACGCTATGGCAAAATGAAAAAGAAATAGATCACCCGGCAGCTTTCTACGCGTGATGGTGGACTGCGTCCGCCGTAGCCTTACAACGAAAGGTTTGTGCACTGAATG
>JBDSKX010000225.1:0-7835 GCA_039916665.1 Chryseolinea sp. | reverse complement strand
AGTTCTATTTGAATGGAACTTCCGGGTCTTATAAGGAGTTTGCGAAAACTTATATTCTGAAGAAGCAGGTTGACTGGGCTACGTTATCAAAGTTGACAGGCATTTCAGTAAATGATTTGAAAAATCTAAATGGTATCACTGAAGATAAGCTGAAGATATTCCAACCCGTAAGATTGCCCGCTAGGTTGAAGTCTGTTCCAACTGATATATTTTTTGGTACGTACTAGATATGCCAGTTATTTTTGCGATGGACTATAACACCGATACAATTCTTTTTGGACTAGCATAAAAAGAAATAGCCAGAACGTTAAAGGACTCAACAGCATTGTGGCCCTGGGTTCACAAACATTACAGATCAACCCGTCAGGAAAACGCTCTATTCGAATGCGCGTAATGCCATTTATTACTAATCGGGGTTCCGTAGTCAGGACGCCACAATGCTTCAATTAAAAATGCTGGTGTCTTATACATTAGTCGCAGCCATGTAGCCGACAGCATTGCAAAGTACAATCAAATCGTTACGATCTTACAGTGCAGAAGATGAGTAGGCCAAATCGATATACGACGCCACTGATGCACGTCAGGAATTACTGGAATCGTCCATTTGCCCTTAGACTTGTTCACCTGTTAAAAAAACGAATACGACATCGAGTGATACTGTTTGTGAAAAAAAACACATGTCTATTCAGGATTTTGTACTCTCGCTAAGCCCTTCTCAATACCTTTCGTAATCATTTTTCCATAGCCATCATCTGCTAGCGTGTCGGTGAAGGATAGGGCTAATTTATAATTTAGCATGGCATTCTCGAAATCGTTTAGCTCTTCATAGCATTTTCCAACATTAAGATAAAGCGATGGCATACTCGCTTTAACTCCCGGATCATTTATTTTTAGCGCATGGTTTAAAGCTGTTTGGTCCCAACGTAGCTTATCAGACATGGTCTTTTGATGTCTTGCAACGTAATGTGCAGCCGTGAATCTTTCAAAATCATCAGTCGCTTCGGTCCACGCCTGCTCATACACTTGCAGCGCGTCTTCATTCCTGCCCTGCCCCTCAAGCGCCATGCCCTGTGCGCATAGCTTGACTACGTTGTTATTGGAATCAAAATTCAACTCTGATTTATTTTATAAGATCTATCTACGCCATGCCTCGAAAATACTTCAGCCCATTCGTTTCCTTTTCGATGCTGCAACCCACAAAGTACGACTTTTTATGAACTCAAAATCAACGGGCTTAATTCCTTAAAAGTGAGAGCGAGCAGGTTTTTTTGTCGTGTGACGATTTAGTTTTGCCTAGACGCATAGTCCCTATGCGCGTCGGGTAGACTGGGAGGTTTTTGCGTACAATTTAGTTACAAGAGGTTAAGTTCACTTGAATGTCGCGATAGTAGCACACGATCTGATTCGCCCATAGCAGAGAAAATGATGAGTAGCGCTCAGAATTCAGCAATAATGATCACGAGGCGCCTGATTGCTTCAGAACATATTAAACATTATTGCGGCTTTGCGAATTCCGGCAGGACGATCAATTACTTTTTTAATTGGGCTCTAATCCGCGAGAAAAGCTCTCGCGTGGCCTAACCCAAAGCTGGACTCAATATTCTTCAATCCAACCCCACCACAATAAAACTTCCCCACCCGACTGGATTTGAATTCTTCTTCATCAAATCTATCTGCGCGAGTTTTAAAGCTTCACGCTCCGGCTTCCCCTGGAACAAATACTGATAGAACTTGACCATTAATCCCTGCGTGATCTGGTCATCTACTTTCCAAAGACTAATTAATATATTCCGTGCGCCCGCTTGTAAGAACGATCTCTGAAGCCCGTATACGCCTTCACCATTTTCAAGTTTGCCCAAACCGGTCTCGCAAGCAGACAAAACCACAAGATGCGTATGTGTAAGATCGAGATTCATGACTTCGTAGGCAGTAACAATTCCGTCATCGTAAATCTCCTGAGTTTCGTCAGCAAGATTTCTATTAGCGCCGGAAAGCACCAGGCCTGAGTAAAACAGATAGTCTTTCTTAGCTTCAGCGCTCAGCTTAACTTTGTCGGTGGAAAAAAATCCATGCGTGGCAATGTGAAGTATCGCGGGCGAGTGCACCGCTTTTAGATTTTTTTCGGTCGCTAATTTTCTTAAATACAACTGAGCTGTCCAACCTTTTTCTTTCAAGATCTCGTCGATCTTTACCACTTCGGTATTGGTTCCGGGCAATGCAGCAAATTGTTCGCCGGCGCGTTGGCCCGATTCTCCCTGATAAACCATATCAAATACCGGATCACCAATCAATGTGGCCGTCTTCGAGTAGAATGTCTGTTTTGTTTTCTCGACATATTGTGCAGGATTCAACAGATAGTGAATGTTGTAGCGATTGATCAGAAATTGATTGGAGACAGGATCAGCGATCGTGTTGAGATTGAGTCGATGGTAAACTCCATCGCCTGATAAGTAGATTGTCTTTTTGGAGTTGATAAATGGTTCGAAAGGCTTCCAGTAATATGGGTATGAGTTCTCGTCCTTCACGTAATAAGTAATCGCGTTTCTATAGTAGTTAAGAAAGCGCGTTTCCATGTTTGTTCCCTCTTTCAAAAGTACCAACTGTGGAGTTTGTTTCGTTTCCTGCGTGGTAATCAAAGCCGCGTAGTATACACTGTCAGTAAATCCAAAGCTTGTTCTTGCATCGATTCCTTCGCCAAGCTTTTTCAGATCGTATTTTCTGAAACGTATGATCTCAATCAGTGCTTCATCGGGTTGCATTTTACTTTGAACGTCGCTCCAACGGATAACATCCCCCTTCATTTTCTCTGCAATCGTTTCACTTGTCTTGAGACTTATTGACTTCTCCAGTGATTCAATCTCTTTCTCAAGTTCTGTTGCTGTGACTTTTGTCTGAGAAATATCCTTCAGTGAGAGTTGATAGAAATAACCGAGTTGTTCACGCTTTGATTTTAGCTGATCATAGTGACGCACCAGCATTGTATCATTTTTCGCATCAACAAGTTGGCGTCGATGTCGTTGCGTGAAGAACAACAGCGATTTGATGGTGATCTCATTGTTGAAGACCTGAGTCAGTAATTCCGGGTTTTTGGTTGCGTTCTGGAAAGCAATGGTATTGAATCGCTCAAAGTCTTCCTTGAGTTTTTTATAGAACTGAACTTGCTCATCTTCACTGAGATTTGGGAATATGTATTTGATTTGTCGTATCGCTAGTTCGATGGACTTCTGAAACAACGGAAGCGACTTCTCGGGTTTCTTTAGTTCCCAGTAAACGACGGCCATGTTACTGGCTAGGTCCATTAAAAGAACGGAGTTGTCACCGTAAATTTTTTTCCGGAGGTCATAAGCTTTTTCATAGTAACCAATCGCCTCCTGGGTATTGCCTGTGGCGGTGAGCAATACTGCCATATTGTTCATAATGCTTGCGGCGAGATCGTCGTTGGCCAGATGATATTTTTGCACCAGGCCATAGGCCCGTTCAAGCGTTTGTCGTGCTTCCTTGATCTGTTTGTTTGCCCTGTAAGCAGAAGCCAGATTATTTAGTACTGTGATATAGGAGGCACTTGATTCGGGTGCTGCGATTTTGAATTTATTTTCCGCTGCCTCGTATCCCTTGACCGCTTTTTGTATGAGCCCCTGACGAAGTTCGATGCCGGAGATGTTGCTTTGCAACGTGAGCGTATAGAGCGAATTGGATCCATATACCTGGACGCAAATTGCTAAGGCATCCTGGTAATAAACGAGTGCCTTTTCTTGTATCCCGAGTTTTTCATAGACGCCTCCAAGATTGTTTAGAACTTCGGTAAGCGTCGCATTATCCACAGGTGTTTCGGCCTTTACTAACCGAAATGCCTGTAGAAAATTTTTCTCAGCCTGATTGAATAAGCCGATCTCCATGTCCACCAGCCCGTGCTCTACAAGACATTCTACAAACAGGTCGTCGAATTTTTTATCCTGATTGGTCTTAATTTTAGTTGAAACACCGTCCAGAATTTTTCGCGATGCATCGAAGTTTCCAAGTTTTCTATTGAGTCGGCCTCGCGCTAACTGCAATTCATAAATCGTATTGAGCTGTTCAGCCGATGTCCCGGTTTCAGAAATCTTAAGTATATCAAGTGTCGACAATGCCTGATCGGGGTGTCCGTTGGATTCAAACAGCGCAACGAGACTTGTGATTGTTTTTCTGTAAAGTTCCGGCTCCGAATCCGGATTGAGCCCTGCCAGCACCTGCTTGTAATATTTTTCAGCTTCGGGAATATGCCCTTGTTCGCTGTGGACGGTTGCCAGATTGAGAATCGTTCGGTATAGATCAGCGTTGGGCGTCTTATTGAGTTCAGTCTTAATCGATACGCTCTTTCCAAGAAGTTTTTCAGCATTAGGGTAATCCCCCACTTTGGCATAAGCAAGGCCCAGATCATTGATAATAGTCAGATAATTTTCGTCGTAGATGCCAAGATCGTACAACGCAGATTTCTCCGCCCTAGCCAGTAGGGGTACCGTTTTGTTCCAGTCTTTGGACCAGTATAATTGAGCGCTATCATAGTATATCTTCCAGCTGGGAACAGCCTGTTGTGCCTGTGAAAAAATGGCCAGCGCAGTAAAAAATAAGACTGCCGTTAACGCTTTCATTACCCTGAAAAATCAGGTCTGTTTTAACTTGAAAGTTACAACTTTGATTCCGGAAAATAGCTCGTTGAATGATGCTAAATGGCTTAATAAACTACCTCAAACTTACAGGTGGGGCGTGGTTGCACTTGTTGCTTTGCCATCCTGCTCTTTCCGCCTTCTATCATATTGATAATGAATTCACTGGGTAGTGATCGACGGTATTTTATCATAACGTTAAATGGTTTAAATTATCCCATCTTTTCAGATACAAGTGGAGCCCTCTTTTGCTAATGTGTAATCGGTTATGAGCCCTTTGGTCAGATCAAGTCAACGGATACTGTTTAGTATTAAACCATGCTATCTATTGGCAATGGTTGCCTTTTTTGCAATGACAAATATTGATGCGCTTGGCGCCGAAGTTCAAAACGATTCATCAACGGATGGTTTCTGGCTTTGGACTTTTCTGGGAAGACTCCACCCAATGATTGTTCACTTTCCGATCAGTTTACTCGCCATTGCGTTGCTGATGGAATTCCTTCAATGGAAAAGAAAATCATCAGAATTGGAAAAAGGTATTGTTCTACTGCTTGTTATCGGAGCAAGTTCTGCCATCGTCGCTGTGGCATTCGGATTGTTCCTCATTAATACGGAGACTTATGGAAGCGAGTTACTACCTATCCACCAATGGACGGGCATCGCGACGATGATACTTTCCATGGCAACGGTCTATGCGGCTTTTAGCAAGCGTGAATCGGCGAGACGTATTTTGCTTATCGTTACCGTTGTGGGAGTAACGGTGGCAGGTCACTATGGAGCTTCATTAACACATGGTGAAGACTACCTTTCAAGTGTGCTGCCATTCCACGATAAAATTGAACAAAGCGACTACTCTACTATTCTCAACGTAAAAAACGGTCCGCTGACGGAGGCACAGCAACAAGAGTTGACGCTTCAGGTGAGAACGATTTTTGCGCACAACTGCTACAAGTGTCATGGTCAGGTGAAGACCAAAGGAGAATTGAGGCTTGATGGCAAGGCGAACATTATGAAGGGTGGGAAGGATGGTCCGTTGTTTATTCCGGGCAAACCTTCTCAAAGTGAATTGATACGCCGCATTACACTACCCAGGAATCACAAGGAAGCAATGCCGGAAAAGGGCGAAGCCCTTTCAAAACAAGAAATTGAAGTATTGGAATTGTGGATTGCACAAGGTGCGCCATACCCTGATGGTCCGGAGAAAAGTGTTTACCGTGTTGCAGAGATGGCTCCGAGATCACCCAATATCCCGGCCGTTGCCAGAGATCTTCAGAATCCGATCGATTTGTTTGTCAATGACTATTTTGAGAAAAACAAAATTAAATGGTCACCTGTAACGGATGATCATACTTATATGCGTCGGGTTTATCTGGATGTCCTCGGACTTCTGCCACCGCCAGATTCGATCGATGCTTTTGTGAAAGACACCAATTCCGACAAGCGCATGTTACTGGTCAGTCGATTGCTTCGGCGAAATGATGACTACGCGCAGCATTGGATTACGTTCTGGAATGATGCTTTACGAAATGACTATACGGGTACGGGATATATAACGGGCGGCCGATTTGATATCACGTCATGGTTATACACATCTCTCGAACAAAACAAACCCTACAACCAGTTTGTCAAAGAGCTGATTAGTCCTACGAAAGAATCAAAAGGTTTTATCGCCGGTATCGAATGGCGTGGAACGATCAACGCGAGTCAGAGAACTGAAATGCAGGCCGCACAAAATGTGTCACAGGTATTACTGGGTCTTAATCTAAAGTGTGCCTCATGTCACGACAGTTTTATCAGCGATTGGAAACTTGAAGAAGCATACGCTTTTGCTAACATCTTCGCTGATACAACTCTGGAAATCAACCGGTGCGATAAGCCGACCGGGAAATTTGCGGGCCGAAAAGTGTTGTTCAAAGAACTTGGTGAAATCAATGGCGAAGCAGTTACATCCGAAAGATTAAAACAGCTCGCGGATTTTCTGGTTCAACCAAAAGATGGAAGATTATATCGCACGCTCGTAAACCGGATCTGGGCGCAGTTAATGGGTAGGGGTATCGTTGAGCCCGTTGATGTGATGGACAATGAACCCTGGAGCCAGGATCTTTTGGATTGGCTGGCATCCGATTTTGTAAACGAAGGTTATGACATCAAGAAACTGATCGCCAAAATTCTTACTTCCAAGACGTATCAACTTCCATCCACAGCCCTGGAAGAGTCGTCGATGTTGACGGCACAGGATTTTGTGTTTAAGGGAATGATCAGAAGAAGATTGACAGCGGAGCAATTTACTGATGCAGTGAGCGCATCTATCCAGCCTGTTTATCCGGACACATTGATCGTTAAGAAACTACTTCCAAAGACTATTATTAGTCAGATTCCTTTTGCCCGTGCATCTTTGGTAAAGAACGATCCGTTTCAAACCGCCTTAGGCCGACCCAATCGCGAGACGGTATCAACCAGCAGAAGCTCGCAGGCAAATTTGCTTCAAGCACTAGAGCTCACGAATGGAACACATTTTAACGAGGCTATTAAGCTTGGTGCAATTTCATGGAGGAAGGAATATCCGGATACAAAAACCCTGGTTGAAAAGTTATACAGAAAGGCGTTGGGTAGAGAGCCCGAGGAGGATGAAATGAAAGTTGCAACGAAAGCGTTAGGAGAAAAACCGACCGATGATCAGCTTCAGGATTTTATCTGGGCCTTAACGTTGCATCCGGAGTTTCAATTGATATTTTAAGTGTGGAGAGATACTCTGTCGTTGTCGGAGCCCCGAGGCAATCGGGGGCGCCAGATTCGTGTTTAGGAAATGAAGCAATTTAAACCGTAGTCACATGTTTAATTCAAGACTGACAAGAAGAGACTTTATAAAATCATCGAGTGCTGCATCGCTTGCGGCTTGGGCGGCAAGTGCGCCGATGGCTAGTATGCTCAGCGGGTGTGGCAAGAAATCAATGTTGGGGAATGCGTCTGCCGATACCGTTATATTGTTGTGGATGGCTGGAGGTATGGCACACACAGAAACGTTTGATCCCAAAAAATATACGCCGTTCGAAAAGGGTATGGAAGGAAATCGTGTGCTCAGTACGTTCGAATCTTTCCCGACAAAGCTCGATGGTATTAATTTCTCCGACGGTTTGCAGTCTATCGGAAACATGATGGACAAAGGCGCTTTGATCAGGTCGTACGTTGCGG
>JBDSKX010000224.1:0-43859 GCA_039916665.1 Chryseolinea sp. | reverse complement strand
TGTCTGTCCGATCCGGATTTTACAATGCAGTCTTTTTGAATCCGTCCTTGGCTATACACCAATCCGGAATTGATTATACAGATAACCGAAGCTAGCTATACAATTCACAACTGAAAGGGTATACGTTTTGATATACATGACCGGCGCTCCTTCTATCGCGACCTGTTTGATTTAGGAAATCAAGAAAGCCAATCGCCAGCTCGCGGCGGCCGTTGATACTGTCAATAAACTTCCGCATTTACCTGGAAACGAAGAGAGATCTTATTCTGACAGGAAATATCTCCAATGTCAGGTGATGATTTCATGGGATACCCACCCTGATCTTTAATTGAGCCTTAATTTCTGCTCCACTTTACCATGATTCATACCCTAGATTAACGCAGGTATACCCTAGACTAAGCCTATACTAACTCGAACCTAATCATAAGAAAGCCCCAAGGCCACCCTGAATAGTGTCCAGTTTGATTAGGATATAGTGACAACATACCCTCTAACAGGAATGCGCTTGGTATTTTTTGGGATCAGGAAACGAGGGGCATTGGATACTTGATGAGACGCTTTGATTGCGCTGAAAATGCTGGAAACGTAGGCCCAAATGTTCTGTATTCGGCGCCGACAATAAGAAAACAGGCAGAAATTCGTCATATCGTCTTTTGCCGTGGCGAGTTGTCGGCCGACAAGCCAGGATCGATTTGTACTGAGGTAGTCAGGAACCTAAATCTCTTGTATTATAGGTCGCACCGGCCTCATAGCGGTAGTAGTTTGCAATCCAAAGTGAGAAGCCTGTTACAAAAAGAACACTTGAAATCAACAACAACGGCATTTTGAAGAGGGTGATCACTAACAAAGCCATCACAAAAAAGAAAATACGGGTAGTCAATTCGTCAAGCAAAAATGATTTCCAATAGAGAAATCCATAAAAGAGGATACATATACTCCATCCAAGAGTCAGCGAAGAGATCAAGTCGTAAAAACTCAGCTGTTCAGGGAAGCGACCCACCAGAAATGCGGATTCCGGTAGCAGCAACAAGCAGAGCGTTATCAATAAATTAATCAGCCTTTTCAAAAAACTCAGTGGCATACTTCGTGTCATCATCATCACCTGGTTTTCAAAATAATGTAAGTTCCAGATCAGTGGCGATTGCGCAGCAAAGCAAAGTATTGTGCCCAGGGCGATAAGCCTGACATCGTATGTATCAAACTTATAGAGTTGTGTTATTGCATATAATAATATCAGGCCACATGTCTTTGTTCCAAGGAGAACAAATAATTCTTTTCGAGCGATCCACTCGGGAAAAAATAATGGGAATGGTTTCACAATACTTCTGTTCAACACAATCGTTAACTTCCATTGCTTGTTTTGATCCTGAAAATTGGCGATCCGGCAGAAGAACTGCAGCGAGCCGATTGCTGTCAGTATGAGCAAAGCAGAAATGATTTGGAAAAGCTCAATATATTGTTGATTCATCCATGCGAGGCTCGCGAGGAACGCACCGTATAAAATCGCCGGTGCCAGTTGCACAGCGATGATGGAAGTAATGGAAGTGAGTTGCCTTTTCTTTTCTACAAAGGACAGCGCGTAGGCAAATCTGTTTTCGGGTAGAGAAAGCAGATCGCTATTGAATTTGATGAATAGGATAGTATATACAATCCAGAGCATTATCGGCATTGTTGCGAGCAGCGGTGATGATACCATTAATGCGCCTAAGGCAAGGTGGTCCTGGGCTCGCATAAAACCTGCCGACATACCCAGCACGAAAAGGAACAGACTGACGTGACTTTGATAGAATTGGATGACAAATACCTTCGTGAGGAGATTCAAAATTGATTTCATATTGAAGTCAGTTTTCCATCCTGTATGAGGTAAGCTCCCGCGAGGGGTAGTGTTTGGTGATCAATCTCCTGATGAGATGAAATCAGGAACGTCACGCTCAGCTGTTCAACGTATTGTTTGATGAGGCCAAACAAAATACCTCTTGCTACGTCATCCAGAGTAATCAATGGTTCGTCTAGAATAATCACCTTAGGTGTGCCAAGGAATGCCAGACTTAACGCTAGTTTTTTTATCATCCCGCTTGAACATGTCGCGAATGACTTATTTTGAAAGTCACTGATTCCAAAAACATCAAAGAGTTCACGTTGTTGTTCCCTGGTTGCTTTCTTTGCTGCAGCAACGAACTTCATCAGCTCTCTGGGTGTGAGGAATCCTGGATAGATTGGTTCAGCTTCGCTGTAGCTGACAAGACTGCGGTATTGCACCGGATTTTTTTTGAGATAAATCAGATCGTCCAATGAGACTTCGGCATCGCAGGGAATGATGCCACTAAGGGTTTTAAATAAGGTGGTCTTTCCGGATCCATTTTTTCCTTTGAACCAATGGACACCCTGGTTCAGGTTTAACGCGCTTACGTCGAGTATGACTTTGTCGCCATAACGCTTTGTGAGATTTCTGATGATCAGCATCTGATCAGCGTATTACTTGAATAGAGAATGTGACCCTGGATTTTAACGATGAGGCTACTGAACAATATTTCTCTACCGCGAGGCGAGATACTTTTTCAAGTTCTTCTTCATTGACATCGGGTGAGGTAACAATGTATTTACAGTGTATGTCAGTTAACCATCTTGGCGCAGACTCTTTTCTAATACTTTCAACTTCGACAGAGAACGCTGTTACCTGTTTTTTTCGTTTCTTCAACATGGCAACGATGTCAACGCCGGCACATGCTGCCAGAGCAGATTGTAAAATTTCGACAGGTGATTGACCCACTTTATCTGGACCTTTGCGCATATCGATTGAAACCTTATTGCCATATTGATTTGATCCTTCAAAAAGTTCTTCTTCGACCATGGTAGTAATTATCTTCATAACACCTTGATTTTTGCGCATTAAACTTACAACTTATACGGTAACGGTCCCGATGTTTTACATTTGGTTCGTCTAAGTATGACCACTGCTATGGAGTTATCAGATAAGATTAAACAGTCAATCAGAGATGTCCCGGATTACCCTAAGCCCGGCGTTGTCTTTAAAGATATCACGCCATTATTGGCGAATCCTCAACTGGTCCAGGATGTAGTTCGCGGGATCGTCGAAGAGTTCAGGTTAATGAAAATAGATGCCGTGGCAGCCACGGAGGCTCGCGGATTTATATTTGGATCCATTTTAGCCCACCAACTCGGTTGCGCGTTCATACCTGTCAGAAAAGCCGGAAAACTCCCCTATAAGATTCAGCAGCAGCGTTATGAGTTAGAATATGGTTCCGCCGCTGTGGAAATGCATATTGATGCCGTAAAACCCGGGTGGCGGGTGCTGGTGCACGATGACCTCCTGGCGACTGGAGGAACGGCAGGCGCAACTGCCAGCCTGGTGGAAGCTTTGGAGGGGGTCGTGGCCGGATTCTCTTTCGTGATCAACCTCAGTTTTCTTCCGGGAGAGGAGAATCTTCGGCAACGGTTTGGCGTTAAACCTCACTATCTGGTGAGTTACTAAATAATAGAAATGATGCTTGAGGTCGTTAATATTCCAATCTTTCCGCTATCCATACTGCCATTGCCGGGCGAACTTGTACCGCTGCATATTTTCGAGCCCAGGTATCAAGAGCTGTTGCACGACGCGGAGACCAATGACATTTATTTTGGTATCTACTTCACGCACGAGAGCAACGAACAAAAGATCGGTGCGCTGATGAAACTTGAAAGCATAATCAAGCGATATCCGGGAGGGGAGGCAGATATTGTTGTGAAGTGTGAAGATATCTTCTCTTTATCATTACTATTAAGAACATTCCGTAGCAAACAATATCCTGGCGGTGACGTGCGGTGCTGGAATGTTGATCAAAATGCCTTTCCAGGACACGAACTTTACGATCATTTCCTGTCGTTTCTTAAGCTTCGAAATATCAACCAGCACGTTTCGTTATTCAATTTATACCAGATTGCTACAGAAATAGGCATGGATGTCACTGATCGCTATAAATTCTTAACCAGCCCTGAGAATAAACGTGAAATTTTTATTCTTAACCGCATCAAATTTCAACTGCACTTGCTTCAGCAAGAGGAAAAAAGTAAAGACAATTATTATCTGAATTGATCTATTTCCGGGAAACCTTTATAGCAGAATATCGTATCGTTTTTTTCTTGTTCTTAGCTGTATCGATATCTCAACAATATCGTTTCAGGAATTTTCATTGGTTGAAAAAGGTAACCGTGTTGCGCATAAGTTTATTAACCTTTATTTAACAGATATTAACGATTGCGCTGCAACCCTAGGCCTATTCTCACCGTCTAAGGGTATATAATAAACAAAGTAAAAGTTATGGAAAATACCCCTAAGAAAAAGATAGTCTCTCTTATGCTTGCATTGATGGTTACAGGTAGCGCAGTGTTTGCAACCGGGATAGATCATCCTTCTTCCGTATCAGGTGTTGCAGTAATCAAGAACGGTACAACGTTCAAGCTATACTACAAAGCTACAGAGCAATCCAACGTACGAGTTTCAATTCTCGATAGCGACAGAAAAGTAGTTTACACAGAAACCATTCAACATGTTGATGGGTTTGTAAGACCTTATAATATAGCCAGTCTTAGTAATGGTGAATACACTGTTGAAGTCGCTGACCGCAGTGGCGTTCAAACGCAAAAGTTATCAGTAGCCAAAGAAAGCTCAGAAAAATTGGCCCACGTTTTCAAGGTATCTGGTGAAGATGGAAAATATCTTCTTACAGTTTCTAATAAAGAATCCCGCGATCTTAACGTGAAGATCTATGATGATGCCAACAATATGATCTACAATGAGGTTGAGACAGCAGGTGCTGACTTTGCAAGAATATACAACCTTAAGAAGTACGCTGGCAAATTCACTTTTGAAGTAACAGACAGCACGGGCAAGTCGAAGTCGATACGCAACTAATTAGAATCTCGCGGCTGAATTATCAGTCTTTAGATTACACCCTCAAACAAAAAGGCAACCTCGGTTGCCTTTTTTGCTTTAATCCGTACCTAGCGCAATCGTTGTAAAAAAATAAAACCTGCCGCGCACGTTTGCATCGGAATTATATAGTTGAATTCACTCCTTATTGATGCAATAATTTCCGCAATCGTTGTTTCACCTAATTAAATAGGTTTCCTTACAACTTACGGCTTCGTAGTGTACCCCTACCGTATATTTGTATATCAACAAAAACAGAAAGACAATGAAAATGAAATCACTTTACGTCGCAGCTCTAATGGTTATGGCTGCGGCCGTATCAGTAAACGCAAAGGACGAGCCAGGTGCTCAAGGTATGGCAGTTGTCGCCGTGAAGGGATCTGATGTATTCAAGGTTATTTACAAAGGAGAAACAGCTTCTAAAGTAAAGTTGAACGTTTATGACGCTTCTTCTCAAATAGTCTTCTCTGAAACCATGGGCAGCGTATCCGGATTTATCCGCCCCCTTAATTTTAAAGGTCTCCAATTCGGTGAGTATACCATCGAACTGACAGACGCTTCAGGTACGAAGACGGAAAAAGTAAGCTTTATGCCCACAAAATCTTCTGCCAATATCCACGTGTCTAGGATCAAATCTACTGAAGATAAATTCCTCCTCTCTGTAGCCAATAGCAGCAATGAAACTATTACGGTTAAGATCTTTGATAGCTCAAACAATCTGATCCACGTAGACAGCAGGGAAACAACTGGTGACTTTGCTCAACTCTACTCTTTAAAAGATATCAAAGGAGCAGTTAGCTTCGAAATATCTGACAATGCAGGTAACTATAGGACAGCTCAGTTCTGATCTGAAGTATAAATTGAAAGTTAAAGAGGCTGCCATTGGTAGCCTCTTTTTTTGGTGCGCCTTTTGAAAAGTCGGTGGTTTATTGATCACCGAGTTGCCGAACGAGTTCAAGTCGGCCTACAACGGATCCTTGCTCTAATATCGTCCCGGGTGACAACACCGCGTTTGCTCCGATCTTCGTGCCATCTCCGACGACGGCCCCAAACTTGATGACTGGAAGTTTGATCTTTTCTCCCCCATATAGCACGTGGATCGCCTTATCCTCCCGATCATTGTGATAATTAGCAATTATACTTCCGGCTTCCATGTTCACAGAGGATCCGACAATAGAATCGCCTACGAAATTGAAATGAGCCAATGCGCTTCCTGCAAAAAGGAAACTGGTTTTTACTTCACAACCCGGTCCGACAACAGCGCGCTCATCCAGAAATATTCCGCCGCGGAGATAGGCGTGTGCGCCGATAAAACAGCCAGGACCGATGATCATGGCGCCTTTCATAATAACATGCTCTTCGATACGCGCACTCTTATGGATCGCAGTATCACCTGTGACCTTGTAATCAGGTGATAATGACTTGATCTTCTCGATCAGCATGATCTCAATATTCTCAGGTGCTTCCCAGGGAGATTTTGAATAGAATGAAAAGACTTCATTAAACCTTTTAATGTATTGCGCTATGTTCACCATGTTATCGTTCGTAAAATTCCAATGGTAGTTCGTCAGGATCAGCAAAGAATGTAAAACGCTTTCCCGTGAATTCATCTACTCTTATAGTTTCTGTGGGAATGTTATGATCGTTGAGCCATTTCACGGCATCCTCAAGTTGGTCGACCTCAAAGGCCAGATGCCTCAGGCCACACGCTTCGGGTCTTGATGTCCTGGCGGGAGGATTGGGAAATGAAAACAATTCCACGCAGTATTCATCACCCAGCGCAAGATCGAGTTTGTAAGAATCCCTTGCATCGCGATAGTTCTCAGCAACAATCTTGAACCCGAGAATGTTGACATAGAAATTCTTTGAAACGGCATAGTTTGATGAAATGATCGCTACATGGTGGACCTTATTCAGTTTAATCATTTTCAGAATTGTGTAATTTGAAACAAATATATCACGATGGTCACGGTATGGATTATTCTGGGACTCATTTTATTGCTCGCCGGGATAATAGGTTGTGTGCTTCCGTTTCTTCCCGGACCGCCACTATGTTTCGTTTCCTTATTATTACAACAAATCAACGATCCGCCACCGTACACTTCCAGATTTATATGGATCTGGGCTGTGATAGCAATTGCCGTAACGCTGCTTGATTATTTTATCCCGATCGTCGGAACAAAAAAGTTTGGCGGAAGTAAGTATGGGATGTGGGGATGCACTGTCGGATTAATCGCCGGTTTGTGGTTTGGACCACTGGGAATAATTGTTGGGCCATTCGTCGGCGCGTTCATTGGAGAAATTGTCGCGAACAATAACTCTTCGACAGCATTCAGATCAGCACTTGGATCCTTTCTGGGATTTCTTTTTGGAACTTTACTGAAACTAATTGTTTGCTTCGTGATGGGTTATTACTTCATCGTGCATGTTTATCACGTCGCTGTTTCCTGATCGACTGGAATCACTGAATAATTACAGTGACTTTGTTCATGCGCTTTTCATCAAGCTTTGCAGTTCTTTCACCACCGTCTGAATTGTCTTTGTCATCCTTGCGGACGATAACAAAATAAGAAATGGCCTTGAGTTCTTTGAGCCTGATAAATCCTTTCTCGTCTGTAACGCCCTGTGCAACCACATTTTGTTCGGACTTATAATCTTCTTCGTTCTCAAAGAGCTGAACTGACGCGCCAGCCACAATATTGCCCGTTTCGTCGCGCACTATAATGCCCAAGGATGTTTTAATCATTTGAAAGGCGCTGATCACCATCAGGACCCCGACTAATGCAAGCACTTGTATTGAATTTTTCATAGCGGATAAGATCTCATGTTGAAGTACATGGTTTTTGAATTTGATCCAAAATTAATATCCGATTATTTTGCCGTTGTTTCGATAAACGGCGATGTGGAGA
Source organism: Chryseolinea sp. (assembly GCA_039916665.1). Classification (GTDB taxonomy): domain Bacteria; phylum Bacteroidota; class Bacteroidia; order Cytophagales; family Cyclobacteriaceae; genus Chryseolinea. Next base: position 36,020 of record JBDSKX010000224.1, on the reverse strand, counting down.
GCTATAAATCCGGAGATCACCGCAGCAACACAACGCCACCGCGTTTCTCCTGAATTCCCTTTTCAGGGCGATAGGAGCTCTTGTAATGAACGACGTATGAGTAAGTACCAGCCGGCGCGAGCTGCCCTGTATTGTTGTTGTAGCCACCGTTCCATCTGAATTCACGTTGCGTAGACGTGAAAATCATTTCGCCCCAACGGTTGAATACAAATACCTGGAAGTCCTCGTCGTCAATAAAAAACGTGAACAATTTGAATGACTGATTCACAAAATCGCCTTCAAGGCCCACAACACCACTCGTTGGTCTGAATGCATTGGGTCCGACTATTACAGGATCGCACTGGACCAATACGTTTGTTTTGTCAGAGCTCGGACAATCAAAGGTGTTCAAAAGGTTTACGGAATACAATCCAGGTTCATCGGCCTCCAGCGTTGGCGTTGTTATGCCAAGTGTCACGCCATCCTTCAGCCAGTCATAACTTGTATACGTTCCGTCGGCCCCAGGGCGTAGGATAACTGAACGCGTTGCGGGATCCGGGTTGGCAGGGTCAGGGCAAATGAAAGCCTGGTCGTTCAATAGCCCCGGCGTTGCAGGCGCGAGGAAGATGGTAATGTCGGCGGTGGCGATACACGTGGCAGCGGTGGCAGTCACGGCAAATTTGCCTGATCGCTGATCCTGTAATGTCGAAGCGCTTTCCCCAATAATAGTTGATCCGTCAAATGCCCACGCAAATGTTGGTGTTTTTCCAGTTGTCGGTGCTGCTGTTAGAGTGAAAGGCGAGCCTTCACATGGTGTTGTTGAGGATAGGGATACATCCAGTTCACCATCGACCTGAACGATTAGCGAGTTTGAAGGAAAATTGCATCCTGTTATCGGGCTGTATAAGGTTACTGAATACTGTTGACCGTCATTTGTGAGATCAGCAAATACTTGTGTGCCGCCGAGCGTATTGTCTATGGTTCCGTTTCTGAACCAACGATAGAGGTAGTTGCCATTTGGTGTTGCCGTCACAGTAACCTGATCGGTACAGGCATTACTCTGGCCAATGGTTGCCAATGTTGGCGGCTGGACGGGTACCGTAAGTGTTGTATCGAGCGCGCAAAACGCCGGATCTGTTATCCTTACCTTGAAGATCTGATCACCTGCGGGGGGTCTTGCCTGAACTGTTTGAAGATTGGCGGTTGCGGCAACGACGCCTGGACCTGACCAAGTCCACGCCGTGCCACCACTAGAATTGATTGTGACCGGGTCACCACAAACATTGGGTGTCAAGTTCGTCGGAACTTTTGGGTTGTGATTGATGAGAATGTTCGGACTTGAAGCAACACATCCATTGGAAGTGACTTCAACGATATATGTTTTGCTATTGCTTGGAAGACCTGTTGTTGGATCCGTTGAAAATGTAAGTGCTGTTCCGGTGCCTGTTTCAGCAGGAACGGTGGGCCTCGTGACATCGAGCACCCGGAAGTCAAATGGGAAGTTAACGATACCGGTTGTCTGGGTCAACACAACATCGATATTCATAGGATCGCAGATGTCATTGGTAGAACCCGCGACGGTGAAAGCTGCGTCGTTAACAGACGCTGTTGTGGTTACGGCACAACCAGAGACCTGGTCCGCAACGGTAATGCCATACGATCCTGCTCCAAGCCCGCTCGCTGTGGGGATGGGCCCAATGCCAAGATCAGAATCGGATATTGTGGTTGAAGGTCCGGTAATCGAATAGGTGAACTGTATGCCTGCAGGACTGACGATATTCATATTGATCGTACCATCATTTGCACCACAAGTAGTGGGATTAGTTGTAACAGGTGCAGAGATAACTGGATTAGGATTGATCGTATAAATTACCGAGTCTTTCACAAAACATGTTGTTACGGGATCAGTAACGATTACTTCGTACTCAAAAGTTGGAGGACTTGGAACTGAAGTATTCACTGCATGAGTTCGGGTTATTCCTGATACTGCACCATTAACAGTCCATGCATATGTTGCTCCTGGGTTCTGCGCATCGAGGGCGGGAAGCGTCGTATTTTGACAAATTGTCAAATCATTACCAAGATCTACAACGGGTCGGTTATCAGCTGCGAGTATCTGACCATCGGTTGTACAGCCTGCTGCATTCGTAACCGTCACGCGATATCTACCCTGACGGTTGACGGTAATCGTTTCAGTCGTATCCTTAGTCGACCACAAATAACTCAATCCAGGAAGGTCGGTAGGATTTGCGTCGAGCACCAGTTCATCTTTACAAAGTACCGCTGCTTTGGATGGATCTGGTGGAACATCCTTGATATTCAGCGCCTGTGTCATCACCGTGTCAAGACCACATCGATTCTTTAATTCCAAAGTAACATTGTAAAGCCCCGGCGCAGTGAACAGATATGCGAACTCCATTTCTGTTGAACTCGTAATTAATGTTGCGCCCTGTTTGACTGTCCATTGAAATTTATCAATCGCGTCAGTAGCTGTGCCTGAAAAACGGATCGAGTCTTGAATACATTCACCCACGACGGATATCGACGGGCCTTGCACAGGATCGCCGAGATTTTGTATGAAATTTGGTAAGCCGAGATTACTGTTTGAGCCACCCAGCAATGGGAATGCGGCATCATTGTACGTGAGCAACGTAGTTGTATCTGGAGGAATGGTAATCGTGCTAAGGGCTGCAGCACCATCAACGGCGACATAGATTTGTCCATCGGGTCCAGATTGAATAGCGCCAAGCTTTTCACCGGAAACGGTAAACGGAGGTTTCTTTACCTGAGGGTTTGCAAGTGAATCGAAAGAAATTTGTTGAATCTGCGATCCTCCACCTAAATTATTCACTGTTGCAAATAAATATTGTCCTGCGAATTCTAATCCGTACACCTGACCATTTGGTGTGTTGAGATTGGCACTCTTGAAGTTTGATACAACGCCCGACGAATCTGCGAAATCAAATATCTCGACAATATTTGATGTACCCGGCGTTGAAAGTGCTACAGCAAGTTTGTTGTTCCCGCCGAGTTCCATATAGCCCTGACCATTTTCCTGTGTTGCCACGCTATGGTCAGATCCAATGCTGGAAACAACGGGGCTTGAAATTCCATCGACTGTAATTTTATAAGACCGGAAGTTATTATTACCGTACTCGTGAGCTATCAACCAATTCGCATTTCCTGTTAATCGTTCAGTGCTTCTGGCAAACAGCAATACGTTCTGTTGCACGAGACCACCAGTGCCACCGTTGAGTTTCAGATCAAATAGAGAGTATCGTACTTCGTACTGACCTGTTGCGTTGTAAACTTCTTTGGTAGTAAATATGTAGTACAATGTTTCATCTCCGGGAACAGGAACGATCAATGCAGATTGCGCAGAAGCGGGATCTCCACCAATACCCGTCGCGATTTCAACGTTGTCTCGATTCCAGACCTTATCACCATCGGTGAAGAAAACAACTTGTCCGTTTCTGTCGCTGATGGTTGATGTTCCTTCAGGCGCATTCATTACAGGATTGGAGATGGCACGGGGACCAGGATCGTTGGGTAGCGGGTTAAAATCTATGCCCGCATGATTTCCAAAATACCAGATGTTCGCACGTTGATCCTGTTGCCCATATTCTTTGATATTGACACCTGCATAAGTAGAACATCCACCGACTGTAGCCACCAGATAATAATATCCTGCCGAATCAGGTGTCAACGTTGCTGACGTTGCTCCGGCAATCAGTCCGCCAGGACCATACCATTGCAATTGTGGTGTTCCGCCGCTTCCATTATTAACATTTGCCTTGACAGAAAATGAACCGCATTTCGCCGGAGGTGGCATCGCTTTTGGAAAAGGTAATTCGCAGCTACAAGCCGTAGTGTCCTGTACAAGCGTGACCTTTGTATCAAAATTTGTGATCGTGATGGGTTGTGATGATGTCGCCATCTGCCCGTTCAAATATGCAGTGACCGTCGGATTAAATGATCCACCATTTGCATACGTGTGAATTGGACTCCATGCCGTCGTGTCTGAGCCATCACCAAAATTCCAGACGAGACTATCTGCGCCCGGACTAACCGTTGGAAAAAAGGCTGTAGGTGTATTGGCGCAAAGACCATTGGCAGTAAAAGTTACTGCTAGATTTACAGTGTCCCTTGGTGCAAAGGAAGAAAACTGCGTGGTGTTAAAAGTCTGATTTCCTGCGAATGCTTTTGGTGTGTACGTTACAAGAGAGGCTACTGAATCAGTATCAGAAACCTTGCCCATCAATATTGGTCCACCAGAAGTTGCCTGATATAAATGATATATCGAACTATCCGGCGCCATCTGCAATCCATAACTTCTGAAAATCGTATTGGGTTGCGTTAATACTGAAACAGGAGTGATGCTTGGTTGATTTAAATCATATTGAATCAAATCTGCCTGAACTCCCGCACCACCCTCACGTGATACATATAAATATTTTCCATCGGAACTCCATTCAATATCACTGATCGCGTCAGGACTATTGACCGCAGAGTTTACGACTTGTTGCTGGAAGGTGATCTGGCCGGTAGTGGTATCGAAGTTTACAATTTCAACGTCCCGGTTTGCATCGCCCGGTGCTACAGCAATTTGGTTTGTTGTAGGATTGAAAGTAAAGTTGGAAGCATCAGTGATGAGACCAATGTTGCTAAAGGTCGTGGTAGATACTGGACCAGTAGGATTGACAAGTGTTACCTTGTAGTCGGGAGATCCATTGGCATGTGTAATGATCCAAAAGTTGTCACCATTTGCACCGGGTACAACGATCATTGCATCCGATAATCCTGTTAATCCGGCGACAGCGGTATTAGGAGGAAGCGTCAACACAGCATCACCAAGCGGTGGAGCAGGGAAGGCCGCAGCATTTCCGATCGCTGTTAAATCTACTATTCTGTATGAAACAGTTCCGCCGACGTCCCTTACAAAAACATAATACTGATTATCCTGACCTGGAACTTTTCCAATGACGACCGCTTGATTTGCGTTGACATCTGCTCCAAGACCCGTGCCTTGAGGCATCGCTTTATTGCTTACATCATATATTTTATCGCCATCGGTGTAGAATAGAAGATCACCGTTGGTAGTACTGTTCGCAACAGCACTTCCACCTGTTCCCGCGGGAGGAGAATGGAATCCATTCATTAACGTCGCCGTGTTTCCAGGCTTGCTGAATTGAATGCCTTGAGGACCGAAGTACCAATTGTAACCTGTAAAATTCTGGGACATTGCGCCCAGTGGTAGAAGCACCAATATTAAAGAACGTAATAATTCAGTTTTAAGCCTCTTTATCATATGGAATCACTCGTCAACTTACTGTCAATTATCTCCCAGACCAAATGTAAAACGCTCTAGTTTAGCTAAAGTATACAATTTCGATAAAATTGTCGTTAATAGGGTTCATTAATGCGACCAAATGGTAAGGAGTAATTGGGTTCGATCTGGTGTTCACAATGAGTAACGTTCAAGTACGCTGAACGACATCAAAGAGGGGACAAACTATTTCGTAAATTTCCGATATACCATTAATTTGCTTTGATTGCGGATAATAATCACGAAGTTGATGTACAGGAGACTCCTGCTTTTGGGTGTGTTAATGGTGAGATTGATTGGTGCGGCTAATGCTCAGGACCCACAATTCTCCCAATTTTACGCGGCTCCCCTCTATTTGAATCCAGCCTTGGCGGGATCTACAGGGCAGGCACGCGCAGGTATCAACTATAGGAATCAATGGCCGTCCATTGATGCGAACTTCACAACGGTCTCTGCCTACTTCGATTATTTCCTTGAAGATTATAACAGCTCTGTTGGTGTCATTATCACGCGTGATCGCGAAGGACTCGCTGGTCTTCGGTCACTAAACATTGGACTTCAATACTCATACGAATTAAAGATCAACGAGAATCTCGGATTCAGACCGGGTGTGCAGTTGTCTCTTTATAACAGAGATGTAAATTTTGGTAAGCTGACTTTTGGAGATCAGTTCGATCCGAAGACTGGAGGATTTCTGGATCAGCCTACCGCAGAGGCATTCAAAACAAATTTCAGCAAGACTTTCGTCGACGTTTCATTTGGTGGCGTATTCTTTACGCGCACAGCGTGGCTTGGTGTTTCAGCATGGCATCTTACGCAACCGAATCAGTCGATCATTGATGAGAACAGCCCGTTGCCCACCAAGATCTCTGTGCATGGCGGATTTAAATTCTATTTCAAAAATCAGATTCAAGGTACTGGCGTCTATTCTAAAAAAGTTGAACGCAGCATCGCGCCTGCGATCCAGTATCGCCATCAGGGAAAATTCGATCAGATGGATCTGGGACTGTACTTTACGGCTTCACCCATTGTGATAGGTGCATGGTATCGCGGAATACCATTTAAGAACCTTGACAACTACGTTAATAATGAATCCATCGTTATGCTGATTGGATTCACCCAGCTTGGAGCAAAGGATGCTATTAACATTGGCTATAGTTTCGACTACACGGTTTCCAAACTTGGAATCGGAAGTGGTGGTGCACATGAGTTCAGTCTCGTGTACACATGGCCAATCCGTAATCCCAGGAAGCCGCCGAGAGATAAGCTGATTATTCCTTGTCCTGATTTCTGATGAAGATTTACATTAACCGCAATGACGCTACGACGCAATGTTCCGCTATGAAATGCGAAACCAAACATTGCGACCTTTGCTTCACAGCGTCGTTGCGGTAATATTTTCTGTGCTTTTCAAAATCCTAATGATGATGCCCCCCAGCCCCATGAACGTGGCCATGCGATATTTCATCATCAGTACCACTTCTTACATCTAGCACCTCGACGGCAAAGTTAAGTTCCACGCCTGCGAGCGGATGGTTTGCATCAACTGTAATGCTATCGAGTCCGACTTCAGTAACAGTTACAACGGCACCGTTACCTGTTGAAAATTTCATTCCTGTTTTTACCTGCTGATCGCCAAAAGCTGATCTCGGAACTTTTTGAGTCATCGACGGATCGAGTTCTCCGTATCCTTTGTCTGGTGATATCTTCAATTCGAATTTATCTCCCATGGTTTTTCCTTCAAGACCTTCTTCCATTCCGGCAATAAGATTACCGGCACCATGAAGGTAGATCAACGGTTCGCGGCCGTCGCTGGTATCTAATATTTCTCCCTTATTATCCGTAAGTGTATAATGTATGGAGGCGACTTTGTTTTTTGTGATTTGCATAATCGTCTTTTTATGTTTGTGGAAACGAAAATGATTTCGATTCCCTGTATTCGCACAAAAATATGAAAAATAGTTATGAGTTATTAGTTAGAAGTTATGAGTTGACGCGATGAATTTATTCCTTTTTCAATTTTGCTTTTCTTTTGCCTGCGAATTTCGCCACTATATTGACACGAGTGTCAAGAAGAAATATCGGATTACACGAAGCGTAAACGTTGCGGGGTCGGCCGTTGACTGCGCCAACTCACAACGCCTAACTCATAACCCTAACCTTTCATGCACGCATTCTCATTGCACTGGACAAATTCGGTCTCCAGAGTAGCGTGTTGTATCCCAAGGTGTTGAAGTTCGTGTTTGAAGTCGCTTTTAACCTTGGTGACTTCATCGTTGCTGATAGAGCCGTTGAGAACAAGGTGTGCGGTAAGCGCATTCTCAGCTGTGCTGATGGCCCATACATGGATATGGTGGATGTTCTTTATGTCGGCAAACTTAAGCGCTGCCTTTTCTACCTCGTCGATGTCAACATTGGGTGGAACTGCATCCATTGATAGCCTGAGACTATGACGCAACAGGCTCCATGTGCTGCCAACAATAACAACCATAATAACGAGACCGATCATTGGATCGATCCAGTTCCACGATGTAAAATGCATGATAATTCCTGAGACAACTACGCCAACAGAAACTAACGCGTCAATAGCGAGGTGAAGATATGCTCCTTTAATATTGATGTCTTTGTCGCGATCTCTGAAAAACAAAAAGGCGGAAAAAGCATTTATAAATATCCCAATCAATGCCACCCAGATGATGACGTCACTTTTTACTGGTTCGGGGCGAAAGAATCTAAATATCGATTCGTACCCGATTCCAGCAACAGCAATGAGAAGTATTGCCGCGTTGAGTAACGATATAAGTATCGAACCTTTTCTGTAGCCATAGGTAAATTTTGTTGTTGCCTTAACAGTTAACAGTTTGAATGCTCCTAGTGAAAGTATCAGACTGGCAACATCGCTAAGGTTATGACCAGCGTCTGACATCAGTGCAAGAGAATTCGAAAAGAATCCCGCACCGAATTCAACAACAACAAACAAAACATTCAATACGATCCCGGTGATGAATCTCCCGTTGACATCTTTCAACTCCACGCTGTGATGATGTCCGTGGTCATGATGATCGTGATCGTGCATATGTAAATGTAGAACCAGAACCAGTGCAACAGGTTTTCATTTGCAATATTGATGAGGATTTAATTTTTACCAGCCGATTTCGAGTCGTTCCCGCCGAAAATGTAATTAGTTGTTGCTAAGGTGCTTAGCCTGTTGGGCAGTCCTTTCCGTCATTTCATCGCCTGCCTTTGTCAGCAGGCAGGCAAATGCTTTCATGTGTAAGGTCTGTGAACTGTATTACTCTTTGAATCTTAGGGATTTGTTCTAATTTTAGAATCATAAAACACTCGATACCAATCACAAAACTCGAACTATGAAAAAGATACTTGTCCCGACCGACTTTTCAAAACCAGCAGCCATAGCTTCTGATGTGGCCGCCGATATTGCCAAAAAATCAGGTGCCGAAATTACGCTGTTGCACGTTATTGAAGAGGCCGTTGGGAACTCAATTAATGTTGAAGGGCAGGTTTCTGCGGATGCCGGATGGGAAGAGAAGATATTTATGGTGAAGCTTATTGAAAAGGCAAAAAAGCAAATGGCGAAGCTCGCTGCGGATGATAAATTCGAAGGCGTTCGTGTAAGGCAGGAGCTGCGTGTAGGAACACCGTATCATGGAATGAACAAGATCATTACTGAAAAGAAAGTTGATCTCGTAGTGATGGGAACTGCCGGGCATTCCGATATGGAACAAATGATCATTGGATCAAATACAGAAAAAGTTGTGCGCACGGCAAACTGCCCTGTGCTTACGATGCATAATAAACCTGCCAGCATTGATTTCAAGAATATTGTGTACGCAACCTCGATGGATAAGGAAGAGGAAGTGTTCTCCCGGATTGTGAGGACCACTCAGAAGATCTATGATTCAACGGTACACCTGGTGCGCATCAATACGCCTGGAAATTTTCAACGCGACGTATTGGTTAAAAAATACATGCAGGATTTTGCGAAAAAACTCCAACTGAAAAATTATACCATAAATGTTTTCAATGACCTTTCGGAGGAAGAGGGCATTATCTATTTCGCAGACAGCGTCGGGGCCGATCTGATTGCAATGTCGACCCATGGACGCACGGGCTTTGCCCACGTACTGGCAGGCAGCATTGCAGAAGATGTTGTGAGTCATTCGCGCCGACCTGTGTTGACATTTGTAACAAAGCATCGTAAGAAAAAGTAGTTTTTAATAGTCACTCATGAAGCCTCGTTTATTCGGGGCTTCATTTTGTGCAAAAATCTTCGTCAGGATTCGGAATTGAATCATCATTTGCTATGACATATTATCAAGTACTCGGAGTGTCGATGAACGCCAGTATGTCTGAAATCAAACGAGCCTATCGAAAACTGGCGGTAGTCTATCATCCTGACAAGAATTCCGATCCGAAAGCCGAAGAAGTATTCAAGTCTATCAATGAGGCTTACGAAGTACTCAGCGATGCGGACAAAAAAAGAGGTTATGATTTCCTGCTGCAAAATTCTACAGTTCTAGAACAACGCCCCCAGACACCAAAGCATCGCGATCCAGCATATCGGCCAAGGAAGCAACGAACTCCAATCAAGAGTGAAAAACAGCAGCTTCGTGAGATGATGGCCAGATTCCTTCCTTTCACTGAAAAGGTTTCGATGTTTTGTTTTGTCATATCGATGATGTTCCTGATTGATTATAGTTGGCCTGGAAAAACCACCGCAGAAAAAGTAGAAAAAGTCACAACGCTCGGTTCGAACGGGCGCAACGGACATACTTTGTTGAAAATAGAAACTACTTCTGGCCCTACATTTCATCTTGCAGGAAATTATTCCGAGTTCTACCAGTCTGGACCGATAAAAGTTGAGAGGTCCGCATTCTTTTCAATCCCCACGTACATAACGTCGTCAAAGGGTACAACTCAAAAACTAGGGATGTCCATATACGGCAACTTTATGTTTGCACCTGCCGCGCTGCTTTTTGTTTCTGCGCTTGGAGTTTGGACACGTAAAAACATTGAATATGGCTTTAATCTTGGAGTTGCCAGTTTAATGGTACTTTTGCTTCTGATATTTATTCTTGTAATTATCTAATCCATGGCAAAGAATAACGAATGGAAAAAACGTGACGGCGTAGTTTATTCAACTTCGTCAGAATTTGAGTTCAACTATCAACAAAACGAAGAAGCAGTAACTTTACCGCCGAAGCAGCAGGATCTGCGTGTTTTGCTCGACAAGAGTATGCGCGCCGGCAAGCAAGTTACTTTGGTTACCGGATTTCATGGAACATTAAACGACCTGGAACTGCTCGGCAAGATGTTGAAATCAAAATGCGGGGTAGGAGGTTCAGTTAAAGACAAGGAAGTGATCATTCAGGGAGACCATCGTGACAAGATCTTGTCTATACTGATTAAAGAAGGATATAAAGCCAAGAAGATCGGTGGCTAATCTTTTTGATTGCCGTCGAACCAGTCCTTAAACTCTCCGACCTTTTCGCGGCTGACGATAATCTCTTTATCAAATTCCTGATTCAACGCAATCTTTAACCTGCTGTTAGAATATATCAACACATCTTTAATGGCGTTGATGTTCATTATATAAGTCCTGTTAAGACGAAAGAATATTTGCGGATCGAGTATGCTTTCTAGTCCCTCTAGCGTATAGTCAATAATGAACTTACGACGCTGCTGTGTAACCAGGTAAATATCGCGCCCATCGGCGTAGAACAAGCTGATTTGATCAATTGTGATCGACTTGATATGTTCGCCGACTTTCACCATAAACCGATTCTTATAGTCTTTGATCTTCAGGTTTGAAAATGCGACTTTAACGCGTTCTGTTTGTTCTGTATTGGCGTTAAATTGCTGACGAAGACTATCCAGTTTTTTTAGACTATCTGCGAGCGCTGTAAAAGTAATCGGCTTCAGCAGGTAATCGATGCTGTTTACCTTGAAGGCATCAAGGGCAAACTCGTTGAATGCCGTGGTAAAAATAACCGGCGTTGTCACTTGAAGTTGCTGAAAGATCTGAAAGCTTAAACCATCTTTCAATTGGATATCCATGAATATCAGATCCGGACTATTTCCTGGTGTTTTAAGCCATTCCGTTGCTCTGGAGGCAGTATCAATTATGCCTACGATTTCAATGGACGGATCGTGCTTATGAAGATAGCGTTCTAGTTTCTCTGCGGCCGGAATTTCGTCCTCGATAATTAATACCTTCATCAGTTCAACTCGATTTCTTCAGCTACCCGGATCACAGGTAATTTAATATAACTCTCATCGTAGGCTTTTACCTTTATCATAGGCATATCACTGTACAAGCTATAAGACTTTTGCAATCTAGCCAACGCAACTTCGCCTTCAGAGCGGACCACGAGCCGGTCGTTCAATTTACTTTGAACTGTAATGTAGTCGTCTTCCAGAAAACATCGCATGACTAATGGTTCAAATCGTGAAATGATCGTATTTCGCACGATACTTTCTACAATCACAGGCAAAGATCCGGGGATTAGAAGCGCATCAAGTTCATCCGGATCCAGAGATGATTCAAAAATGAGTTGGTGAAAGTACTTCTCATTGAGCAGGACGATCATGTTACGAACAGCCTCCAGCTCAATGGCTACAGGGACAAGTTCTTCCTGGCGGTTAGTCAACACGTAACGGTAAGCATTGGCAAGGCAATCGATGTATTCTTCCGCTTTGTCAACGTCTTTGTACATCAGGTTAATCAGACTCTCAAGGCTTTCAAATAACAAATCCGGATTAATGTCATTTCTGAATTCCATCATCTCCATTTCAAGAATGTCATGCTGTTGTTTTTCGGCCGTAAGTTTTACAGTATTTTCTTTTTGCAGGTAGTAGTTGCTAAAGTATAGCAGATTGTAAAGAATCGCGGTGACCGTATAAATGGTCGTGAAGATCAGGAGCTGAATTGAGCTAATGGTGAAGCCGATGATATTAATAAAATACAGTTGTATTCCTACAATCACCAGAGATACGGATACAAGAATGCTCAGGGCAAACTGAATTGGAATTCTTATACTGAAATATCTTTCGGGAAGAAAACGAGTCATCAACAAAATGAGCAATCGGATAGACTCAAATGAAACATAAGTCAAAATGATGCTGATGTAAACCTCCTCACTGCTGAAAAGTGCCTCTACTTGCTTTACATTATTATTAATAAGTAGTATGATCAGGTAGGTAAGCACGCCGTAAACCGGCGGTGCCAATAGCCGAAAGAATGGGTTATGGATAAAGTAACGTTTCATGAATCAGGCGGAATGTTTAAAGATGCGCCCAGAATCTGCATGCTTATTCGGGATCACAGGCAGTGTAACACTGAATTGTTCTTCGTCTTGTATTTCAATCTTCCGGTCTGTAAAAAACGCGTATCTCTTTTTGATGTTGTCCAATCCAAGTTTGAATGACGTGACGCTCTGTTTTCCTCCCAGCTTGGTGTTCACAACTTTCAGCTCCGTATTATCCCTCGCGGAGATGTAGATGTATAATTTATGATCACCAGTGAGTACGTTGTGTTTCACCGCATTTTCGACCAATATCTGAAGTGTTAACGGGGGAATCCGGCTTGCCAGGATTGAATTGGGCAAATTCACCTCAAGATTGAGTTGTTGTTGAAATCTTATTCTAAGGAGGTAATAGTATGAAGTAACGAAATCGACTTCTTCCTTTAACGTCACGTACCGGCTGCGTTGCGTTGAGAGAATATAATGATAGGTCTGAGCCAAACGTCTTACGAACTGTTCTGCTGACGGAGTATCTTTATAGATTAAAGAAGAAATAGTATTGAGACTATTAAAAAGATAGTGGGGGCTGAGCTGACTCTTTAATGCTTCAAACTGAAGTTCAAGTTGTTTTCTCTCCTTTTGCATGCTTTCAAGCTGGGCGACGGCATACTGTTGATATGAATACAACAAAGCATACACAACCGTATAGATAAATATCGTGGATGAGAGTAAAATTGCCACTCTGACACTCATGTCATGATCTCTTCGTGCATATCCAACCCAAAAACTCTCCGGGCCAAAGAAGTACAGGATTGCTTCCAATGTAAGATATGCCATCGACATGGAAACTAGAAAGCTTACGATGTAGCCGCAGATGAAACGCGCTATGAACAAGCTCCTCCAGGGAAGCCATTTGTCAAGCAATTTATTAACAGAGTAGGAGGCCACTCCAATTATTGCACCCATCATTGCACTCAAAGTAAACCCCGAGGGTGTTTCAGTGAGCAACGGAAAGTAATTCAGTTTGCTGAAATGGAGGAAGGCGAACATCAGCATTCCGAGAGTTGCTGAAATGGCAACCACCAGCGCAAGCCTTCGTATCGTTGGCATCATAACATCAAGCGCTGATCCAAAATAGGCCATGGACGAAGATACTCATTAAACCTTTATTGAAGTTGAAGCAAGACATCACTTCTATGTGAAGTCCCATGCCTTAGGTTAGTCGATAGCCTTTAAAGCCTTGCCATAGTATGACTCCGAATTTATCTTCTTGGCGGCTTGCCTGTATGCCTCTTTCACCGAAGCATCAGCAGACCGAACCTGACTTGAAACACTTAGTAAAACCTCACTCAGATAATAATCAGAATTAATGGAATGAGAAGCTTCGAGGATGTCTGCCAACTGAGATTTACTCAGCGTGCGTTGTGAAGCTTTTTTTAAAACTTCACTCGCATAGTTGGATGATCCGAGTTTACCGCCGGCGTTTACAAGCTGTTTGAAAGACTCGTCTGAGAGTTTCTGATTTGATACAATGCTTTTCAACGCTGCTGCAGCATAGTAATCGGAACCCACACTGTTGTTGATGAGTGCGATCACCTGCAACTGCACGTCAGGCTCTATCGTATTATTATCCGACATATTGATCACGACACCTGTCTTATAGTAATCGCTACCAACGCCCAGCAACGCATCGACCACTGCTTTCAGTCCGGATTTACTCACACCTTTTTTATCGAGTGCCTTTGACAACACCTGTGTTCTGTAATAATCAGATGGAATTTTCTTGGAGGTGTTGATCAAATCCGTTAGAGATTCTTCTTTCATTTCATCTTCTTCTAATAATGATGTCAACACAGCAGATAGGTAATAATCTGAGTTGATTGTTCCAGCCGATTGAAGGATCATTTTAACCTGCTTCGGAGATGCTGGGAATTTTTTCACGGCTTCTTTCAATACCACTGATTTGTAGTAGTCTGAATTGATCTTTAGCGTACCCTGATAAAATGCATCAGCTGCCTCCGGGGTTACAAACATTTTGGAAATGTTTTGCTGTAATACTGTTGATAAATAATAATCGGATGTTACGAGGTCTGAAATGGTCTTAATTACTGACGGCATGTCGCTGGCGGGAATGTCTTTTTCAAGAAGGAGTTTCGCATAATGCGCAGTCACGTAATCTCCCTGAAGTGCGTGCAACTCAGTTAACATCGCGCTATTTCCACCTTTTGCATAGATTCGGTTGACGCGCGCGTCTGCACCTAAAGTAGTCGACTTGACGATTTCTGGCAGGATCTCGCCAAGCCACGCTTTGCCATTCGGATCCCATGCCATTTTAGTGCGGCCTTCAGAATATTCTTTTGAAAACTTGCCTGCACCAAGTGATTCAATAACGATAGATCGTTTGCTGCCAAACACCGTTTTAGTGATTTCAAGATAGCCGTCATTCGATAGATTCTTAATGTCTTTGTCATCGTCCGTGACTTCAATCTTGCCCCTGACCTCAATATTAAAATTGGATATCCCCGTAAAGTTCTTCCAACGTTGTACCGTGTGCCCATTCTCGGTTCTGGTCTCTGATGACGCGCTAGCCACCTGTGCCTGGAGGATTGAACCGGGTGCCAGACCGATGGTGAGGGCGACAACCTGCAGCAAGTAGTTAATTTTCATACTTCAAAATTATTATTTGATCCTATACACGGCACAAGGTGGCGAACCGATACACCAGAAAGAAAGGTTGTGTCACGAACCGTAGGAAGAATGTATTGAGTTGTGCCGTTTATTTTTTACCCAATTTGATTGATTCCAAAACGTTTGCTTTTCCTGCAATAGGTTTAAAATGCCACCTGTGTATTCGGCTTGAAAAGGTGATACAAACATTTATATCTTGGCCACTATCGATTACCTAAACTGGTTTGTAATGAAGAACACCTTCCGGCAGTCGGGATGTAAAATTATCCTGGTGGCGCTTTTGGCAAATTTGCACATAATGACTTTTGCTCAGGATGTACGTATCCTTCCGGCCGTTTCCCGATCCTATGCAATCACCCAAGTTACTGTCTTTCAAGGACCCGGCCGTAAGGTTGATGGCGGCACAATATTGATCAAAGACGGACTAATCACTGCGGTCGGCAAAGGCCTGACTATTCCACCGGACGCTACAATCATCAAAGGAGACAGTCTGTATGTTTACGCAGGATTTATCGATGGACTTTCGAGGATCGGTGTTACGAAACAGAAGGAAGAAGTGCCAAAGGAGAAAGCAAAAGATCCTGGTAATCCGTCCAACGAGCAGGCTGGTACGACGCCTTACATCGACGTAAGAAATCTTCTCAACCCCATTGATAAACCCATTGAAGAATTTCGCGCCCTCGGCTTTACCGTGGCCCAGGTTGTTCCTTACGGTGGAATGATGGCTGGTAGTGGTGCCATCGTTCGGCTTGATGGCAACGCTGCAGATAAAATGGTTATCAAACCCAAGTCGGCATTTTATGCGGAGTTCGCAAATGCTGAGCGTGTTTATCCCAACACGATACTCGGCATTATGGCAAAATGGAAAGAGCTGTATAAGCAGGCATCTTTGACAAAATCTTATTCGTCAGTTTACGCCTCTAATCGAAGTGGAATAGAATCACCGACAACGGATCGGGTATTGGAATCATTTTATCCGGTCATTGATAAGCAGGAACCGGTGTTATTCAAAGGGGAAAAGAACCTTGACATCCAACGTATACTGAGTTTAAAAAGTCAGCTTGGATTTAATGTTCAGGTTGCAGAAATCAAAGAGGGTTGGGATCTGATTACAAAATTGAATGCAGCGGGTTCAAAAGTATTTCTGAGCCTTGAACTTCCGGAAGAGAAAAAGCCGAACGCGAAAACTGATAAGGAAAAGGAAAAAGATGATTTGTTGATCGTTCCGGATAGTGTGGAACTTAAAGCGTTACAGAAACGAACGGATGATTTTACGGCGAAGTATGTAGGTCAGGCTGCAGCTTTTAATAAAGCCAATGTCCCCTTTGGATTTTCGGGGTTGTCAGTTAAGTCGAAGGATGTCATACCCAATCTTAGAAGAATGATTAAAGCTGGGTTGTCAGAAGATGCAGCTTTGGCAGCATTGACAATCAACGCGGCGCAGGCATTGGGATTATCCGATCGCCTCGGTACCCTTGATGCCGGAAAAGTAGCCAATATTGTCATCAGTCATAAACCATACTTTGATGAAAAGGCGAAAGTCAAGTACGTTTTCATCGATGGAAAAATCTTCGAAACTGGACCGCCGGTAGTGGATAAATCCGACAAGGATAAAAAATCGGAAAAGCCATAAACCAAATCAAGTAAACACGGATACTTCACCCATAGAATCATTGCAATGAAGACCATTCTTAAAATATCTATTTCTGCTTTTATGCTGATCGTTGTGAGCATTCATTCTAATGCTCAGTTGGAGACCGGAAGCCTGCTGATCAAAGGCGGTACTGTTCTTACCGTTACAAAGGGAACTCTTGAAAGCACAGATGTGCTCGTCCGCGATGGCAAGATTGCGCAGATCGGAAAAAACATCACTGCGCCCGCAGGTGTCAAAGTAATTGAAGCGGCCGGCAAATTTGTTATGCCTGGAATTATCGATGCTCATTCACATGCAGCGCTCAGCGCGATCAACGAAGCGACGAGTCCCGTTACTGCAGAAGTCTGGACCGGTGATGTATTGGATCCATTCGCGATCTCCATCTATCATGCCCTTGGCGGCGGGGTGACAACGATACATGCTATGCACGGATCAGCGAATGCAATTGGCGGCGAGTGCGAGACAATTAAGCTTCGGTATGGAACAAAAGACGCTGATGCTTTGAGAATGGAAGGCGCGCCGCGCACAATAAAGTTTGCTTTGGGGGAAAATCCAACACGCGTTCACGGTGGGGGAAACAATATTGTACCGCGCACCAGAATGGGTGTGGAGTTTGTTATTCGAGAAGCATTTTCAAAAGCAAAGGAGTACGGTGCGGCATGGGATAAATACAATATCGCCAAGACGCAGAAAAATTTCCGGGGTGCTCCTCCTACTTACAGCAAAAGACTTGAAACGCTTTCTGAAATTCTGAAGGGTAACATCATCATTCATTGTCACAGTTATCGCGCCGATGAAATTTATATGTTGTTAAAAGTGTGTGAAGAATTTGGTGTGAAACGCCTTGTGTTTCAACACGTCAATGAAGGATTTAAAGTAGCACCCGAGTTGGCGAAATATGGTGCTATGGCATCGGTATTTGCAGACTGGTGGGCTTATAAATTCGAAGTGTATTATTCGACAGCATACAATGCTGCAATACTTACGAAAAACGGAGTTGTTACTTCAATCAATTCCGATGACGCCGAACTTATGCGCCATCTTTATCACGAAGCAGGAAAGACGCAGAAGTATGGTGCTTTAACAGATGACGAAGCGCTATCCTTGATCACGCTGAATCCAGCCAAGCAATTGGGAATTGATAGTCGCGTTGGATCGTTGGAAGTAGGGAAGGAGGGCGACATCGCAATCTTCAGTGCGCATCCACTCTCCATATACGCAATTCCGATGATCACTATTGTGGATGGCATTGTTCGTTTCGACAGAGAGAAAGATCCGGATGATGAGCGCATCTACGTCGATCCAAAGGAACCACTTGATGCCGCTTTCTATGAATCCGACAAGAGTTATATAGATAATTGCATGAAGGATGCCGAAGAAACGTTTTATAGCCTTTTCGAACTTAATTGAATCTGATTGTCATGAACAGCATAAGAATATTTACGGCAATACTTTTAGCAGTTGCTTGTCTTCAAGTTAAAGCGCAAAGTCCAAAGGGAAAGAAGGGAACATTTGCATTGACCAACGCGTCTATACAGACCGTTACTAAAGGTGTAATTCAGCAAGGGACCGTAATCATCGCCGATGGTAAGATCACGGCTGTTGGTACGGGTATCACAATACCTTCAGGGGCGGAGGTGATTGATTGCGCAGGCAAATGGATTTATCCGGGTATGATCGATGGCGGAACAAATCTTGGGATGAGTGAAGTTGGATCCGATCCGCGTACGAGAGACTTTAATGAAATTGGAGATGTCATTCCCCAACTCAAGGCATTGTCGGTGGTGAATCCTAATTCAGTGTTGATTCCTGTGGCACGTGTTAGTGGTGTTACAACTGTGCTTGCTGCGCCAGAGGGGGATCTTATTCCTGGAACAGCAGCATTGATCAACCTCCATGGCTATACGCCCGATCAAATGTTTGCCGGCTTTGAGGGCATTGTTTTAATTTTCCCGAATACGGGACGTAAAGGATTTTTCGATCGTCGTACGCCTGAGGAAGTTAAGAAGGGGGTCGAAAAAACTGTTCAAAAACTCAATGAGACTTGGGATCTTGCTGTGCAGTACCACAAACTTGACTCTGCCACTAAGTCACCTGCATACTATCCTGAAATGCAGGCGCTGTTGCCTGTCATTCGTGGCGAACGGACGCTCCTTGTGGAAGCGAATACCAGCAAAGACATATTGGCGGCATTGAAATGGATAAAGGACAAGAAGGTGAAGAAAGTTTTGCTTACTGGTGTCGCTGAAGGATGGCGTGTTGCTGCGGACATCGCTAAGGCAAACATTCCCGTGATCACAGGTCCGGTGCTTGCTGTGCCAACACGTGACTATGATCGTTATGACAAAGCTTATGCTAATGCAGGGCTAATGAAGAAGGCTGGCGTTACGGTAGCCATACGCTCCAATGCTACAGAGCACGTTCGTAATCTTCCTTATAACGCAGCGTTCGCAGCGGCTTATGGACTTGGCAAAGAAGACGCTTTAAAGGCCGTTACAATTGTTCCTGCGCAACTATTTGGTGTCGCCGACAAGTTGGGATCTATTGAAGTTGGAAAGAGTGCAACGCTTTTCGTAAGTGATGGAGATCCATTTGAAACCAAGACCAATATTCTGAATGTGTTTATCGATGGATGGGAAATTCCAATGGTCACAAGGCAGACAGAATTGTATAAAGAGTTTTTGAAGAGAGAGCCGGGTTTAACGAAGTGATGCATTGGCACAAGTCTCGCGTTAAAAGGGTGCAACTTGCAGTGGCGATATACTAAGACTTGCGCCAGTTGTGCCCACAGACTTTAATCAATTATTCTGAATCCAGCTTCTAAACTCCGGCGCAGATTCTTTGCTGACAAAGATTTCCTCGTTGAAGTTGGGTTTCAGATAAACACGAACCTTTCCATTATCAGATTTGAACTTTTCAATGGCGTCTATGGAAGCGATAAATTTTCTGTTCAATCTGAAGAATTTCTTTTTATCCAGTATATCTTCCAGCTCACCAAGATTTTTATCAACAATTAATTGCCTTCCGGTTCGATCACGCACGAAAACAACTTTGTATTCCGTGTAGAAGTAGGCAATCTCATCCATCGACAGGGCAAAGGACTCTGTTCCTTTCTTACCGACGAGTCGATTCTTCTCTTTTGATTGATTATCTAAAAGACTTGCAATATTGCCCGACGAGAAATGGCGCTGAAGCTTCTTCACCTTGTCAATCGAACGTCTGAGTTTGTCTTCGGTAATAGGCTTCAGCAGATAATCAATTGAATTGAACTCGAAACTTTCCAACAGGTACTTGTCAAAAGCCGTGGTGAAGACCACAGGGAATGTTACGTCATGATTTTTAAAGATCTCAAAAGAATGATCATCCGACAATTGAATGTCAACAAACGCGAGATCCGGCGGTCTGTTTGCGGAAAGCCATTGCAACGTTTCTTTAACGCTACTGATCTTTGCGACGACACGTATGGAATCACTTACCTGACTGAGCATGTGCTCGATCTTTGCCTGCGCTAATAATTCATCTTCAATGATGATGACGTTCATAATTTAAACAATCTTATACAATTCATGATGCACTCAATGCGCTAAGTGGTAATCGTACTGTAAAGAAGTTATTTGCATTTTCAATCTCAATCTTTTTACCCGTAATAATCAAATATCTTTCACTCAGATTCTTTAATCCGATATTCGACGAATGTTGAATGCTTCTTTTGGGCTGAAGTTTGTTTGCAATCACCAACGTGTTATTCTCGATCTTAACACAGATCAGCAAAGGCTTGCGTTCGGAGATCTCGTTGTGTTTTACAGCATTCTCAAAGGCGACAAAGGCAGAAATTGGCGGAATGAGAAATTCCTTTCCAGTTGTACCGTTAAAATCTTGCTGGAGGGTCAGCGCCTCACCAAATCTGATTTTAAGGAGATTGACGTAAGTATGTATAAAGGTAAATTCATCTGCGAGAAGTACGAGCACATGTT
Source organism: Chryseolinea sp. (assembly GCA_039916665.1). Lineage (GTDB taxonomy): Bacteria > Bacteroidota > Bacteroidia > Cytophagales > Cyclobacteriaceae > Chryseolinea. The sequence goes on along the minus strand of JBDSKX010000224.1, from coordinate 15,134 downwards.
CTTTTTGAGATAGAATGTATCGATAAACTTCCGCCAGATTTTCAGTAAACTGTTTCGCTTTTGCAGGATCTTTTTCAATCAGGTAAGAAAGACTGTTCAATGAATTGAACATGAAATGCGGGTCAATCTGATTCTTCAATGCTTCTAATTCCGCCTCCGCTTTTCCTTTCAATAACTGAGCACTTTTCAACTGTTCGTCCTCTTGTTCCTTTACCATGAAAACTGTTTCATACACATGCGTTACAAACAGTACGCAAATGACATTGACTAACGCGACCACGATGATGGTATCCCACTTGATACTTTCAAGTCCCGCCCAACGATACCATGTACAAAGCCACGCGATCGTCAGTGGCGCGGTGAAGAAGATGTTATTGACGAAGAGGAGGATCAGTTTTTCAATCGGTTTGTCGAACCAGGTAAAGCGTTTTCTTGTGCGGAATAGCAGATACCGGTTGCCCTGCCAGATAAGAAATGCCAATCCGATAAAATAAAGGTAACCCAACCAATACAGCGCATCTTTATGATTCAAGACTCCAAAGAGCCCCGTGAGGTTTGGAATGGCAATGCCAAAGAACGGAATACCGATTAATCGAATGAGTGTGTCATTCAACTCAACTTCAGGTTTCGAATTACTGTTCACTGGTTCAGTCACAAATTCTTCCGTTTCAGAATCCCGCCGTATCACAATACAAGTAAATTCTACAATTTAGGATGTATTAACAAAAGCACTTTACTATCCTCGCTTACCAACTCTGAAATATTATGCAAGTTCAATTGAATTACTGGGCCATACTGGTCTCTGCACTTTCAACCTTTGCCATTGGTGGCTTATGGTATTCACCGGCAGTATTTGGAAAAGCCTGGATGCGTGAAAATGGATTTACTGAAGAATCGATGAAAGGCAGTAACATGGCAAAGATTTTTGGTCTTACTTTTTTACTGGCGCTGATCGCCGCGGTTAATCTGGCGATGTTCATGGGACCAGAAGACAAACCTGCTATGGGCGCTCTGTGGGGCTTTCTGGCTGGATTTGGTTGGGTGGCGACATTCGTCGGAACACACTACCTGTTTGAAAGAAGGTCATTCACCTTATTTCTGATCAACGCAGGATACAGTGTGGTAGCATTGACTGTGATGGGTACAATCATCGCCGCCTGGAAGTAGCAAGTTAATTAATCTGGAATTGGCTCGCCATTTGATTGCGCGGTGTGTGTTGCTTTAGTACTTTCCAACACAAATTACCAAATCTAAAACCCAACAACTATGCAATGGCGCGGCAGAAGACAAAGCGGAAATGTAGATGACCAACGTGGAAGTGGCGGCAGCGGAGGAATGGGCGGATTAGCATTAAAAGGCGGCATCGGAACCATTGCTGTGGTCGTTGTCCTTAGCCTGCTTACGGGCAATAATCCGCTTGAGATTCTCTCGCAGATGAATGGTGGAGGTGGAGGCGTAGCCACGGAACAGACCGATTACCAGCCCAGTGCTCAGGAGGATTCGCTTGCTCAGTTTGTGAGGGTTGTACTTGCCGATACGGAAGATGTGTGGCATAAACTCATTAAAGATTATAGGGAACCGACACTTACTTTGTTCACGGGCGGTGTTCAATCGGGATGTGGATCTGCCAGTTCAGCCACGGGTCCTTTTTACTGTAGCGAAGATGAAAAAGTCTATATCGATCTGAGTTTTTACCAGGAATTGCAGGATCGATTCGATGCTCCTGGTGACTTCGCGCAAGCCTATGTTATTGCCCACGAAGTTGGGCACCATGTGCAACACCTGATGGGAATTACGGACAAAGTTCACGCCTCACGAGGTGATTTGAGTGAAGCGGAATACAATAAAATGTCGGTTAAACTCGAACTTCAAGCAGACTTCTTCGCGGGCGTCTGGGCACATTACGCTCAGGCGATGGGCAACATTATTGATCCAGGCGATATTGACGAAGCATTGAACGCTGCCAGCGCTATTGGAGACGATCGCTTGCAAAAACAGGCGCAAGGACAAGTCGTTCCGGATTCATTTACCCACGGGACTTCTGCGCAACGCATGAAATGGTTCAAGAAGGGTTATGAGACCGGCGACATCAACCAAGGTGATACTTTTAACGCGCCGTCGCTTTAGAAACCCGAAGCATAATTTATAAACACAATATCGCACGCATGCTTATCTTTGGTCGGAATGGATGAGCAGCGATATCTTTCTGGTTTTGGAGAAGCACTCTTGTTTATTATCGCCGGGATAATTTTCATATCCTTCACAATGCTCATTTCCCGTTGGATCAGACCCAACCGTCCAAATCCTGAAAAACAATCGACATACGAAAGTGGTGAGGAAACGGTGGGTACCGCATGGACTCAATTCAATGTTAGATTTTATATCGTCGCACTCATCTTTCTTCTATTCGAGGTCGAAATTGTATTCATGTTTCCGTGGTCCGTGGTATTTGCTGATGATCAGTTGATCAAACAGTATCCAGGATGGGGATGGCTTGCCTTTTCCGAAATGATACTTTTCATCGGTATACTTGCTATTGGGTTGGCTTACGCGTGGGGGAACGGATTCCTTGACTGGGTTAAACCCCATCCAACCTCAACGGTTCATCGTTCAAAAGTTCCGAAAGAACTTTACAACGCATTAAATGAAAAGTATAAACCATCGAAGAAATAGCTATGGGGTTGCTGGATCACAAGTTTGCGAATGGTGGGGTGATTGTTACGCGGCTGGATGACTTGCTCAACTGGGCAAGATTGTCGTCGATGTTTCCTATGACTTTCGGACTTGCCTGTTGTGCAATAGAATTCATGAGTACCGGAACAACTGTGTACGACATGGATCGTTTCGGGATGGCTCCGAGATCAAGCCCGCGACAAGCAGACGTGATGATCGTGGCTGGCACCGTCACTTTCAAGATGGCAGACAGAATCAAAAGATTGTACGAACAGATGGCGGAACCTCGTTACGTGATCTCAATGGGTTCATGTTCAAATTGTGGAGGCCCGTACTGGCAGCACGGGTATCATGTAGTGAAGGGCGTTGACAGAATCATCCCTGTAGATGTTTATGTTCCAGGATGTCCTCCAAGACCCGAAGCATTGATTGGAGGATTTCTTAAGCTGCAGGAAAAAATTCGCAATGAAACGATGATGGCGCCAACAGCACTGGAACGAATTATGAAGACGGAAGATAGCCATGCGAACATTTGAAGAAATTTATTTTGAGATAGAAAGGGTCTGTGCGTACGGCGCTCCCGTTAAGGACGAGAATGCAAAGCCTAAAGCAGTAAAAATAGATAGCAGAGACCTGTTAAAGGTGATGACTGAACTGCTGGAGAATCAAACTTTATACTTTGATTCATTATCATGTCTTACCGGACTTGATAACGGTCCGGCTGCTGGCACGATGGAAGTTATTTACAATCTCTATTCGATTCCGTTTCAGCATCATCTTATGGTTAAGGTGACTTTGCCGCGCGAGTCGCCCGTGATTGAATCGCTATGTTCTGTCTGGAAGTCAGCGGAATGGCACGAACGGGAAGCATACGATATGTATGGAATCAGATTCGAGAATCATCCAGATCTTCGAAGAATACTCATGCCCGCAGATTGGGAAGGACATCCACTTCGAAAAGATTATGTTCAACAGGAGTATTACCGTGACATTAAAGTTCAATATTAGTCATGGCGGCCGGGAAAGTTCAATACAAATACAAGGCTGGCAATCTTGTTAAGTCGGTGCCCAATAAGTTTAATCCTGACTTATTGCGTTCGGAAGAAATGATCGTCAACCTGGGGCCACAACACCCGTCTACTCATGGTGTGTTGAGACTCGAAGTGCTCATGGAGGGCGAGATCGTCAAACAAGTTGTTCCTCACATAGGATATCTTCACCGTTGTTTCGAGAAACACGCGGAGAATCTCCCCTATAATCAAATCATTCCGTTCGTTGACAGACTTGACTACGTCGCTGCAATGAATAATGAACATGCTTATGTAATGGGTGTGGAACGAATGCTGGGTGTTGAAGAACAGATTCCAAAAAGAGTTGAGTACATCCGGGTGCTCGTTGCCGAGCTGAATAGAATTGCATCTCATTTTATTGCGATTGGCACTTATGGAATGGACCTTGGGGCATTCACACCTTTCTTTTGGTTGATGCGAGATCGCGAACATATTCTGAGATTACTGGAATGGGGTTCAGGCGCACGATTGTTATACAACTATATCTGGATCGGTGGATTGTTTTATGATATACCCGTTGGGTTTGAAGAAAGATGTCAGGACTTTATCAAATACATTGTTCCCAAGCTTGATGAATTGAGGACGGTCTTGATGGATAACAAAATTTTCATTCAACGAACTGCCAACGTTGGTGTGCTACCATTGGATCTCGCCATCAATTGTGGTGTAACTGGTCCGATGCTTCGCGGTTCCGGACTTCGATATGACCTGAGAAGAGTGGATGGCTACTCAGTTTATCCAGAACTCGAATTCGACATACCCATTGGAGAAGGGCAAGTTGGAACGGTGGGAGATTGCTGGGATCGCACCAATGTGAGGTTGCTTGAAATTTATGAGTCGATCAGAATCATCAGCCAATGTCTTGATAAACTCACCAAAGAACATAAACGTACGCGCGACTTCGATCCGCAGGCGCTTGTGCCAAAGAAGATCAGACCCAAGGCCCAGGATCTTTACGTAAGGTCTGAGATACCCAAAGGCGAGCTCGGCTTCTTTTTCCGCGCTGACGGAAAAAGCGATGTTCCATTCAGATGTAAATGCCGCTCTTGCAGCTTTGTTAACTTGTCTGTACTGCCGGAAATCGCTCAGGGAATTCTCGTCGGCGATCTGATTGCCATTATTGGTTCGATTGATGTGGTGATGGGGGAGGTAGACCGCTGATTTAATATCTTCACGTATGCAAAAAATCCTCTCTTCAAAACAGGTCAGGGAACTCGATGCTTACACCATTGAGCAGAATGGTATTGAGTCGATCGATCTGATGGAAAGGGCGTGTCGCAGTTTCTTCAATTGGTTTGTAAGTAAGTTTCAGGATCGGCGCACGGTAGGTATCGTCTGTGGTAATGGAAATAATGGTGGCGATGGTGCTGGCATCGCACGTATGCTAAAAGAGCGGGGATATGATGTAACGCTCTGGCTAGTGGAAAGTACAGGTTCTGCTTCCGGGAATTTTAAAATTAATTTAGAAAAAGCAAAGTCAAACAAGTTAAGGATTTACGAAATCCTCGATCGGGGTGAAGACACTAGTATTTTTAGGTCCTGTGATATAATCGTCGACGCTTTATTTGGCTCAGGATTGAACAGACCCGTGACCGGACTGAGTAAATGGGTGATTGATTGCATGAACGCCGCCGCCGTGACTAGAGTCGCAGTTGACGTACCTTCAGGTCTAATGGCAGATGGTCCATCCGAGGGCTCTATTGTTTTGGCAGATCATACGGTTTCATTCCAGGTGCCCAAATTATCGTTTTTTCTTCCGGAGTGTTACAGATACGTTGGCGCGTGGACGCTTGTCGATATTGGCCTGGATAAAGATTTCATGAAGAGCGCCGAGACAAGGTATCAGTATGTTACGCTGAAGTCAGCGAGGCGCCTATTGCGAAGGAGATCAAAGTTTGACCATAAGGGTATATATGGGCATGCTCTCATGATTGCAGGAAGTTTGGGTAAACTCGGCGCAGCAGTTTTGTCGTCGCGCGCCGCATTACGATCTGGTCTTGGACTGTTGACAATTCACATCCCCAAGTGTGGAAATATAGTCTTGCAGTCGAGTGTTCCTGAGGCGATGGTAAGTCTTGACAGGAATGAAGAAGTGTTTGCATCGCCACCTGCTTTAGATAGTTTTAGTGTTATAGGAATAGGGCCAGGAATTGGTAAGGCGACAGATACCGTTAAGGCATTGCGTGTCGTGTTAGAGAATTTTCGTCGACCGATCGTGATTGATGCCGATGCGTTGAATATCATTTCAGAACATCAGGACCTGATGCAAATAATTCCGCCCGGAAGTATTCTGACCCCACACCCGAAGGAGTTTGAGCGGTTGGTTGGCAGATGGTCAAATGATTTTGAAAGGTTGTCAAAGCAGCGTGATCTCGCCATTCGCCTGAAGTCAGTGGTGCTGGTAAAGGGTGCTTTCACGGCAATAGCCGATTCTCAGGGAAATATTTTCTTTAATACTACCGGAAACCCTGGAATGGCAACTGGCGGTTCAGGTGATGTACTCACGGGAATTCTTACCGGATTGCTTGCGCAAAAATACGAATCGATTGCAGCGGCGGTTCTTGGTGTCTACCTGCACGGTTTATCTGGTGATATTGTTGCGTCTGAGCGTGGCATGAACGGTCTGCTAGCGTCCGATATCATTAAATTCCTTCACAAGGCGTTTCAGCAATTGCGGCGGGATTAAAGAAAATCAAAAAATTTCGTCTCCGATTTAAACCTTTCGACCGTCATTTACATCTAAACGGTATATAAAATGACAAAACGGCATTTTTGGCGCAACTTTGGTGCGGAACTTGTCGTATATTTCTTATACTATAATCAGAATGAAAAGACTTTACGTACTGGTGTGTTGTTTGGCCTTGGTTGGCTCTGCTCTCGCGCAGGCACCGTCCGGCTTCGAGACTGAGAGGGGTGATATCACGAAGTCCGTGCATATTTTCCCGAATCCAACCACTGAATACGTGAACGTCAGACTAGAACACGTTAGTGTGGACGGCTTAAAAGTTAGTGTACATAATCTTATAGGTAACGAAATCAACATTGAGACAGAAAAAATCAGTGATCACGAGATCAGAATCAGAGTCAAGGAATTTGATGCAGGTTATTACCTGATGACTCTTAAAGACGATCACTCTAATTTCAAAGGCATCTATAAGTTCCTGAAGCGATAGTCATTAACCAAGAAGCTCCTCTAGCTTTCTCCCAAAATACTCAATTTCTTTTTCAGTAGTATCGAACGCGCACATGAGGCGCACTTCCATCGTTTTATCATTCCACACGTAAAAGAAGTGTTCCTCCTGAAGCTTTGGAATTATCGCTTCCGGGAAAGTCACGAATAAACTATTTGCATCTACTGGATGTGTAATTACAGCCTTTGGATATTTTCTGATTTCTTGCTCCAGTTTACCAGCCATACGATTGGCGTGTTGCGCATTTTTTTTCCAAAGATCGTTAGATAATAACGCCTCGAATTGTGCGCCGATAAAACGCATCTTTGAATGAAGCTGCATTCCCTGCTTACGAATGTATTTGAAATTTTCAGATATCGCTGGCGTGAGAAAAACCACAGCCTCTCCGAACATCATTCCGTTTTTTGTGCCTCCAAAAGAAAGAACATCCACACCTGCGTCTTTTGTAAAACTTTTGAAGTCTTCATTTAAACTCACTGCAGCATTAGAAATTCTTGACCCATCCATGTGCAACAAAAGCTTATGCTTCCGAGCAACTTCTGATAGCGCCAGGATCTCTTTTTTTGTGTAAACCGTTCCGTATTCCGTGGTCTGTGAAATCGAAATCACTTTGGCTTGTGGGTGATGCTGGTCGTCAATGCGAATCACAGCTTCATCAAGTGTTAAAGGTGTGATTTTACCGTTTACAATAGGCAACGGAATCAGCTTGCATCCTGTGAATACTTCAGGTGCGGTTGACTCATCAACATTAATATGCGCTAGCTCCGAACATAGAATTGAGTTGAATGATCGCGTCATGCAGGCAAGTCCCAAAACATTGGCACCGGTTCCATTATACGCAAAGAAGACTTCAACGTCATCGCCGAAGATCTCCTTAAACTTACCAATGGCACGTGACGTATATTGATCCCCGCCATAAGATCCTTCGTGGCCCGTATTGGAATTGATCAAAGCTTGCATGATATCCGGATGTACTCCGGCATAGTTGTCACTTGCAAATGTTGTATTACTCGAATTCACGATTGTCTTTTAAAAAAAATTCAGGATATGATCGTTAAAATTCCGCATAACCGGGATGGCGAGGATAAGGGATTACATCACGGATGTTCGTCATTCCTGTTACGAAAAGAATGAGTCGCTCGAAACCTAAACCGAAACCGCTGTGAGGGGCGCTGCCAAATTTACGGAGCTCGAGATACCACCACAGATCTTTTTGTGGAAGCCCAAGTTCCTGGACCCTTTTCGTAATGTGTTCAAGTCGCTCTTCACGTTGTGATCCACCCACAATTTCCCCGATACCCGGAAACAAAACGTCCATAGCTGCCACTGTCTTTCCATCCCGATTCTGACGCATATAAAATGACTTGATCTCTGCCGGATAATCGTATAGGATCACCGGTTTCTTGAAATGTTTTTCAACGAGATAACGTTCGTGCTCTGATTGGAGATCGGTACCCCAGGATTGAATGAGATAACTGAATTTCTTTTTCTTATTCGGTATGGAATTTTTAAGGATGTCGATAGCTTCCGTATAGGATACCCGTTGGAAATCATTGTCAGCGACAAATCGCAGTCGGTCGATTAAGCCTAGTTCGCTGCGTTTGTCTGCCGGCTTTGCATTCTCTTCTTCCTTAGCACGCGTATTCAGGAAAGCAAGGTCTTCGGCACAGTTGTCAAGTGCCCAGCGTACCAGATATTGGAGTAAATCCTGAGCCAGTTGCATGTTGTCTTGCAGATCATAAAAGGCCATCTCGGGCTCAATCATCCAGAACTCAGCCAGGTGTCGTGTTGTATTTGAATTTTCGGCGCGGAAAGTTGGTCCGAACGTATAGATTTCTCCCAGCGCCAGCGCGTACGTTTCTCCTTCGAGTTGCCCCGAAACAGTAAGATTTGTTTCGCGTCCGAAAAAGTCTTCCGCATAGTTAACATGCCCGTCTCCCGTCTTTGGTGGGTTCGCAGGATCCAGTGTTGTAACTTTGAACATGGCGCCAGCGCCTTCGGCATCAGAGCCTGTAATGATGGGTGTATGGATATAAAAAAATCCCCGGTCGTGGAAGAACTTATGCACAGCAAATGCCATTGCGTGGCGAACGCGCATTACAGCGCCGAATGTATTGGTACGCGATCTTAAATGTGCTATTTCTCGCAAATATTCAAGACTCGGCCTGTTCTTTAATTGCAGTGGATACTCATTCGGATCGCAGGTTCCGAGAATAGTAAACGTACTTACCTGAAGCTCGACTGCCTGTCCTTTTCCAAGAGAAGCAATGAGTTTGCCATGTACGCTAATGCAACTTCCGATCGTTATGGTTTTAAGGATCTTCGTAAAGGCAGCATCGTCAAGCAGGTCTTTGTCGTCCAAATGAGTTTTGTCGACAACTGCCTGAAGATTTTTTATAGTCGAGCCATCATTAATTTCAATGAACTGATTATTTCTGAACGACCTTACCCAACCATTTACGGTTACTGTCTGGCCCGTTGGCTCAGATTTCAAAAGTTCCTTGATCTTGATCTGTTTCATGAGAAGTGTTAATAATGGCCAAGATAAAAAGTTCACCTTCGCGAAGCGCAGGGGCGGACAATGACATCTGGCAAAGGGCCTTGCCCGCCTTAGCGTTTCGCATAGGCGGGCCGCAAAAAACGAAAATCCAGCAGATTTTCATAGCCATTCCCAGAGTAATAACGATCCTTTCAACAATAGTCGAATCACGGCGACAGAACTGAAATGGGCGTTGGAAGGGAAGGCGACTATGACTATTTTTTCTAAATTTGGGTATTACATTTGATCTCTTAATAAATCTTAAATGCAAAAGCTTGGTTTAAACCAGTCACTACAGCAAAAACTCTCTCCGCAACAGATACAGTTTATCAAGTTGTTGCAGGTTCCGACGGCTGAGCTTGAGGGAAGAATCGAGGAGGAGCTTGAGATAAATCCGGCGCTTGAGGAAGGAGAAGAACAGGAAAAGCCAGAGGAAAGTAGCAATGAAGCTGAGGCGGAGGAGTTTCCAGAAGCAACGGGATCTGAAGAAGAAGTAGATATCAAGGATTATCTCCAGGACGAAGATTACAGTGGTTATAAAATGCAGGGTGATGGCGACGGCGATGAAGAAAATCGCGAAATGCCTATACCCATGTCCTCCACGCTTCATGAGCAATTGATGAGTCAGCTCGATTTCCTAGGCCTCGATGAACGACCTTACAACATCGGTAAACAACTTGTCGGCAGCATCGAAAGTGATGGATACATCCGTCGTGAACTCGAATCGATCGTCAACGATATGGCCTTCTCTCAGGGCATCGAAACAACAGCCGACGAAGTGGAACTGGTCTTGAAAATGATTCAGACGTTCGATCCGCCCGGAATTGCTGCACGAAACCTCCAGGAATGTTTGCTCCTTCAACTCGACCGCATGGACAACGGTCATGATATTGATGTTGCAGTAGCAAAGAAAATCATCTCAGAGTGCTACGAGGAGTTCACTAAAAAGCACTACGCCAAGATTCAGAAAAAACTAGATACAGAAGATGAGGATTTCGTTCGCGATGCGATGGAAGTGATCATTAAACTGAATCCTAAACCAGGTGGAGGAAGTACACAGGCTGCGACTAAAAATCAATACATCATTCCGGATTACATCCTCACGAACAACAACGGAAAACTGGATCTCACATTGAATAGTCGTAATGCCCCTGATCTTCGGATCAGTCGTTCTTACACCGACATGTTCAAAGCGTACGACAAGAGTAATAAGAAGGACAAGAAACTTAAAGAGGCTGTTACGTTCGTCAAACAAAAACTCGATGCAGCGAAATGGTTTATTGACGCAATCAAACAACGTCAGCATACTTTGCTTCGTACGATGAAAGCGATCATCGACTTTCAGTATGATTTCTTTCTCGAAGGAGATGAGACAAAGCTACGGCCAATGATCCTGAAAGACATTGCGACCATGATCAGCATGGATATATCAACTGTATCAAGAGTAGCAAGCAGCAAGGCCATTCAGACTGACTTTGGAATTTATCCGTTGAAGTATTTCTTCTCTGAAGGTATTGCCACAGATTCGGGCGAGGAAGTGAGCAGCAGGGAAGTGAAGCAGATCATAAAAGATATTATTGGTGGTGAAGACAAGGATAAACCGTTCTCTGATGATAAGCTTGAGACTATTCTTAATGAAAAAGGTTATAACATCGCTCGTCGCACTGTAGCGAAATACCGCGAACAACTTAATATTCCAGTCGCCAGGTTAAGAAAGGAGATGTAGGGTGGTTGGTATTGCCAAGGTTATTTCCGTAGTATTCCATCCGTTATTGTTGGCTACTTACTTATTTGGATTGTTTGTAATGGTTCTGCCGTTTGGACTCGATCCATTAAAGGAAGAAGGTCACTGGAATTTTGTCTTCTTGATATTTTGCGTGACGTGCGCACTCCCGAGTCTCAACATTCTCATCTTTAAATCTTTCGGTACGATAAAGTCGTTGACGCTGGAAAATCGAAAGGAGCGCATAGCGCCATTTACTTTTGTTACGATACTATATAGCGCGGTCACGTACATATTCTTTTCAAGGACCAGGATCAGTATTAATGATAGTTTGTTAAAGTTTCTGCTGATCATCGACATTCTTGTTCTGGCAGCAACTGTAATCACGGTCTTTTACAAGATTAGTATTCACAGCATGGCAGTTTGGGGATTTGTCGGAATACTTCTGCCACTAAATAAAATATCGGAAGACGGCAAATTGCTTGTCCCCACGATTGTTGCAATTGTTTTGGCGGGCGTTATCATGTCGGCAAGATTACAACTCAACGCACATACGCCACGGGAGATACTTATGGGTTCAATTGCAGGTTTGCTGATTACATTGGGGTCGATGACTTTCTTATTCTAACCACCATTCATATGGAGTATGCGTTCATTGAGTTTTCGGTAAATAAAGGAGTAGCATTACTCACTTTGAACCGGCCTGAAGTTTATAACGCGTTGAATGATGAAATCACCTTTGAGTTACAGGCTGCATTGAAGATCGTGAATCAGGATGAAAATATTCGGGTAGCGGTGCTTACAGGTAAAGGCAAGGCGTTTTGTTCGGGCCAGGATCTAAAATCCGTAGCAGGTAAAAAAGATTTTTCTTACAAGAAGGCGATTGAAACTAGGTACAACCCTATTGTTCGGGCTATACGCAATTCTGCGAAGCCATTCATTTGTAAACTGAATGGCGTAGCCGCAGGTGCCGGCGCTTCGCTAGCCCTTTGCTGCGATATGATTGTTGCGGCCGAAGACGCGATGTTAATACAAGCATTCATAAACATTGGTCTTGTGCCGGATGGTGGATCAACGTATCTGCTGCCGCGGCTGATTGGTGCAGCAAAAGCTTTTGAACTCGCCGCGATGGGAACAAAGTTGAGCGCGAATGAGGCTTTTGACTTGGGTATGATAAACAAAGTCGTACCTGTTGAAAAGCTTGACGAAGCCACTGCGGCCTATGTGGAGTATTTCGTAAACGCTCCCACAAAAACGATTGGTCTGATCAAGAAAATGTTGCAGAAATCCCTAACGTCGAGTTTGAATGAAATGCTTGAGTACGAAGCATTGTCTCAGGAAATTGCTGGTCATACTGCTGATCACATTGAGGGCGTTAAGTCGTTCCTGGAAAAGCGGAAGCCGTCATTCAAAGGCAAGTAATTGCGTCGAGTGTTTCAGCGTTTGTAAGACTTTAAACTCCGCGTCAAAATTGTCAAATCATCTTATCAAATCTGTTACCCATGATTAACGTCGATAAGATCTTCATCATTGCCGCGCAATCTCATGTTCCAATTTTTGAAGATGCGATCAAAGAGCGTTTGCGCGAACTGCCATGGAAGGCACCTATCGAACTTGTTTATTTAGAAAACACAAGCGACGATTCCGCTACACCGGCACAGAACGCGTCATCCATTCAAGGTTCAGAATCCTGGCGTCTTTTTTCTATAGAAAGTTAATACCACAACACGGTTTATAAAAAAAACGCAGCGTCCCCTTTCGGGTAGACACACTGCATGGACGGTCGTACCTTCGAATCTTCTAACATCTGGAGGAGCTGCGCATTTCCATGACTGGTCTCAAAAAAGAACGCAGCATCCTTGCAAACTGGCGCAAGTCTTAGCAAAAGGATTTAACCGCATACACGAACCGCGGGACCTGTGCGACAAGACCTCAAATATACTTGGACACATCCTCCGCCGTAATCTCATCATTACTCATAATCACAAGTCGCTCGATTACATTTCTCAGCTCACGTATGTTACCGGTCCACTGATGTTTCTCAAGGGCCTCAACGCCACCGGGCTGAATAATTTTTTTCTTTGCTCCGTATTCTTCTGCGATGTCATCGAGAAATTTATCTGCTAATAGCTTTATGTCGTCTAGTCGTTCGTTGAGTGCGGGAACTTTGATCACGATCACACTTAGCCGATGATACAAGTCTTCACGAAATCTATTTTCCTCGATCTCTTTTTTTAGATCTTTATTTGTTGCTGCGATAACGCGAACATGAACTGCTATCTCTTTATCGCCGCCGACGCGTGTTATCTTATTTTCCTGAAGCGCTCTGAGAACTTTGGCCTGTGCAGGCAAACTCATGTCGCCGATCTCATCCAGAAAAAGCGTTCCACCTTCCGCCAGTTCAAACTTTCCAAGTCTTTGTTTGATGGCTGATGTAAATGAACCTTTCTCGTGGCCAAACAACTCGCTCTCGATTAGATCAGAAGGTATAGCCGCACAGTTGACTTCAACGAGAGTTCCTCCGGCGCGTTTACTTTTGTCGTGAATCCAGCGTGCGACAAGTTCTTTGCCTGAGCCATTCGGTCCGGTGATCAAAACACGTGCATCCGTTACGGCAACTTTCTCGATCATTTCTTTCACTGTTTTGATCGGTTCTGATTCGCCGATCATCTCGTACTTACGCAATATTTTTTTCTTCAGCGTCTTTGTTTCTTTAATCAGCGAAGATTTATCAAGCGCATTTCTCAGCGTGATCTCGAGCCTGCCCAGATCAAAAGGTTTCTGAAGAAAATCAAAGGCACCTTTTTTCACAGCCTCGACGGCGACGTCAATGGTTCCATGTGCCGAGATCACAATAAAATGCGTAGCAATCCCTGCTTCTTTCGCCTTCTCAAGAACTTCAAGTCCATCCATTTTCGGCATCTTGATATCACAGAGGCACAGATCGTATGAACCTTGTTCAAGACGCTTCAGTCCCTCTTGTCCGTCTCCGGCTTCATCCACATCATGATCCTTGTCTTCCAGGATCTCTTTCAGAACTGCTCTGATCTTGTTATCGTCTTCAATGATGAGAATTTTTGACATCTGGGGCGTTTTTACGACTGGTTAAAAATAGAAAAACCTGCCAGCTTTATGAACTGGCAGGTTTTAAAATAAGCAAGCCTGTAAGCCGGGTTCTGTTCCCCGACGAGTCGGGGCCCTTATCATTTATCTTGTCTCATCATCACTGACGAGATCTATCAGTCTACCCGCCCCGATATTTTCGCCGAGGCGAAAATTGAACGAGCCGCACAGGATCGGGGCTTATTTGACCTTTCAGCACGTAAGGTTTACCATGCGCCTGATGTCACCATCCGGCCGGTGAGCTCTTACCTCGCCGTTTCACCTTTTCCCCGACAAATCAGGGTAGTTTATTTTCTGTGGCACTGTCTGGCCTTGTGCTTGCGCAAAAGTCCTTCCTGTTAGGAAGTACGTTGCTCTATGCTGCCCGGACTTTCCTCCCCAACGCACAGAATGCGCGGAGTGATAAGGCGTCTTGCTCATCGTAAAAATAACAATTGTAAATTGCAAATCAACGTGGCTCATTTAAGGCTGCAGCGGCAGCGGATAGCTGAAAGTCTAACTGCAACGGCACACCATTTTTCACCCCCCAGAGGGTCACAGAAATTCATAATGCTCGATGCCAGGCGCGCAGGTTTTCGCCATGCTTAAGGCAACGGCATTGATTCATAATTCAACGTCGTTTGGTTAGGGTGTCAATTTCGATAGTGCAATTGATCTCTTCTGACACGACCCAGCGTCGTAAGACCCTCGAAAAAAGTCCTGACTGCGCTTGCTGGATAGTCCTCCATGGCCAAATTCAGAGTTGGAAAAGAGATCCTTTTCACAGTCTTTTCTGTTCCGCCGAATCCGATCGAAGCGTGAGTTCGTGGTGTTAC
>JBDSKX010000223.1:0-7656 GCA_039916665.1 Chryseolinea sp. | reverse complement strand
ACAAATTCAAAAAAAATGATTATCTAGTAATTGTGGTTATGGACTCTTGTAAATTCCCGACCGCATCTCACGCCCCACAATCCTAACTGATTTCTGATCCATAGTGTAAGCACACTGCAAGCACGCCTCAAGCACTTCGTAAGCACGCTGGATGACTTATCCCCGGCTTGGTTAAGGCTTAGTGGTAACTAACGTGTCCAACAAGAAAGTTTAAGCTTCGTATGACTATTCATCGCAAAGCGCCTTGATTTCCAATTCGGATAAAAATAATGGTGGATGTGGTCGAAGAATTTCAAACGGGAGAACACCGAATGCGACCAGGTCGTAGTTTTGCTCGAAGAAAACGTATCTCCTAAGCTAGGTTCTCAATGCCTGACAATAACTGTGGCGGTGGCTGAACTACATGGATTAGTAATTCATAATTGTCATTGCAGTGCGCCTTCCTTCAGTCGCCGCTTTTAGGTCAACGACTTTGACTCATAACTCGTAACTCCATTTTCTCGTACCTTTGGCTCATGATGCTCGAGAAGGTCAAAGCGGTGGAGGAGGTATTCGAGGTGTTGGATAAAGAAATCGCAGATTTTCAATCATCATCAGGCCTTCACTGCGGATTTGGTTGTGGCAAGTGTTGTTTCAAACCAGAAATTGAGGCCACTATCCTTGAGTTCCTTCCTTTTGCGCATCATTTATATTCTAACGATCAGGCATTTGAATGGCTGGAGCGATTGAAGCAAAACGACGAATCCTCGCTTTGTCTGATTCTAAATCCAGCACAGAACGGCGCAGGGCTTTGTTCTGAATACAAGCACCGCGGACTTATCTGCCGCCTTTTTGGGTATTCAGCGCGTACCAACAAATACGGAAAGAAGGAGCTTGTCACTTGCGCGATTATCAAAAGCGACCTTGCTGCGCAATATGAGGTGGCGGTTGAGAAAATTGATGCGGGTGGAGATGTTCCGGTCATGAATCAATTCTATATGAGGCTCCACGCAATCGACCCGGATTTGGCCCGAGAATATTTCCCCATTAACGAGGCTATTAAGCGAGCCATTGAGGTTATATTGCATTACTATGCTTACAGGTAGTAGAATATCGGCGGGATTTCGGATTGTGCTGTTACTGATGGTAAGCCATTCAATATTCGGACAGGCCAGAGATTCTGTAACACATACTCCTTTCGAACAGTATTGGACTAATTACAGATTGATACCCAAGCTCGGCGGGGGCTCGATGGATAGAGCATTTATTGAAGCCGGCGTTCAATATCAAAGCATATACAAGCATCCGTTGACGCTCATAACGCATGGGCCATACTCAACAGTCGACGTATTTATCAACAGCAACAATCTTCTTCTCGCACCTAAAGTTGGCTATGAATTTACTGCTGGGCTGATTGGACTTGCGGCTGATGTGTCATATTTTATTGATCACAACTACGACCATGAGGGTGGAAATAGGGGAGCAGTAATGATCACACCAAAAGGGGGTATTTCTATCCTTGGATTTGCAAATCTTTTCTATGGATATTCGATCCCCGTTAGCAAGGAGACGATCAGTAGCATCACACGAAACAGATTCTCACTGGTTTTTAATATCAATCGTGATTATTTCGATTTGAAGGAGGCGCCAAGAAGGAAGTATAAGAAAAAGGGTTGACCAACACACAAATCTGAAGGCTTAAGTCCGCGTGTTTAATGGATTACAATTTTACTGAGTGAATTGTTTCTGTGACAAACTCGACTACTGAAGGCGGGATAATCTGTGTTGATGTTCCATTTTTTTGATCGGCAATCATCGAATGCTTTTGAGCCGCCCAAATTGTCAGGGCAACGATTAGGGCGACAAACACCCCCAGAATCATTGTAAGTTCGCGATATGTATATTTTCGGTTCACTGCGTTTTTGTATGCTAAGGGCGTGCCATGGTGGAAGAACCCGGATTTTGAGCTCCTGGCCACATTTTTGTTGATATGTTGTTCACTTGTGGACATCGAGTTAGCTTCTTTCGTACAATGATTACCTGGCGATAACGATCCGGTTACATAATCACAGGCGAAAATTTTAACACAGACGAACCACTTCCCACATTCATTAGTTATCTATAGCAAGGAAAATATTACACCAATGAAGCGATTAGTTTATCTGTTTTGCGCGCTGCCGATGATGGCAATTCTCATGTCTGCGGCATCAGTAACGCCTGATTCGGTAGAATCTGTGAACTGGTTGACATTTGAACAGGCCCTCGAAAAATCCAAAGTTGAAAAGCGTCCTGTTTTTATAGACGTGTATACCGATTGGTGTGGATGGTGTAAGGTGATGGACAAAGAAACGTTTAGCGACCCCGTTGTGGCAAAATTATTAAATGAAAAATTCTATGCCGTGAAATTCAATGGCGAGCAAAAGGAAGACGTTCTGTTTGATGGACACACATTTAAGTTTGTAGCCAGTGGGTCAAAAGGTTATCATGAGCTTGCTGCAGCATTGTTGAACAATCAAATGAGTTACCCGACTGCCGTGTTTCTGGATGAGAACTTTAGTATGCTTCAACCCGTGGCAGGGTATAGAAAAGCTCCAGAGTTTCACGAGATGGCGCAGTTCATTGGCGAGGGCCATTATAAGACCATTAAGTGGGATCAGTGGCAGAGCCAGTACAAATCGCCGTTCAAGGCCTCTGATGCTGGTAAATAAAAAAGCCTCGCCACTTAGAAGTAGTAAGGCTTCGATATGAGCTTTCCCGGAGTCTCCGGAATTAATGATGTTTGTCCTTTTCTTTGCTGGTGGTTCTCTTGAAATCCACAAATCCCAAAGCGGTTGCAAATCCAATGATCACGGCTGCGACAGCTATAAATACGTTTGCACCGTCTCCTATGTACTGATGGAACATTTTATTACGAGTTAACATGCAAATGTATACCCTGAGACGGTATCAAAAAAGCAATTTCAGCTAAAATTTAGGGCTTTCCACGACCAACGGCGGCATCGGTTGAAAAGGTTCAATCAGCCTATTCCAAGTTCTGACTTGTGCGTCCGCATAGTCTTAGTGATAAAAGCCATGTGGTCGTTCAGTGCCGTCCGAACAATTTCGCCCCTTTGTAGACTTCATCACGTTCTACCCTGGCAGCAAAGCCTTGTCTTGTAATTTTCTCACCACCGAATTCACCTCACGACGGTTGATTCCATCCGGTCGAACCTGACAACAAGCGAGTATGAATCCGGTGATCTCATCACAAGCAAGAAAGGCTTTGTCGATCATAGTATCATACGATACATTCCATTTTGTGTAGTGAGCGGAGATCGCATAGGCTATTGTGGCTTCTCAAGCGCGTTCATTTTTCTGGGCAGTGAAGCTGGATGTTGGTCTGGATACAATTCGTAGTCGGCAGCTTGCAGCAATCCAGCAATCGCCCAACTATTAACATCCCGTCTCAGTTTATAGCATATGCTTCGATGACATTTTCGATGCGGCGCATATGCCTGAGCAGACTTGCATTGCGAGCCACCTCGTCTAATAAAATTTTGGTGCTGCTGCGGGTCATTCTTTGGCTTTTGCCAGTCGGCCGCGGCCGCCTTTGGAAGATTTCTTTTTGTTGATGTAGTAGAAATTGAATCCACCAAGAATTCCCAAACCACCAATAATGATCAGAAGGATAACGAGACGGCTATTGCGCAACTCAAGCTTGTCGATTTCGCTCTGCGTTTTCAGTAAATCGTATTCCTTTTCTTTATCCTGAAACTCGATCACCATCTCCATCTGTGCGATCTTTCGGCTGCTTTCCTCGCCGTATATTTTGTCGCGCGCATTGTCGTATTTCAACTCCATTTCGTATGCCTCCTGATAACGGTTCATGTTGGCTTCGTTGCTCGCAATTGCTTTATACACCATTGGAATTACTGTGTAGGCTTGTAACGCTTCACTTAGCGCCAAAGCTTCATCCAGATATACTTTTGCTGGTTTCGGCTGTTTCGCCTTTGCATAAGTGATCCCCAGATTCGTAGCAACATCCAGGATCCCGAGCTTGTTGTTATTATCTCTTTCAATGGTTAGTGCTCTTTCATAGAATTCCACGGCACGTTGGTAGTTTCCCTGGTTGAAGAAAATATTTCCCACATTGTTATAAGGATCTGCAAACTTCTTACCTGCTTTCTCGCTCAGTTCTGAAGCTTCAAGAAAAAACTTCATGGCTTTATCATTAAGCTGGATTTCTGTGTTCAGAATACCAAGGTTGTTCAGTGACCCGATGATACGGTCCTGATCTCCGATCTCTTTGAAGATATTATAGGAGTCTTCGAGGTATTTCATCGCCTCCGCGTAATCTTGCTTAATAGAATAGATGGTGGAAATATTGTTTTTAGAAGAAGCGACGCCAACCTTGTTGTCAAGCGATTCGTAGATCTTCAACGATGCCAGATAGTATTCCAGGGCCTTTTCGAGTGCGCCTTGATTTCTGTATATGATACCGAGATTGTTGTAAGCAGCGCCCATTCCCTTTTTATCATTGATCTCAGTAGCCAGGTTTAATGCTTCCCGCGCGTATCCGAGCGCTTTTATGGGATTTGAGCTTACATTTGCACCGAAAAGCTCGTTCAGTGTTTTTACCTTCCTTTCACTCTTTGCTGTATCCAGAACAGCGTTAAGGCTATCGAGTTTCTGGCCGAATAGATTCGACGAAAGCAAAAAGGCAGCGAAAATTACCGTAAACGATCTGGTTGACATGGTTGCGGAATGAGGCCTCTAAAATTAATAACTTTCTACATATTCGCAGTGTAGGATTTTTTTTCTCAACCAAAATCACCCTCAGCCAAAGCCAAACTCATGAGATTTCCCATTCTACTAATCCTATTGTCAGGCACACTAACCGTGTCGACCACAATAGCACAATCGCCTGATCACGCAGCGATTGAAGCCAACATCAGACAGGTTTTTGCCGGAATGGAGAAAGGCGACAGCGCCATGGTTCACCAATCTTTTTCAAAACAGGTCACCATGGCCACCGTGAAAACCAACAAGGAAGGTAAGCTCGAGCTCGCGATGGAAAGCTCTATCGGACCGTGGCTGGCTTCTATTGGAACGCCTCATGCAGACAAGTACTATGAAGAAATATGGGGCATAAAAACAAGTATTGATGGGGCCTTTGCTCAGGTCTGGTGCGATTATGCCTTTTACATCGGGAACAAATTCCACCATTGTGGCGTCGATGCGTTTCAGCTTTCAAAAGATTCCGGGAGCTGGAAGATATTTCATGTGGCAGATACACGGAGGACGATGGCCTGCGACGTACCGGCGGGGATTCAGGCGAAGCATAAGTGAGTGTTCTCACCGCAATCGCGCAACGGACGCAATGAAGTCCTCTTTGTTCTCGCACTATAAAATATTACAGCATTACCGGGTAAACCAAATTATATGAAGAAACTGATTCTACTTACGCTACTGCTTGGCTTCCACGTGAATTGGGTGGTAGCACAAAGTACGATTACGACTTTTATACTGATCAGGCACGCTGAAAAAGTCCTTGACAGTAGTGAGGATCCCGTGTTGCTTCCTAAAGGCGAGGAACGCGCAAAAAAACTGGTTTCTGTACTAGAGAAAACAAAGGTTGATGCGATTTATTCGACCAAATTCAATCGAACGATGAGTACCGTGTCGCCTCTGGCGTCGTCGAAAGGTTTGGACGTTCGCGTTTACGAACCCTTCAAGGAAACACCCATAGATGAAATACTGAAACAGCATCCGGGCGGAACAGTCGTCATCAGCGGACATTCGAATAGTATTCCGTGGATAGCAAACCTGTTGGTTGGAAAAAAAGAGTTCGCGGACTTCAGTGACGACGACTATGGAAACATCCTCATCGTCGATGTGATTGCTAAAGGTAAAGTTGCCAAAGTTACCTGGTTACGGTATTAAAGGAAGGTATAATAATTGTAACCGCCCGACACATAAACGCGGAGTCTGCCTTATCGAACCTGTGCGCTTTCAGGCCCGACGAACGAAGGCACAA
Organism: Chryseolinea sp.; assembly: GCA_039916665.1. GTDB lineage: Bacteria > Bacteroidota > Bacteroidia > Cytophagales > Cyclobacteriaceae > Chryseolinea. Next base: position 1,661 of record JBDSKX010000223.1, on the reverse strand, counting down.
TAATTGTCATCCAGTTTAACAAACACGCCTACTGTGTTGTTGAGTGATGTAAACAAAAACTGAACTAAAGTTGAAAACTGATTGCAAGATCAGACACGCTTCATTGGTGCGCACAATTCATAATTCATAATGATTCATGGCCTTGCTTGATTTCACTCCCGAAGGTATCTATTGTCCACAGGCGGATGTATACCTCGATCCCTGGAAGCCAGTGCGCAAGGCATTGATCACCCATGGACATTCTGATCATGCGCGATGGGGACATCAACAGTATCTCTGCACAAAAGCTTCTGCTTCGGTAATCAGACATCGCCTCTTTTTAAAGGATAATCTTGAAACGGTTGACTTTGGAGAACCTGTGATGATCAATGGCGTTCGGTTTTCATTTCATCCTGCTGGCCACATTCCCGGTTCGGCGCAGATACGCGTCGAGTATGGTGGTGAAGTCTGGGTGTTTAGTGGTGATTATAAACTTGAACCCGACGGCATTTCAGAACGATTTGAGTCTGTTGAGTGTGATACTTTCATCACCGAAAGCACTTTTGGTTTACCTGTGTATCGATGGAAGCCGCAGGTGGAGGTGTTCGGAGAAATGAATCAATGGTGGCGTAAAAACCAAAGTGAAGGTAAAGTCACTGTTATTGCCGGATATGCGTTGGGAAAGAGTCAACGAATTCTAAGGAATGTTGATCGTTCGATTGGCAACATATATGTCCACGGTGCAATCAACACCATCACCACCCTGTATAACGATGTGTTGGATCTTCCCCCTGTTATTTATGTGACACCAGAAATGAAGAAAAAAGATTTCGAGGGAGCATTGGTGGTATGTCCGCCATCGGCAATAGGCACACCGTGGTTGAGGAAGTTTGAACCTTTTTCATTGGGCATAGCTTCGGGATGGATGGGATTGCGTGGTGCGCGCAGAAGGAGGGGGGCAGATCGGGGATTTGTGCTGTCAGATCATGCAGACTGGCCTGCGCTTAACCGTGCCGTTGTAGCGACGGGAGCCCAACGCGTGTTTGTCACGCACGGATATTCCGGCGTATTTTCCAAGTGGCTCAATTCGCTTGGCCTTGAGTCAGGCGAAGTAAAAACACAATATGAAGGTGAGTTGTCAGAGATTGCAGAATCTGGAGTGGAGGAACCAAAACCTGCAGAATGAAGCGCTTCACACAGCTGTTTACGGGATTAGACCAGACCACCAAGACGCTTGATAAAATTAGAGCGCTTGTTCATTATTTTGAAATCGCGACCGATGGAGATAAGCTTTGGGCGATCGCTATCCTTTCTCATCGTAGGCCGAAACGTTCTGTAAGTGCAACGCTGTTAGCAACGTGGGCTTCTGAGCTTGCTGCGTTACCACAATGGTTGTTTGAGGAATCGTATCACATCGTTGGAGATCTTGCGGAAACAATAACGTTGGTATTACCCGAGCCTACCGAATCATCGGACGAAACGCTTACTTATTGGATCGATTTTATAAGGGACCTTGAAAAGCTTACCGTCGATGACAAGCGAACCAAAGTCATCGGTGCATGGATGCAACTTGATCCATCAGAACGTTTTGTTTTTAATAAACTCATTACTGGAAGTTTTCGCGTTGGTGTATCCCAATTGTTAATGGTGAAGGCGCTTGCACAACATGCTGGCGTCAAAGA
>JBDSKX010000222.1:0-4140 GCA_039916665.1 Chryseolinea sp. | reverse complement strand
ACGCGCGCGTCGGTCAATAGCTGCTTTATTTTCAGCTTAAAAGTATCGCGGTCCGGAAGCTGGCCCTTGCTGATGCCGTCGTAATATATCCGCTCGGCAATCTGCGAGATGTTTTTCATCATCGCTTTCTTCTGATCACTGTTCGGCTCCCTGCCGTGAATCTCTTGCTGACCAAAATTCTTGGGGTTGCAAGTCAATCCGGTGGAAAACCTGAAATGTTCGCTCTTGCTATTGTGTTGGTAGCGAATGTCGGCAAGCAGTGGCACACTCTTGCTGGCCTTGTAGGCCGCGCGTTTGTCCAGAAGGTAGTAAGTAGATATCATTTTGAAGATCGTTGATCCTAGGGCCGATAAATGCGTTCTATGCGAACTCTAATGCGAACAAAATTCTTTACAATAGCTTACTTCACTTTACAAATCATTCGCACAAATACCGCTTAACAGTCTGTAAATGAGGAAACCTAGGTAAAGGTAACTAAAGTTTGGGAAAGAGGGGTGCTATTCCCTGTCGGATCACTTCATTTGATGAGTGGGTGATTGAGTGATTGGGTGATTGAGGGGACTCCCAACGTTGTTTTTGAAATTGAGGTTGTCGGTCTCAACGCCACAACACGTCGCTGGCTTTGCTGTGTCGATAGCAGGTAAGTGGTGGAAAGCCTTCCATCCGTGTTTCAGATCATTCAACATTTGGCGGTATTACCTTCAGTTCTTTGATAACTGGTTCGTCCTGTAGTTTTTTATTTCTTTTGTCAGGATGACAAGAGTGAGATTGTAATGATTGATCAATAGGCCTATTATTCTCAATTAAGTTATTTTTTTTATTGATTGAATTGTCCTCATGCAACCTCGAGCGTCGCGACCACGTCTATGCTTTAGCCAGCCATAGTTATGATAAGCAATTACTTCAAAGTCGCGATACGGAATCTGCTCCGTCAAAAAGGATTCTCTTTTATAAACATCTTCGGACTCGCACTTGGGATGAGTTGTACAGCACTCATCGGCATGTGGGTCAATGATGAACTCAGTTACGACAAGTTTCATAAAGATTATGATCGTACCTATCGGATAACTTCAACACTGCCAGAGATGAAGGTGAATGCCGCTGTTACGCCAGCACCGCTGGGTCTGGCAAGTCAGTCTGAAATTCCGGAGATCGAGGAAACTGTGCGTACGTCTTCCATCGGAAGAGATCTTATGCAAGTAGGCGATATCAAGTTCGAGGAAAAGGGTATCATCTTCGCTGACTCGAACTTCTTCCGTTTTTTTAATTTTTCCTTTATCAAAGGAGATAAAGACAAGGCTTTGTTGAATCCCGAGGGAATTGTAATCACTGAGAATATCGCCAGGAAGTACTTCGGCAGCACCGATGTAATCGATAAAACGATTCGGAAAAATAATAAAGAAGACTTTACAGTCACAGGGGTGATAGCCAACGTTCCAAGCAACTCTCATCTGCAGTTTGAGTTTGTCCAGCCCATGCGTTACCTCGCCAGATCGAATGACGATCTTAAGAAGAACGTCTGGGATAACTTCAACTGGTATACATACATGAGGCTTGATAAAAAAGTCCTGAAGTCCAAATCAGTCCTTGCCGAAGTTCAAACCAAGATGCAAGCCCTTTACAAAAAGCATGAAGCAGTGCTAAAAGTAAACTTTATATTTCAGCCATTGACCGAGATTCATCTTCATTCTAATCTTCTTGCTGACATGCCTGGCGGAGGTAATGAACAAAATGTTTACATCTTCGCTGTGGTGGCAGTATTTATTCTGGTTGTGGCTTGCCTCAATTTTATGAATCTCGCGACAGCGCGTGCAGCACGTCGTGCGAAAGAAGTAGGTCTTAGGAAAGTTGTGGGTGCAGTAAGAACACACCTGATCGGCCAATTTCTTGCTGAGTCATTGCTGGTGGCGTTGCTTGCGTTGATGGTAGCGTTGTTGATCATCTTCCTGGTTCTTCCATATTTCAATACGCTTGGCGGCAAAGAACTTTCACTTGACTTTACAAATATAAAGATGACGGGAGGATTGTTAGGTGTAGCGGTATTTACTGGATTGCTCGCGGGCAGCTATCCGGCACTTTATTTATCGGGCTTTGTACCTGCGGCAGTGTTGAAAGGAAAATTCTCAGGAGGTGGTTCGGGTAGCCTATTTCGAAATACAATGGTGGTGATACAGTTTGCAGTTTCAATATCACTCATTGTAGGCACGGCGATAGTTTATCGTCAGCTAAACTACATTCAAGAACTTAATCTCGGCTATGACAAGCAGAATCTGATTTATGTGCGCATGACTGGAGATCTATGGTCGAAGTATGATGCATTGCGCGCGAGTCTGTCGGGTAATAGATTCACAAGCGAATACTCATTCATATCTGAAGTACCCACAACAAACTCAGGTGCGACGATCAGCGTTGAATGGAAAGGGAAGGACCCAAATTCGCAGCCGCTGTTTTACAACACCGCGATCGATGAGAACTTCGGCAAAGTGTTCAAGACAACCTTCGTGGCGGGCCATGGATACGGCACGAATGCAAAGGCAGATTCTTCAAACATCATTCTCAATGAGACTGCGTTGAAGATGATGGATATACCGCTCGAATCGGCAATAGGAACAAGGATCAAGATATGGCAACGCGAGGTGAATATTATTGGTATTGTGAAAGATTTTAACTTCAAACCTATACAGGAGCCGATTGGTCCGATGTTCCTTAATCGTAATACATGGGGCGGAATTGCAATGGTACGTACATCACCAGGTGAAACAGAGCGTGCGATCAAGGCACTTGAACAGATCTGTAAAGAGTTGAATCCGAGTTACCCTTTTGACTTCACCTTTCTTGATCAGGATATTGCCAACCTATACAGAGCCGAGCAGCGTCTGAGTACACTTTTTAATATATTCGCGATACTGGCTATTGTAATTTCTTGTCTGGGTCTGTATGGGTTGTCTGCTTATCTCGCTGAACGACGCACTCGAGAACTTGGAATACGCAAGGTACTTGGCGCCTCAGGATATCAGTTGGTATACCTTTTGTCGGCTACATTCACAAAGCCAATACTAATAGCAACGGTGATTGCCGTACCGCTGGCTTGGTACGGGATGAGCGAATGGCTGAGTAGTTTCGCATACCATGTTACTATCGAATGGACGATCTTTCTGTTTGCATTTCTCGCCGCGTTGGTGATCGCCTGGGTGACCGTCAGCTTTGAATCGATCAAAGCCGCGTCGACGAATCCGGTAAACTCATTACGGTCCGAATGAGTTCATTTGATGATTGGATGATTGCGGGATTTGGTGGATGGTCAGAATGATTGAATGTTTTCTACCGAATAACTGTCTTTCATTTGAATGGGTTCTCTGATTTATATTAAATCTTCACCCGACGGATAAATATTCATAATCAATGCCGGCGCGCCAAGAAACCTCAACGGCTCGGCTACTACAATTGATGGGAATGCGTGGTTGTCAAGTCTCACCAACCCTGATTTCGCCTTTACCACTACCGGTGGCGGAAGCTTTGAAAATCAAGGAATCACTTTAGTGCCAGGCACTGATCCAAATCGCGCGACGATGATCCGTTCTTCAATCTGGGGTGGAAATGCAAATCTTATGTTAACATCGATACCAAGCGGAATTTATGATATCTACACCTATGCCTGGGAGGATAATAGTTCTATAACGTATAATCTTTCCGTTGAAGGTAGTATCGCCATAGTAAACTACAATAGCGGTTCAGCGGGCTCGTGGGTAAAGCATGGGCCATTCCGGAAGGTGGTGAGCGATGGCACTATCAATATTTCGAGTTCCGGAACCGGCAGTTTGTCTGGAGTAGAAATCAGAACCGTTCCGACGAACACTGTTCCCGTGACCGCCATCAGCATCTCGCCTTCACCATTTAGTGTGGTTATTGGAAAATCGGCACAGATGTCGCGTACCATTTCTCCTGCCAATGCAAGCAACAAAAATGTTCTGTGGACTTCGAGCAATACGTCGGTTGCATTGGTGAACGGCGATGGCTGGGTTACTGGGGTATCCATAGGTACAGCGACCATCACAGCAACCATCAATGGCTTCAGTTCACAAGCAACGGTGAACATCACCAATACACCGAGCAGCTATTCAACGCGCTTGAATGGAACGA
>JBDSKX010000221.1:0-16545 GCA_039916665.1 Chryseolinea sp. | reverse complement strand
CAGATTCTTGCGGTGGGAATCAACGGTGTGGAGACTTATAAAAAGCTTTTCTGCAATCTGTGGATTTGTTAATCCGTCAACGATAAGTTGTAAAACCTGCTGTTCGCGTCGGCTCACAATCGGAACCTCCTTTTCATCTTCATTGCTGTCATCAAGCATCCGAAGTTCGTCGTTCTCGTACAAAATGCCTTGACTCACAGAGACAATCGCTGCCTCTATCTCCTCCCGGGATGCGCTCTTCACGAGATATCCAAGCGCGCCCGCTTGGATCATTTTAGAAACGTAGCTGCGTTCTTTGAAAGTACTCATCGCCAGCACATGAATGGCGTCAAATTCAGTTTTAATCTTTTTCGTAAGTTCTATTCCGCTTACTTCTGGCAGGTTAATATCTACGATTACTACGTCTGGCGTGCTTATCTTCAAATGCTCGATTGCCTCATAAGCATTCGCTGCGGTTCCAATGACCTCGACTGCAGAGACGATGGACAGCAACGCCTTTAATCCGGCCAAAACCATCGGGTGATCATCAACAATAAATACTTTAATTGCCTTCATCATGGAATTATAATGTCAATGTGAACTGACGTACCCTTTCCTGGAATTGATTGAATGTCGAGCTGACCCTTGAGATAATTCACCCGGTATTGTACATTCTTCAAACCCTGTCCGCCAACAGAAGCTGCGCTCTGGAGATCGAATCCCTGACCATTATCTTCAATCGTTATATTAAGATTGTTGTTATGCTTCATAAGCTGGACCAGAACAATAGTTGCTTCCGCATGCTTGACGATATTGTTAACTAATTCTTGTACGATACGATAAATAACAATTTCTAATGTTTCATTCAGACGCTCGTCTAGTCCGTGGCTCTGCAGTTTAATTTGTAGCGACTTCGCCCCACTTAGTCCCTGACAATAATCCTGAATGGCCTGCTGAAGTCCAAGCCTGACGAGAGCCTCGGGCATCATGCTGTGCGCCACACGGCGCATTTCGATAATAGATTGATCTAGCTGCTCGAGGGCAGTGGTGAAAAGCTGGCTGTTATATTCTGTGAGGATCACGTTTCCCTTCATTGCTCCTATAGATAATTTTATGCCGCTTAACATTCCGCCAAGGCCATCGTGGAGGTCTTTGGCCATACGACTTCTTTCCTCCTCTTGCCCCTGAAGTATTGAATCTACAGCGACAAGCTGCTTATCTTTTTCCAATTCACTGATCTTCCGGGCTTGCAGCTCAACCTGTTGAATTGAAAATCTTTGGCGGTGTCTGAAGTTTCGATAGGCCAGCAATCCAAGTGTAACAAGTCCGACAAGTGATCCGATCAAAACGTAATTTATCAAAGAACGTTGATTCAGAGAAAGCCGCTGAATCTCTTTATCGTCTTGAAGTTGAACTATTTTTTTCTCCTGTTCAGCGTTCAGATACTTCCGATCAAGTTCCAAGACAATTGCTTTTTGTTCTTCTTCATTGAGAAGCTTGTTTTGCGCGACGTAAAGTTTTGAATATTGATAAGCCTTTTCATACTCTTTTTTCTTAAAGTAAATCAGTGATAATAGATTATACACTGAACGCTTTTCCTTTGAAAGATTATTTTTCTCATCGATGTCGAGTGACCTCAGCGCAAATTCCTCGGCAGTTTTAAGCTCGTTGAGATTGTAATAGCAATCAGCGGTCGCACGTATATATCCAGACTCCGACACAACGGTGTTAATCTGATGCGCATTCTCATAAGCTATTCTGTAGAGCGGGATAGCTTCCCGCCATTTTCCTTTTGTCCAAAACATTTGCCCCTTCCTACCATAGAACTCTCGGTTCACCGATGCGATATTCAGAGTTTTTACATACGTCTCAGCCTTGTCAAAGTACACTATTGACGAATCAAATTTTTCAAGTCTGGTAAAATCTGATGCGACTGAAAGATATGCCCAAGCGATCTCAAAGTCTGAACCACCCTTCAGAAAGTATTTCGCGGCCTTTAGGTCATACTCCATTGCTTTTTGATATTGCTGAATGGATACATAGCAAGTGGCAATATTCGAACAACACGCTGCTATCTCCGAGTCAGCATCGGGATAGTCAGATTGCTCATATAGCTGGAGTCCTTTTAGAAAAGCCTCGATAGCTTCATCCGTTCTATTCATCAAATTATAACTTGCTCCTTTGTCGGCGGAAACTACAGCTTTTCTGAACGCTGCATCTTTGGCCACGTTCCTGTCCGACGAGGTTTCTGCTTTTTGATAGAATGCGATAGAGGAATCGGATGTTATTAATGCGTTGTCATACTTACCAATGTGAAACATATATTGTGACGTTATCTCTAATAAACGTCCACAGTTGTAGTCCCAATTATGATTGACCAGGATCTGCCGTGCACGCCAAAGATTCTGTTTGGCCTTAAGCGTGTCTTGACCAAGGTAGTTGAAGGTCAGTTCAATATATGCCAGAGACCGCAATGAATCAGACTTCGTATTTTTAATATACAATTGTAAACTATCGATTGTCTTCTCCTGGGAATAGCAGATCGTCGTAAGAAGCAGGCCCGACATTGACGCTGCAAAGTATATACAGGCTAAGGCCTTTCTGATTTTCACTTTTTCCGTTTTAGAACGCCACTATCAATTTTTTTTGTTCCATCATTTTCTGATGGTTAAACATAAATGTTGGAATTCTTTGCGCATAAACCCAATCTCTTACAAAAAATCACTCCTTCAGGGGATTTTGATTTTATATGGTTGATCACATCAAAAGGAAAGTTTAATCGACGAATTGGATTGTTGCCCCGATTTATCATGGCGATACGTCTTCTGTTTATTCCTATATCCGACATTGGGTCTACACGGATTCCTTTCCGACCTATGAATATGAATGGCTTCGTGATTCGTGATCATTTTCAAACGGCAGTTGAATGAAACGATTGAGTGGGTTTTTGAATGCAGCTGATAAATTTTAAGTATATACGGATATTGGTTTTCTCGGACTTATAAACCTGAATGATAATCGTATCCCCGCTGCGCCCAATAGTCACCAGGTCTTACGTCGCTGAATGACATGGTACCGATCCGCTTTAAATTTTTTATGCCGTATTTGACAGGAATAATCAAACGCAGCGGATATCCATGAACAAGCGGCAACTGCTGACCGTTCACTTCGTAACACAATAGCGTTTGGGAATGCATTACAGACGGCAAATCGATACCTACAAAATATTTTTTATCAGGCGTCACAAGGCTTACATATTTCATGGCGGCCTCTTCATTAAGCTTGTAATGATCTATAAAATCACAGAACCTTGCACCACCCCAGTGACTCACCTGGTCCCATCCTTCAATGCACTTAAAATCGTAAATGATTTCCGTGCGTGGCAGTGATTTTATTTCATCCAATGAAATTTGTAAAACACTTCCATTCTTCTTCTCAACATTGAGCGTCCAGTCTTTTTCCGGATCGTTTTTCAGTCCCAGGGTGCCATTACGACGCACATTTCTTGCCGCCAGATTTTTAGGGTAAGTTTTTACTAATCGGTTGGAATTAAAAATGGTTTCTGCAACCTGATCATTCGCATTGGATAAGCCTCTCACTGGTTTAGGCAAGCCGCCGGTAACCCCTCTTTTTTCCCAGGCGGAACCGCGCAACCATTTCCATCCACCCCAGGCGAGCAAAGTGCCAACGCCAAGTACGGAGAAGCTGATCCACGTTCTCCGATTGATAATTTTCTGCGGCGCAGACTTTGCGTGTTCTTTGGTATCCTCCACGATTTCAAATCCCGCCACTACAGACCGGAAATTATTCCATCCCGCGATAATTACCTGTGTAACATGCACTAGAAAAAACAGCATGTAACCAATGGTTAAAATAAAATGCTCTATCCGTGCCATGTGATAGCCGCCGAGCAGGTTACAGAGCCAATTGAATTGCACGGGTTTATAAATAGCTATGCCGGTAATGACTGATCCGAACCCCATAACAATAATCGCCGAATAAGCGATGCGCTGCGCGGCATTGTACTTGTCTTGAGGAGGTAAGAATCTTTTGATATGCAGATCATGTAGCAGCACCTGCCATGCTTCTTTGAATGAATGTTTTTTGGGTACCAGCTGTCTCCACTGTCCGGATAAAGCAGTGAAAACGACATACAGAAAGCCGTTCATCATAAACAGCCACATGAAAATGAAATGGTAGGCCATTCCTTCTGCCAAACGGTGAGGGAAACGAAAAAATGAGTAAATCCATTTGGGGAAAAAGTTGATGATCTGGTAATCACCAACAGTGATTGCATACTCGTCATTGGCCCAGTAAATGAGCATGCCAGTCCACATCATTACGAACAACACCGGAAAGTTGATCCAATGAAACCATCGGATCGCTAAAGGATGTTTCTCTCTGATCTTGTTCAAGGGATAAACAAGATACGCTAATTATTTCGGCCTCCTAAAAAGGCCTACTCGAATGGACAGATCAATTTGCGAAATCAAAAGCAGCCTGAGCTAAAGAATGTTCTGGCGTCAGTGTAATATTCCCAATCGTTTTGTTAAAAAGGTGTGTTCCTGGTTTAAAACTTCCAGGTAAATAATTTCATGATGTTCATGCCCGCATTTTTTGCTGGGATCGCAGGTAGGGTTTTGCCAGTTCTACGACTGTAAGCGACGAATAAATTGGGGTGAATTCTTACCTTGCCAACCGACTAGAGATGGACAAAGAGATTTTGGTAACAACGCGGTGGGAGTACTATGTAGCCAATGTGGTTGGCTTCATTGCCGTCTTAGGACTTTTCATATGGTTTTGTATGCTCGCCATCTCTGATCGGGGCATTGACTTTTTATCGGTTTTCTTCTGGTTGGCATTGCTGATGCTCATCGCGATCCCTTATTCAATGATCAGTTTTTTCTCCTCTATGAACACGGTTGAAGTGACTGCAACTGGACTTATCATTACATACGTCTTTCAAAAGCACAAAAACGTGATACAATTTTCGGAGATCGTGAAAATGAAGTCGACCGGAACCGATCGTGAAACCGTGGTGCGCCCACGGAGCATTCGCGAGAGCTTTACGATTTCACTTGCCGATGAAAGAGTTTTCGAATTCGACCGATCGCAGTTCAATCGATATGATCAGTTGAAAACGATTTGTTGGAGTCGGCTGAAAGGTCTGAGATAAAATCAACATAACTATCTCTTTTTTCCGATATTGATTGACACTACGGATCCTCGTTCGCGATGAAGCTGTGATGCCGAAGTTGAAAATGGACGCCATAGGATTTACGGTCGAAGGGAGAAAAGGGTGATACACGTATTTAACAATCAGGAATGTGTCTGGCGCTTTAACTGATTCTATTTTTTCCCAAATAGTAAACGCACCTGTGATCCCCAGCCGCCAATCATTAAATCCATGATAGCATCACCGTTTACGTCCCCTACAGCAATGCCCCAGGCACGACCTACTGTTATGCCCGGAATAACTTTACTGGTCACATTGGTAAACACGCCCTTGCCATCATTCTGCAAAGCCTGTACCTGAGCGGCTTCGAAGGGCGGTGTTTTAACAGCACTTAAAATAATATCGGGATAACTGTCGTGGTTAAAATCGACAATGATACCGGAGTAGCTAGATAATTTTTGCCCTGGAATTCTTTTGGCTGTTTCATCTTTAAAATTTCCTTTGCCATCATTGATCAGTAATCGGGCTGTTGGATCTTTATCCCATTCGCCACCGTTGTTGGTTAGATTCACAAATAGTATATCCGGATGGCCGTCTCTGTTGGCATCAAACACCAACACATCGCGGGTATGCAGTGGTACCAGCAGTTCAAGTGCATCTGAATGTTCTGTAAACATTCCTTTACCATCGTTAAAAAACAACCGATTCGGTGGCACTTCATTACCGACTACTAGATCCAATGTACCGTCACCATTTAAATCAGCAAGTTTTACCGCCTGGGTTTGATCCTCAATGGCGGCTAGACCATGGGTTGTATGATCGGTAAAGTATCCGGGTTTTTCAGGATTGTTGATCCATAAAAAATTCTGCGCTTTGGAACCTGAGTTACCTATCACGATATCGGGTAGTCCATCGCCGTTCACATCGCCCACATCAAGGCCGTTGCCCTCACTTTTGGAAAGCAATCTGTCGCTTACGTCAATAAAAGTGCCGTCACCTTTGCCGATATAGTATTCGTGTGTCTGGTCGTCTTCTGCCACGAAGATGAGGTCGTCAATATTATCTTTATTAAAATCGGCTATACGTACATGTTCTGAATCATGATTTTTCTCTGTGAAGGCACCCTTTTTCCAGGTGAATTTTCCTTTACCATCATTCAGATATAAACGGTTCGGTTCCGATTCCAGTGCCAGTATCGCATCCAGGTCGTGATCGTTGTCCACATCCAGGAAGACCACATCCAAAGCATGCTCGCGACCATCGATGGGAACATGCGTTGCTGTAGCGTCTTTGAACCAGGCAGTTTCATTTGTTTGTGCCAGTAGGGCGAGGGGCGCTGCAAAGATGAGGCTGCTACCCAACCCCGCTAATAAGAGATTTGTAAACATTCTATTATTTTAATTTGAGAGTCAGTGTCGGATGGGAGTTAGGAAGGCCAATCAATAGTCGACATCTACGACAATTCATGTTTAACGAATTTATAACATAATAAAGAAACCATCGCGAAAGATAGCGACTGTGTGACAACGAAAAAAGCACAAGTTTTGTCGACGCAGAGTCCCGCAAGCGTTGTTGTAACAGCCGGATATTTTAAATTCGTAAGTCATCTTGTTTTTTCATTGATCAGCTTAACTTTATTGACCGGTGCCGCCAATGGCTCACATGCGACTAGTAATTTAGATGAACGTACAAGCACAAATCGAAAACTATATTACCGGCCAACCTGAACCAAAGCGTAGTGATATGCAAGCGTTGCACCGAATCACGCTTCGTGTGTTGGGCGAATGTAAATTATGGTTCCTGGATGGCAAAGACAGTGAAAATAAAACTGTTTCTAATCCTAACATAGGATATGGGTCTCGCACCATAAAATATGCCGATGGAAAAACCACGGAGTTTTATCGAATTGGTATTAGTGCAAACACAACCGGAATCTCTGTCTATATCCTTGGTATTGAGGATAAAAAATACCTGGCCAGGACTTATGAAAAAAAACTAGGCAAGGCGAGCGTGAGCGGATATTGTATAAAGTTTAAAAAGCTAAAAGACATTGACATTGATGTACTTGAAGCGGCCATACAATACGGGTTTGAGCACGAACTGTAATTTTGGCTGCAACTTTAAAATGATGGGCTTCGCTGCGAAAAATAAATAATTCTGATGCAGGGTGTTCCCTGGTAAAAGAAACAGCTATTCCGGACTTGAGTCATGAGGCGGATTAGTTAAGGCCGTATAGCCCGAAAGCGCGTTTAAAAAGATATCTCCGTAATCTGTAAAGCAAAAATGTCCATTAAAACATTCATTGTACTTCGAAAAGAAGAATCACAATGCTGAGAACGATCAGTTTTCGGAACCCTTATACGTCATCCAATCGACCTGGAGTTCAAATGGCTTTAAGGGTTTCTCCAGGGATTGTGGATTCGTGACGACTGACCAGTCCTTTGTATGCCAGAAATTGAGCCGGTACCGCGATTCATTCTGAGGTATTCCTTGTTGAGATCCGCTGTAGTTCCACAATACTAAAGTGTCTGAAGTCACCGGGTGCAACATCCACCAACGAAGGCGATCCTTATGCCAATCGAACCCATAGGTATAGAATTGTGATGATGCATCGTAACCATCGATACCCTTAATTGTTTCAGGCTGGTTTTGAAGACCTGTGAGTGGTGTACGCGCACCCTGATGGCCTTCACGGTAGGTTGTTTCGTAAATAGTTCCATTGGCCATGTTGATAGTACGTCCGATTCTTTTCAACGCATCTTGCGGACCTGTCCAGGTTCCCACATAAATAACTGTTGGATCGGCGATTAACCATTCAAAATCAATTTCACTGAGTCCCTGAGCATTGTCCATATGATAAGTAAAGTAGCCTACCACGGCGCCGACGTTGGGCTGTTCCTTTCGCACGTCGGGCACCTTTATCCGTGCCGAGTATTTACCATAATGCGTAAAGTTATTCGAGATAATTTCAGGTCCTCGCCCTGCACCGGCTGGATCGTTGGGATCAATTTTGAAAGACAGAACACTGGTAGCGGGGTCGGCAGACGGATGCACGCCAAAAGTCCGTGTGAAGGCAGCGCGATTACCGGTCGACGCATAGCTGAAGTACCTGAGAGAGTCGCTATTAAAATCTTCGCGAAAAGATTGATGAACGGGTTCTTCTGTCGCGGCGGACAGACACATGAACAGGGCGAGTACTATTGGTATAGGAGAGTTCATAGTGTCTGTATAATGATTGAGCATATTTGAAGTCAATATATTGTTTATCCCTATAAAAATGAAGTCTGTTGGGACCGTTGGTTGACCAGATATCACACCGCCTGTCACGAATTTTTACATTTTTACATTCCTTGTTTTACATTCTTCGGTTAATTTCCAGCGCAAAATTCTAAGTGCAAAAATGTAGAATTACTTTTTGTCGTAAGGATATTGTCGGGGCTCGTGATCGGGATAGTACCTTGGGGAAACGCCATCATGAGTACATGTAACATCGAAAGGGCAAATAGCCCTTTCGATGTTACATCCATGGGTTTGATGCGATTACGGGATACGAGAAGTGGCGAACACGGGTATGATCTTCGCCACTACAATCAAGTATGATTCTTTCAAATCGTAGGCTATACACAGCCAATGAAGATAGGTATCTGTATTGCCTGAGCTCTCTCAATGCACAGATAGTGTGACGAAAAGAAAACAATGGAACATGCTCTGAACTTAGCGATCTGAATGGAGTCATCGATTTTCCCGGAGGTGGTGATGGTCTCCTGCACGCCGTCGATGTGAGTACTGGTGAACATCTTTGGAAAGTTCAATCCCCTGACTTTAAAAGGAATTCGGGAGCTTGGTTTTATGGTGCTTGCATCGCCGTACGAGGACAAGGAGATTCTCCCGCTATCGTGGTAGCGACTACCGGTTTGAACGCTTATACTTTTGAGGCCGTTCGATAAGCCACAAAAAATTCGAATGACAACTTTATCCAACAGAAATAATTTCCGACAACACATCGACGTCATTAAGCACCCAAAGACAAATAGCCATATCAAACAAGGCGGGCCTTCTGATTTTTGTCTTGTAAACCCAACCAGTACGCTCGTCTGATGATTGTTTCGCTAAGCCTTTTTCAATCAATCCGGTGTCAGCGGTGATCATTACATAAAGATCTACGCCATCTGGGAGCGGCCTGGTTTTAATCTGTATGGATCGACCCTTGCCACTCTGATATTCGACACTATCTACCTTTAATATTATTTTGTTGACATGGTCATCATTTTCTGAAGTCGCAAAACCGCTATTGTCAACCCGTTCGTTAATTTCAATCAATTCCTCGTCATCCAGCGGATTGTATTTATAATCTAAAGATTCCTGATAAGCCCGATCGATTTGTATGGCCCTGGTTTTATCATTCTTAGCAGAACGCAATCGCGATTTAAGAGATCGGGATTTGCTATCCTTGAAATTAAGCCGACGGGTGTGGAAGGTTTCTGTGACAGCCTGCACCGCGTCGAATGATGAGATTCTTCTGCCAACTTTCATTGGGGTCGTTTTAAACAAAAATATCAAAAAGTAATCAATTTGAATTTTAAAGTCCGCAGTAATTAGAAGCCGGCATGATGGGCGGTCTAACCTATAACAATCGCCCCATTGCTGTGAGCGGCGAAACTGATCATTTAAATTCTACTTCGATAACAAGATCACGACACAGAATGCAGTAACACCAGTGACCAGAAGCTTAGATGCTACTGTGGAACTTCTTGTGTGGATGCCCGAAGCCAATACATCCCAACAGCTTGGTCTTGTCTGTCGGAATACTGAATTCCTGTTTGTGTTTTGTTAAGTCTGTCATAAGTAAATGATCATCACTATACGACATCCCGAATTAATGGAACACGAACCAATCCAAGCGCAATGACGAACGTCAACACAACCGCGAGCCCACCAGCGAGCAGGAATATCGCAAGCGAAGGCAGCGTCAGATCAATCAAAAGCATCGACACCGCCGTAAGGATCAGCGGATGAATGATATAAGCCGCGTAAGCACTTCGTGATAGCTTCTTTCTCCGTTCATTTTGTGAATTCCATTTTAACTTTGCCATTCCCAACACCACGATACACAATGAAACACCAAGCCATTGTTCCCACATAGCATTAACGAATGAGTGAATGGTAAATCCGCCAAGAAATAATTCAATGCCGGCTCCCGTGAAAATCTTTAACATGTAAATACAAGGAAATCCAATGAGCACCAGAACGAGACTCATCCGTCGCCACCATATCAATCGTTCGGGTGTGAGCCCGGAGAGCCAATTCCGGCGATAACACATTATTCCAGCAGTGAACAACGCGATGTATTGTGTAAAATGAGCGATCTGAAATCCCAGCGGCTGCAAGGTCCAACCGATGGGGTACACGATGCGCACGACAAATGAAATTAGTCCCAGCAGGGTGGCGAATACAAAAATCCTTTGATTGCCCGGGGGGGCCGACGGCTGAACGTTCTGATTCTTCTTTGCGGCAATTAAGTATATTGACGTGAATACTAACAAGGCAGCAGTAAACCACAGCACCCCAAAATCAATCCATTGCTCTCGGTTAACATAGAAGTCGATGAACGAGACGTCGGACTTATAAAATCGTTTGAGTACAATATAATTTGTCAATGGTGCGAGAACCAGCGAGTAGAAGATCAGCGGTATTCCCAATCTTTTTAATCGATCGCCAAGAAATGTTGTTGTTCCCTTCTTTTTAAAGGAAGTTGGAATAAAATATGCTGACAGGAAGAAAAACAATCCCATGAAGAATGATTGATTGATGGAAACAAAGACAGTTAGTATAAGTCCCGAAACAATACCGTCGGGTGTTTCTTTGTAATACCAGGAACCCGGCGCGCCATACGTGACTGCGGCATGATGTAGGATCACAAGTGCCGTTAGCGCGACCCGGACGTTGTCGATGTAGTAACTTCTTGATTCAGCCATAGTGGTTGCTGCGATTTTAGCCAACCAATATAGGATAGTTTCGGAAAACAAAATCCGCGATTCGCACGCGATGTCCGTCATTGGCAGTTCAAATTTTTAAACGTGGTCTTGTTGAACGGGTTCGTGCTGTCTTAAGGAGTATGAGATAACGAGGGACGGCATAGGTAAACGCTCAGAATTTATATCGCAAAATCCGCCCGCCTATGAAATGCTTTGTCGGGGGAAGTCCTTAAATTATTAAGGTCAAAGTTTTTTGACAACGCTGCTATTCGAGGGTGGTCCATGGGTAAAATGTAGCGCGAGGAAAAGCTGTTTCGAATGAGAGCAGGGTTCTTCAACATTATAAAGTTGTTGCCGTTGAAAATAACTCGCACGACGAGGCACGTGACGCTCTTAAAGAGCTAACTGCCAAATACGAGAGGCTACTGAATCAAACACGTTTTCTTACCTGGACAGCGGTCGCCTGGAGCGAAGGCTTCAACGCAAAAGAACTGTCGTTAATAGCCAGATACTTCACAACGCCCTTAAGCGTTTGACTAAAGCTGAGGCAGGACAAAGTACTATGCGATCATTTAATTCATCGCCCTCATCCTTTTTGTGCTTGAGTAAGTCTTTATTGAACTGCTTGCTGACGCAGTAGGTGGCAATGTTGGATATGGTATCCTGATTAAGCTGATGATCGTGCTCTTGTTAAAAAATTCTGAGGGATTCATAGAAAAGAAGATCATTCATAGGAGGCTTCCCACCGCCGCGTCACTCAGGTAGCCTTTGAGATCCTACTTCAGGAAGCAATAGAAAGCACCATTCGAATTGTTTATATTGTCTCTTCTAGTGCCCTTTTAAGTTCCTGTTTTAAATGGTCTTATCGGTCATGCATTCTCTGGCCCAACGTCCACCGACTTACCTTGATCATAATTTCACAAAAAGTTAACAGAATTATAAACACCTTACCCGTTCTTATCCCAATTTGCGAATCGACTTTGCGGATCGACACTAAACTCTCGTAAAGCCCGATGACAGTACTTATGAAGAAGCAACTTTCAATCACACTCCTTGCCTTATTAATGATAACAGGGCAGCTCATGGGCCAGACCGCCAAGCACGTTATCTTCCTTACCATCGACGGGTTCCGCCCTGATTTCTACCTCGATAAAGAATTTCAAACGCCTAATTTACACGCCTTGATAAAAGACGGCGCTTATGCGAAAGCGGTGAATAGTGTGTTTCCGTCAGTTACTTATCCTTCGCACACCACGATCGTTACCGGTGTGCAGCCCGCAAAGCACGGCATATTTTATAACAACATATTCACTCCCGACGGGGCGAAGCAGCTGCCTTACTGGCTGGATAGTTCTATTCATGTACCTACCATCTGGAAAGCGGCCAAAGAAAAAGGGATGACTGTTGCATCGCTCTATTGGCCCGTATCTGCCAATGCCCCTGTCGACTACAACATTCCCGACGTTGGGAGCATGGGCGATTCGATCTGCGAGCAATATTCTTTACCGCATGGGTTTTATGCTGAGGTGAAGAAAGAAGTGTTCGGAGGCGTTGAAGAAATAGATCATGGGAAAAATGTGAACATCGCTAAGATTGCCGCGTATGTGATCAGGAAAAGCAAACCTGAGCTGATGACGATTCACGTATTTTCCACCGACGGCGCGCAACATAAATCGGGGCTTCACGGAGCACAGATACAGGAAGCGGTGGCTGATGCTGATGCTGCTGTCGGTATTATCATAAAAGCTTTGAAAGAATCAGGCATATGGGAGACAACGGTATTGCTAGTGGGTGGCGACCACGGATTCTATGAGGTAAAGAAGACGATCTCGCCCAATGTATGGTTAAAAGAAGCCGGGTTGATCAACGACTTGAAAACGGGTGACTGGAAAGCGCAATTCAATTCAGTCGGCGGATCTGCTTACCTGTACCTGAAGAATCCTTCTGATAAAGCTGCCGCGAATAAAGTTATAGCACTATTGAAAGCACAGCCTGATAGCGTGAAACAATATTACCGAATCATCACCGGGAAACAATTAAAGAAAGGTGGCTATAATCCTAATGTTGCTTTCGCGCTTACTGCTGAGCATGACGCTTCGTTCAGTTCTGCCATCACAGGCGATGCAATGAAGTCTGGCAAAGGCGGTACACACGGACATTTTCCTGATACAAAAAATATCCGCACGGGCCTGGTAGCGCATGGTCCGGGCATTCGCAAAGGCGCTGTAATAGAGGAGATGAATCTGCGGGATATGGCACCTATCATTGTAAAACTTCTTGGTATTCCGTTTCCAAAAGTGGATGGGAAGATACCTGCGGGGTTTTTACAATAGCTGACCGACTTTCTTCGAAGGTCAGACCTCAATACCGATAAAAGTAAATAAATGTAATACGTATATTTGCATAGGAGATAAACGACATGCGTTTTCGGGTTGTTTTGGCATTGGGTTGGCTCGTGGACAGAGACGACCAAGCCGACAAAATTTCGTTCGACAAAAACAAAAATGAAAAGCGACCGCTGACTACCGAAAATTAATGGACTATGAAAATAACCCTAATAACGCTGACTCTTTTTTTCGGACTTCTTAGTCTTAGCAAAGGACAAACAAAGTCAGACGAAACTTCAAAAGTGCCAGTATGGACAGAAGCTGATAGAAAATATCTATTGGACAATCTAATTCGTTCAAAAGAAGAAATCATTGCTGAAACGAAAAACCTAATTACAGAACAATGGAACTTTAAAGAAAGTCCTGAACGTTGGAACATAAACCAGATTGTTGAACATATTGCGCTGTGGGAAATACTTTTCATGCACGAAATTTCGAGAGCACTTGCAACGGAACCAAATCCAACATTTGCTTATGATCCGGACAGCGTCTTTTTAGTTCAAGATTTAAAAGGGTTGAATGCCATGGACTACACTAAACCATTTTCTTTTGCGATTCCCTTAGGTAATAATGAGGGAAAAGCCAACGTAATATGGCTCACCACAATGCGTAACGAATCCATTGATTATCTGAAAAAAGAAACCAAAAACATTAAGTTGCAGTATGACAATTGCGGTGGTGCCAATGTTCATCAATACTACCTTGCGATTTTCAGTCATACAGACAGGCACTTACGCCAGATAAAAAAAGCAAAAACGCATCCTAAATATCCGAAATAGTTTATAACAAGTTGATAAAAAAATTACCAACTGAAAAACGTTAAAAGAGCGACAGGCAACTGGGGACGAAAACCCAACTTGCCGCAACAAAATGTATGTGAACATTGCGGGGTGCAGTTTAAGTTTGTAGTTTAGTTTTAAAACAACGTTTTATTATGTGGGACAGTTTGTATTTCAAAGCCCGCAAAGTCACAGACACAAACGTTGTGGGGCATAGGTACAATTAGCATTCGTCCAAGAAAAGTTTTATGTAAATTTGATGAAAACAATCATTTCCAATGGGGACAATTGAGCTGAAATCGGACTTACGTAAAATTTTGGACGGGATCGAAGACGAGCAGTTACTTCGTGCAGTCTATGACTTTTTGAAGCAGCATGAAAATGTTGAAGTCGGACAAATATGGAAGACGTTGACCGACGAGCAAAAAAGATAGGTTTACGCATCCTATGAGGAATCTAAGGACGACAACAATCTTACTTCTTGGCAGGATATCAAGAAGAAGTACTAATGCAGATTTTTGTTACGCCGCGAGCCGAAAAGAAATTTGACTCAATAGTTGACTATATAAAATAAAAATGGGGAGAAAGAAAAGCCAAACAGTTTGTTCTCAAAGACAACTGGAAAACGGTACATTAGAGGATTCCAACTTACTGGGCAGACAAGATTTGTCTATACGACAAGGGATGAAAAAATGATTGTTCGTGCATTCTTTGACGTACGACAAGACCCAATTAAAAAATTCCGTTAGCACCTACACCCCACAACATTAAGTCAAATAAAAGAAAAACACCCAACAAAAAAACCTTGGAAGTTCTGATGACAGTCCTGGGGCTTTTGTTCTATTTGTTGTTGACGGAAACCAGTGCAGTGGCTAGGGGAAAAAGTAAATTTTTCGGATACGTGCAGTAACTAGGCTGAACGCACCAATCATTAAAAAGCGTTGCGTAGCAACTCCTTTTTCCTCTCCGCGACATTCTGATGTCTTCATCTCTAATGATATTTTATTGATCCTACACAATTTTGTTTTGCACCTGTTCGACAAAAGCGTTTCCCACCGTCCTTCGAAGAGGAACACTTTGGGTTTGTGAATACTGTAGTATTGCAAATCAATATGCGCCAGGTTTTCGTAGTTGCCTTTCTCAAGTCTGACGTGAGTCTTTACGCCGCCAGAAGAAACATCAACAGCGGTTAACGTACCTGTCTGCAGTGCGGCCTGAAATCCAAGCGCTAATTTGTTGGACGAGGTAATGTCATAACGCACACCCATAAAGCCGCAGCAAAAATGAGCTTCTGATCTGCGACTATGGCGGCGAATCTGTCGGATGATACCTCGAAAATGCCAATAACTGGATAGCGTTTCGACCGTAGTAATTCAAACTGGTCAAAGAATTCAAGTTTGTGCCGCTTCAAGCTTGTCGAAGAATCTTATGCGCATCCTGAGACTTGATGATTCCTGGACGAAATGATGATTTCATTCCAGCCCGTTACTATTCGGGAATGAATTATGAACAACGAATTTTTATCCACGAAATCGTTAGCAATTTTGGTCTTGTCAAAAAACATCATTGTACCAGGAACCTTTCAATCTGAACAACGTTCACCATTTATGAGGTCAGAAGCGCAAACGCTGAAGAACCCGAATGATCATGAAATCGCTTATCCTACCCGTTGTTTTTGTTCTGGCCCTTGCGTGCGCTCAGGCACAAGAAAAGAATTATGATATCACAGTAGCCGGTGTACATATAGGTGATATGACAGTGCAGAAATACGACAGCGGACTACTCTCATACTACGAAATAAAAAGTAAAGTGAGCTTGTGGCTGCTGTTTCGAATTAAAGTTGAGTACAATATGATTTCCGCTTATCGTGGTGATCAACTGGTTTCATCAACATCTGAAACCCACTCCAATAAGGGCGATTTTAAGAGTACTACAAAATGGAACGGAAAATATTATGTAGTGGATATTGATGCCTACAAGTACAAAAAAGATACTACGATCAATCAGCCGATTAACTTCAATGCGGGCAAACTCTACTTTGAGAAACCCGCCGCCAATCAGTTAGTTTATGCCGACAACTTTGGATTATTGACAAAGCCAGACGCCCATGGTAATTCTGTGATCGTTGATATTTTGGGAAACAGCAATACTTACTATTATTCCGGTGGCATCATGTCGGACGCGAAAATGTATAATCCGTTAAAAGACTTCCGGGTTACATTGGCATCTGATCATTAAGAATTCTTTTG
>JBDSKX010000220.1:0-19419 GCA_039916665.1 Chryseolinea sp. | reverse complement strand
CCCACATCATCCCCCCATAAAACAAACGGGGTCTAGTCCATCATGAACATTGACCTTATTGACTGTTGATTATTTTCATTCCCCTCTAAAAAACCATATCAACAAATTACCCCACAGGCATCCCCCCATAAAACAAACTGGGTCTAGTCCATCATGAACATTGACCTTATTGACTTATTGACTGTTGATTATTCGCATTCCCCTCTAAAAAACCATATCAACAAATTACCCCACCGCATCCCCCGCATAAAAAAACGGGGTCTATTCCTACTTTGTCAAGTTAGCTTGAATTTGAGGGATATGGCCTAAACACGTCTGCGAGAAGTGACTATTGGTACCGTCGTACAATGTTATTTAGTTCACCAATATCTGTAGAACTTTCATCAAGGATTGTATTAGTTAAGTTGATCTTTTCAGGCCAACGTTTTTTGGTGTTATACTCAGATAATGGTCGATGGATTAATTGGCCAAAATGATTTTGGAGGCAATCCCCAAGCGGTAAACCGTAATTTGAGGATAATAATGCTTGTTAGTTGACTAACATTACAAAGTAGGACTAGCGTCCATCATTTAAACCCGAATACTTTCCGAAGCTGTCGTCAGACTACTTTACTTTCTTCAGCTTCAGGATAAAAGATTGAGAAGATTCTTTTGTGTCATACTTGACATCGAGCCAAAGCTGGTTTGCAGTTCTTTGAGTTGCTTTTTCACCATTCGGTGAATCGCCTTCCAGGTTAAAGAACAACAACTTGTATGTTGCCTGCACTGACGCTTCGTTCACTTCATTGATTGTGAATGTCTTCCCACTCATCCAGTTTACATTCTTGTCAACTGTGTTATCAAGTTTGACCTTCCATGACAGTTGCTCTGGAGGAAGTGAACAAGTATAGAACTTGCTTACTTTAATTATGCCGTCGTTGAAACGGATACAGAATTTGCTAACAACGTCCCTTGATTCAAAAGCAGTTGAGAGCTGGTTACAAGCATATTCTTTTGAAGGCGCTATGTCTACTGACTTGGTGGTGTGAACAGGTGTGATGTCGACCTTTTCTAATTCCCATTGTCCCGTGAGCTGGCGTGAGAATGTGTCAACATCATTTAGTGCGACTGGGGATTCGTCGCTGCAGGCAGCGAGTGCAAAAAGTGTGATCAGCGAAAAGAGTGTGCGTTTCATTGTTGTTTTATTGCTCGCTAGTGTGTTCAAAAAGTTTTAAAAAAATCTAACCTAGCGGGTCAGTTGCCGACAGCGGTTGGTAGTGTTTCAACATTCGTCTATTCAGAATTTCGTCAAAAAGTAACCGGAACTTACATCGAGCGTGTTTGGCCACAAGAGACTGGTATGCCGTTTTAAGCCTGTTCTGGGCACTATTTATGTTAAGACTTGACCGAAACTGATGAGATGATACTTAAATTAGTTAAAAATCTCTACAACGGTATAAGCTCATAAGCGCGAAATGCCAGGTAGAAAAAATGCAATCCTTTCTAAGGTTTCTGCTGTGTTTAGTTTCAGATTTGATGGTAAGGTGTGCCTTGCCCCAAGCTCGGTAACGTCTTTGGGTTCATTTGTTGCCTTTCCTTCGATTCGCCAACCGCAGGGACACATTTTCCGTATTTTAAAACGTGCACTACTCCCAAAATCTATGGAACTCCTCGAACGCGACAGTTACGTCGAAAATCTGCAGGCACTTTTTGAGCGTGCGGATAAGGGAACCGGACATGTGGTTTTCGTCGCTGGCGAGTCCGGGATAGGGAAGTCATCAGTTGTAAACCAGTTTACAGATTGCGTCAGTGGTGCCGCAGCAACTTATGTCGGGTATTGTGATTCTTTGTTTACGCCGCGACCTTTAGGGCCACTTTTCGATGTTGCCGGCCAAATCGGAAAAGGCTTTCTGAATTTGTTGAAAACGGAGAAGGACAGAGGTCAGATCTTTTCGGCATTTCATCATGAGCTATCCGTATCCGTGCTTCCTGTTGTACTTGTCATCGAGGACATACACTGGGCGGATGAGGCAACGATTGATTTTATTAAACTTCTGGGTAGAAGAATAGAACGCCTTAGATGTTTGCTTGTCCTTACGTATCGCGACAATGAAATTCATGCGCTTCATCCTGTTAAAAGTGTATTTTCCGACATCCCTCCTGTTAACTTCAGCAAAATAGCACTTGCTCCACTCTCACGAGCGGCAGTCGACCAACTTGCAGGTATGAAAGGCCTGTTGACGGGTGACAAGATTTATGATCTCACAGGTGGTAATCCCTTTTATGTTGCAGAGGTATTAACGAATTCAGGTTCTGGCATCCCGGAACGTGTTAAAGATTCTATACTCTCGGTATTTTATAACAAGGATGAACGTGTGCAAGGTCTGTGGGAATTGTTGTCGATTCTTCCGTTGCAGATTGAATCATCAGTCATCGAAATGATAGAGCCGGATTTTTTCGACCATGCTGAAGAGTCAATTCGAAACGGAGTAATTATCCTGA
The DNA here is from genome assembly GCA_039916665.1 of Chryseolinea sp. Classification (GTDB taxonomy): domain Bacteria; phylum Bacteroidota; class Bacteroidia; order Cytophagales; family Cyclobacteriaceae; genus Chryseolinea. The sequence goes on along the minus strand of JBDSKX010000220.1, from coordinate 16,938 downwards.
GACATGATAATGTATCGTTCAAACACGAGTTGTTTCGCGATGCGATAGAAGGGTCTATGTCCCTTTATAGAAAAAGAAATCTTCATGGCAAAGTATTGAAGGCGTTGCTGGCGACCCATAGTTATTCAGGCAATCTGCCATTGTTGGTTCATCATGCATGCCATGCGAATGAGAGATCAATGGTGGCAACGTTGGCGCCGCAGGCTGGTGATGAAGCTTCAACTTTTGGTTCGCATATTGAAGCAGCAAAATTCTATAATACAGCGATAGAGTTCACAGCTTCATCCGATGAAAGTATCGCTGACCTCTATGCGCGTCACGCGTATGAATGTTATCTCATCAATCAGATCACTTCGGCGGTAATTTCGCAGGAAAAAGCGTTAGCGATTTGGCGTAAAAAAAAGGATGTGATCAACGAGGGTGCTGCACTGAGAATGCTTTCGAGGCATCTGTGGTTTCAAGGTCGTTGTAAGGAAGTAATGCAATTGGCTTTTGAATCTGTCAGGGTGCTGGAAGATGGTACAAAGTGTCGGCAACTTGCGCTTGGATACAGCAATCTTTGTGCGTTGTACATGGTATCGGACGATGTCAATAAAACAATTCATTGGGGAAATAAAGCCGTTGAACTCGCCGATAAACTTGGCGATACAGAAGTGTTGGTTCAAGCGCTGTGCAATATCGGGACTGTGCTCATGAAGTATTCTTTGCCTGGCGGCGTTGGTAAGATCAATGAAAGTCTTTCGATCGCATTGAAGCATGAGTTCCATGATCATGTTGCTGCTGCTTATACAAACTTAGCGTGCATGTTTGTTTTGAGTAAACAGTTTAAAAAGGCGGAGAAGGAATTTGAAACAGGCTTGAGTTATTGTGAACCGCGGGATCTTAACATCTGGAAGTACTACATGGAAAGCCAGCGGATAAGATTATTGATGGACACTTGTCGTTGGGTCGAAGCAGAAGTGCTTGCAAGGTCTATTTATGATAACCCTGTTCATACTGCTGTTATCAGGATTGGCGCGATCGTGGGGCTGGCGCGTTTGAAAATGAGGCGCGGTGAATTTGAAGAGGCAAGATTACTTGTCCGCGAGGGAAGAAGCATAGCGGATCCAACTACAGAAGCTCATACAATGACCCCCGCTTTTACGGCACAGCTGGAACTATGCTGGCTATTGAATGAACCAGCGCCTGAGGAAGAAATTGCTGAAGCGGTAAAGGTCTTGTTCCAGGAGAAGAGCAACTCATGGTATTATGGCGAGCTCGCTTATTGGAAACAGAAATGTGGTATAGAATCACCTGAAGATCAGATGGTGAATTTTGTGGGACCCTATCAGTTTGAGCAGCGGGGTGAATGGAGAGCTGCTGCAGAGGTCTGGAAACAACTGGGATGTAAATATGAGCAGGCGTTGACTTTGTTCGAAGGTGATGAGCTGGCTCAACGCGAATCATTGTCGATACTCGATGCGCTGGACTTGCAAGGCGTCGTTACTTCGTTGAAGTTGAAGATGAGAAATAAAGGTGTGCGTCATATTCCGCGAGGTATGCGCGACAGTACCCGTAACAACCCAGCGATGCTAACGGAACGTCAGGTAGAAGTATTGACGTTGTTACGCAATGGCAAGCAAAACAAGGAGATTGCCGACAAACTCTTTATTTCTTCTAAGACAGTAGATCATCACATATCAGCGATACTCTCAAAGCTCGAAGTCTCGTCGAGGTCTAAGGCAGTTTTGGAGGCGGAAAAGCTCGGGATTCTGAAATAGCCTGTTTGGAAATTCAAATGTCGATTGTGATTTGGTTTGACTCGCTGTGTTCTCAGGCGTGATTGTGAATCATCCGCTAACCGATATTTGCAATTGGTCATTCCCAGCCGGTCCAAGCCAATGAAATGATCGGTATTGAAAATGCAATTGTAGAAAGCTATAAGATTGCACAGACGTCAGCCTTAGTTGGTCAAGTGTTTCTCTGTTTTCTTTTTGAGGTCTTCAATCTGTTTCAGATAGTCCTGTTCCCGCTTTGTAAATTCTTTTTGCATGGCTTCAATTTCGTGAAGTTTCTGATTCATACTTTCTTCCCGACGCCGTTGCTCTTCCTGAGTGGCTTCAAGTTCTTCCATATTCTGGCGCATCTCTTCTTCCTGCGCCTGTAGCTCCTCCGTTTGTTCTTTTGATTGTTGGAGTAACATCTGTGTCTTGTGATTCAGCGTCGCTGAATTTATGTTCAATGCGACAACGGCGGCCAGCTTGTCCAGGAATTCGTGAACGACCTCAGTGACCTCGCCGAAGAAAGCCAGTTCGATGACGCCATGGATGTCGGTATCTGTTTTGAGCGGAAGCAATACCAGCCTTAAATCGCTGCTGTTGCCAAGCCCAGACTCGACCTTCACATAGTTCGCCGGAACATTGGTGAGGTATTTCTTTTCACGATCTTCAAATGCTGCTCCGATCAGCCCTTGACCGATCTCGATACGCATCGATTTAAGTCTTTCGGTGCTGACGGCGTAGGTTGCTGCGATCTTAAGGTAAGCGCTGCTGTCTTCTTCATGGATCAGTACGGCAAGACAACCTTGCTGGGCTTTCACATATTTTACAAGATTAGAGAGGATGGCATCTGAGAGTTCGTCCAGATCGCCTTTGTGTTTACTGATGATGTCGCCGAAGTGTGCAAGACCCTGAATAATCCAATTCTGTATTTTCTCTTGTTCATTCTTGGCGACAATCTCCTCATTTTGCCTTTTCACTTCTGAGGTTTGTTCTTCGATTATTGCCTTCAACGCTTCTTTTTGGCGTTGGGTTTTGTTCCGTTGATAACGAATAATATATAATGTTCCGCCGCCCGCCAGCAACACAATGAGTGAAATGAACCACCACGTTTTCCAGAATGGAGGAACGATTGTAATCTTCACGGACACGCCTTCATTGTTCCATACGCCATCGTTGTTGGAAGCAATTACTTTGAAGACATATTCACCGGGGCCAATGTTTGTATAAGCTGCCCGCCTTTCGTTTCCGGCTTCAACCCACTCGCGATCGAATCCTTCGAGAATGTATTTATACTTATTCTTTTCAGTTTGCCTATAGTTGAGTGCGGTGAACTCGAATGTAAAGAAGTTTAGGTAGTAGGGGAGTGTCAGCTCTTTCGTGTACATGATGCTCTGGTGAAGCACTTCGTCATCTCCCACCAGTACTGACTTGTTAAATAGTTTAAAGTCTGTAATAATAACCGGGGGCTTATGCGGGTTATTTTTGATCGTAGATGGATCGAATAGATTAAATCCATTAGCGCCTCCAAACGCAAGTTCGCCATTGGAAAGTGCGGCATACGACCATTTGCCAAACTGATTATCCTGCAGACCGTAGCTATCGTCGTACGCCTGAAACGTTATACTATCGGGATTAAATTTGCACAAGCCTTTGTTGGTACTGAGCCACAAATTGTTCTCTTTATCCGCTAACAAGCCGATGATCACTTCGTTCGGAAGTCCGTCACGTTCCTTATATGCTTTGAAAGATTTTGATTCATAGTTAAAAAGATTCAGGCCGGCATCAGTTCCAACCCACAGTCTTCCTTTTTTATCTGACAAAAGAGAAAGTACACCATTACTGGATATCTGCCCTGAGTCTAACCCAGCCTTATAGTGTACAAAGGTATTTTGGGCGGCATCATACATATCAAGTCCCAATGTTGTGGCGATCCAAAGATTACCCTCACGATCTTCAACCATATCACTTATTGTCCCTGATGTAAAAGAAGCAGCGTTCGCAGGATCATTGCGATATTGTTTAAAGTCGTCAGTCCCTTTGTTGTATTTATTCAATCCATTCTGAAATGCGCCTGCCCAGATCGTTCCTTTTTTATCCTCATACAATCTGAAGATCCGCGTATCGCTAAGGCTATTAGGGTTACCTTCTTGCGGCATATATCGTTTCATTTTTCCGGTCGACGGGTCATAATGATTCAAACCTCCATCCCACATGCCAATCCATAACGTACCGTCATTTGCGCTCTCAACGGCCAGCACTTTGTCGATTGAAATGGTGTTGGAATTTTTCGGATCGTGTTTAAGACTTTTGAATCTTCCGGTTTTGCTGTCAAAATAGTTGACGCCACCGCCGTCTGTACCAATCCAGAGATTTCCTTTAGCGTCTTCTGAAATAGCGGTAGTATTATTATTGCTCATGCTATTCGCATCCAGAGGATTATGTTTGTAGTGTTCAAAAAGATATCGGCCGTTGTCGTAAATGTTTACGCCCCCATTCCGTGTGCCTACCCACATTCTTTCATTGGCATCGAACAACACTTTTACGATAATATTGCTGCTGATACTTTTCTCATCTCCAGGGTCGTTGCCCACGCGTTCGAACTTATTCTCTTTGGCGGCAGCATCAATGATATTGATACCGTCATCCGTGCTCACCCAGATGCGGCCATGTTTATCGCCGGTGATGGAACGAATGAGTTGGGCTGAAAGTCCCGAAGGGTTATTTGTCTCGTGCACGAAATGTCTGAATGTCTTCCGGTCTGCTTCGAGAATATTTACGCCGCCGCCTGAAGTTGATATCCAGATCTTTCCTTGACTGTCTTCATAAAGATTCTTGACTTCAACGTTATTAAGACCCGAAGGATTTGCAGGATCGTGGACGAAGTTTGTGAAAGTTCTATGATCCGGATTCATCATGCTGAGGCCGCCTTTGTTCACCCCCACCCAGAGATGGTTTTGACTGTCAGTAATAATGCTTTCTATACCGCCATTTACAATAGACGTTGGGTTGTTGGGATCGTGATTATAGCGCGTGAATTTTTTTGACTTTGCATCAAACAAATGTAAACTTCCGGCTGCACCAACCCACAACTGTTGTTTCTGGTCTATGTGTAAGGCCGTTACACTGTTGCCAATCAGACTTTGTATATCGTTCGGGTCGCTCATAAAACGAATGAAGCGATTCGCTTGACGATCATAATAGTTCAATCCTTTGCCCGTACCTACCCAAAGGTTCCCCAACTCATCTTGAGTGAGACAGGAGATGTAGTTGGCACTGATTGTTTTTTCGTCATCGGGGTTGTTTCGAAATACTGTGATCGTGTATCCGTCAAAGAGGTTCAAGCCATCTTCGGTAGCAATCCAGATAAAACCGAACTTGTCTTGCATGATATCCACCACGTTGGCTTGTGATAGGCCTTGCTTTACCGACAAGTGATCGAATCTAATTTTTTGTGCCGACCCCGGGACAGAGATCAAAGTAAGCAGGCACAGAGAAATTGTTTTTAAAGCGTTGCGCATGTCGCATATCCATGCAGCAATACAACTTTGTTTAGTTTGCATGCTTCAACATTGAAGGGTTTAGTCAAATCGCACCATCAAAAAATTGCGGAAGTAGGGCATTGCATTCCGCGGATATGTTCTGCTCAAAAAAATGTTTACAGAATCATCTAAGATAATGACGGCAACAGGTTTTGGACGAACAAGAATGGCGGAAACATTACATGGATAATGTCTGTATTGTTAGTGGTGGATTTGATCAGATTTTACCGATTATTGGCAACATTCTGATAGATTTATATCACCAATCCCATTTCATGGAAAAGAAACAAAACATTAGCCGTCGTGATTTTATAATTAATTCAACAATAATGTCTGCTGCAGCATTTTCAATCCCAGGAACGCGTGTTGCGAAAGTCAGGAAGTACAAGATGGGGTTGCAGTTATTTACCATCCGTGACGCCATGGCCAAAGATGTGCCCGGTACACTGAAAATTGTTTCTTCCCTTGGTTATCAGGATACTGAGATTTATGGCTACAATGGTGAGCAGGGAACATACTATGGCTTAAAGGCCGCCGATTTTAAAAAACTATTGGAAGATAACGGCCTGACAGCGACCAGCGGGCATTATGATTTTGCTGCGCTCTTCGACAAACCCGAAGATGAATTAAAGCGTTATGTTGATCAATGCATTCAAGGTGCCCAGGCTATAGGTAGCCGTTATATTACCTGGCCGTGGCTTGATCCCGAGTCCCGCACGATCGAGAAATTTAAGGTGTTGACCGGAAAGCTTAACCTCATTGGTGACCAAGTGAATAAATCAGGACTTGGGTTCGCGTATCATAATCACAATTTTGAATTTATTGATCACAATGGAGAGAATGGTTATGACATCGTGATGCGTGAGACTGATCCAAAACTTGTTAAACTTCAAATTGATCTTTACTGGGTGGCGCATTCATCAAAACTTACTGCGATTGAATTGTTTAACAAACAACCCGGCCGATTTGTGATGTGGCATATCAAGGATATGGACAAAGTGTCGCGGGATTATACTGAGATGGGAAATGGAAGCATAGACTATAAGCCAATTCTCCCTTATGCAGAGAAATCGGGCCTGCAATACTACTACATAGAACAAGGTGGCAACTTTGCGAAGAACTCAATTCAAAGCATCACTGATAGCGCCGCGTATTTTAAGAAGAACCTGGAAAAATATTTGGGCTAGATTTCCTTGATCGTATCAAGCTAGTCCTTGGGCTTTTTTCCGAAGTCTTAAATTCCTTTATTTTCAAAATATTCGTCGTAATATTTTTTAACGTAGCGCTAAAGGTGTTGAGGTTTGTAACGCTTTCTGTAATGACATCATGCAACTGAGGCAAGTTATAGTGCATAAAATACGCGACCAGTTTTGAGGGACATGTCAGAAAATTCATCTTCGTCGTTGCCACTGCTGGTTACTAGATGATTATTTATTTTGCTTCATTCATCTGGAAAGTCATTGTGGCCGCGTGGAAAAAAAGTGAATAATTAGCAGATTGGCTCTGCTGACTAAGTTGGCATGACAATCCAGAACTTGGCGCGATAATGTTTAAAGGTTAATATGATCGTACTGGGACTTGTGGACCTTGCACGCGTGCGGAGCTGTCCAAGAGGAGTCTATCCGCGGATGCTGAAGATTCTGCATCCTTTTGATCGGGTACATAAATTCGCATCTGGTAAATAAACCAGACAAGGTAATGGCCGTATCACAATGCGTCCTTTGCTCTTGCTACCCAAAGTGGTGCATCATTTATCTTTCGTCTCAAAAGCATGTTCAATTGTCCGGCATGGTGTTGAATGTGCCTCATGTTATAAAGCAATATTTCGAGTACCGAATAATTCATATCCCCGTCCTTCTCAATCCATCGCGCTGATAATTGTTCTTCAGTAAGGTTATTGATCAAAGCATGACACTTCTGCCTGCATGCCTCAAGATATTGGAGCATTTCATGCTTACTATAAATCTTATTCGGGATCACATCGTCAACGGCTTCCCTGGGCGCATCCTCATATTTGGTGATGGTAAAAGAAAGCGGAGATGAGAATGTTTTTGCAGGAGTGGTGAGGTAATAGTCGAGAAAAACCACGCTGTGATAAGCGATGTAGAAAAACGTTTTGTCTGCGTGCCAGTGTTCATCAGGCCACAAGGTTATTGCATTCTTAAGCATATCGATGCTTCCACCGAATTGCGTCCATAGACTTTCTTTGATAGTATTAATCATTTGCAGGGTTGTTCCTTATTGTAAAGTGCTAAATTAAGATAATCGAATTTAAAATGATCAGACACGACTTTAAACTTATAAGGTTGAAAAATTCATTTTGATTGTCTACTTTAGTTGTATATGCAACTAATATAATAAGTATGTCCTCTCCGCGGTCTCTTGAATCTAATGTCCTCTTTTTGTCTGGTGAACTAACTCACGTACTGCATCGCGCGTTGACCTCAGCTTTCAAGAAAAACAGGATTGCAGTGACCGTCGAGCAGTTTTCGATTTTAGCATTGCTTTTCTACCGCGATGGTATTAATCAACAGGAAATCGGCGCGAACCTGAATCGAAATAAAACGACAATAACCCGCGTGATCTCGATTATGGAGCGCAATAAGCTGATCGTTCGTGTTACCGATAAGGATGACAGTCGTGGAAACTTAATTTTCCTCACACCGAAGGGAAAGGCAATTCAAAAACGGGCAATCGAGCATTCTGGAGCGTTGTATATGAAGGCGATTTCCGGTATCGCAAATACTGAGCTGGCACAGGGTGCCTCGTTGTTAACCAGAATCATTCAAAATCTTAAATAAATCCTAAACAGTTGCATATACAACTAAGTCTATGAAGCAATTCAAGTTAATCCTCCTCTGTTTTATTGTAACACTTTTTATGGCGATTAGCTGGGCCATTGGCGCAATGATCGGCAATGCAATAACGGCGTCGACACCTCCACCTCCGCCGGATGCTTCTCACGCAGGAGAAATATTCCTGGCTGTATGTGCATTCAATTCCGTGCTGATTGTTACGTTGCTCACGATGACCAAAGCATACTCGGGAGCCGGAAAGCGAATTGCCCTCGTATCTTATGTATTCGTTGTGCAGTTTTTATTAACACAAATCGAAACGTTTTTCTTTGCTGAAGGAATTGGGATTGGTCACGATCAAACTGTTGCGATTGTTATGGCAGGTGCAATTTCATCCGCCATTACAATGATCGTTGCCATGATTGTCTATGATAAATTCATCGGTAAATCTTCCATCGATAATCCATTGGGAATCACCTTCACATATAATAGAAGTACTTTGTTATTACTTGCGTTTTTGATTTTAATAGGATACCCCTTTCTTTATTTAACGTTTGGCTACTATGTAGCCTGGCAGAGCGAAAATCTCCGAATATTTTATACGTCATCGTCTGATATTGATCCTTTCCTCCCACAGACCGCAAAGGCATTTTTCAATGGCATCTACCTGCTACAGATTGTGCGCGGATTGATCTGGATCCTGGTAACAGTGCCAATGGTTGCAATGTTACAAGGAAACCCCATCCGTCAATTTCTGATTGTCGCAGTACTTTCTGCGCTTTTGCCAACGTCACTTCTCTTCATTCCCAATCCCTACATGCCGCGTGATATATCCATGACGCACTTTATTGAGACCTCCACCTCTAATTTTCTTTGGGGATTGTTAATGGTGTGGGGAATCAGGAAAGGTCTTACGTTGTAAAATTCTCATCTGTTCGATCGTCGTTTAATGGACATTAAATTTTATTTTTCACACGATGAGAAAGAACAAGAAAGAGCATCTTATACATGCCACCTCATTTGAATACTTTAGGAATGGCGGAAGTCAGCTAAACTATGAAACGTAGAAGTTTTTTACAAAAAGGTGCATTGGCATCACTGGTCGCGGGTGCTTTGCCGGTTTCTGCAGATGCGTTTGTCCCCGCGCACAACTGGGATGGGTATGATTTTGGCAAAGGTCCGGTGATAACGGATCGGTTGAACCAGGGTCCCTTCCCAACCTACGAGCCGGAGAATGTTGTGCCGGGCGCTGATGTAATCATGGCTACGACACCGTCTAAAAAGCGCGTGCACAACTATGGTATGGGGCTGGCTACCTATCTCTGTGATGAAATGGGCCCACCGAAGAAACCAGGCGAGACTTTGGAGAGGTCACTCGAGAGGTTGGTTAGCATGTCGCTTAGCGATGTGTTGTATATGCGTGTGGACTGGCGTGATATTCAAAGCAAACCTGGCAAACTTGATTTCTGTAACCACTGGAAGATCGCCTTTGATCTTGCCAAGCAATACAACAAGCGCATCGGGCTTCGTGTTCAGCTGATGAGTCCTGACATAGAACCACAGTCTATGCCAGATTTTCTCACTGGTAAAGTTCCGCTTTACAAGTTTGGGAAAACAAAAGAGATCGGGCTCCCGGATAAGACGTTGTATGGACCTCAGTTCGATCATCCTGCTTTTATGAATGCACTAAAAGAAATGGACGGTTTACTCTCGACTCAATACAACGGTCACCCTAATGTAGAATTTATTGACACTTACATGTACGGGTTTTGGGGTGAAGGTCATACGTGGCCTTTTCCCGGTAATTCATTCAATGATTATCGGACCGCTGAGAACACTTTTGTTAACATATTTGATATGCAGCGTGAGAACTGGAAGAGTACGCCATTGCTTACGAATACGCAGCCAGATTATAGCAGGGTGGGTAATTCCGAAATTATTGACCGAACAATACGGTCGCATAATTGGCTTCGTACCGACACGATTTTTATTGAGAACATGCAGATTGAGAGTCTGAGCAACCGCCCGTCGTGGATTGGCGGATTTGTTGAGAATGGAATTTCGGATGGTAGTGCTGAAAGTTTAAAAGCACAAGAGGGTGTAACGCATTCCGACAGCGTTATTTCACATGCAAAAGATGTCGGGTGTAATTACTTTTCGCTCTGGAACTGGCATAAGATACAGGCCGATCGTCTGCTTCATTATTACGAGCAATATCCGGATGCCATTGATGATTTATCATTACGGATAGGCTACCGGATACGGCCATCGTGGATTTGGTCATTTGAACAAGACGGACATCCTGGAATAGTACTTGGACTCGTTAACGATGGTATCGCGGGTGTGCCTGGTGCATTGCGAATCAAACTCACGAATACGTCGGGAGAGAAAATTGGTGAAGGGAGTCTTGACCCTGGATATCCTCATCCAGGAAAAGTACGCCAGGCAATGTTTCTCCTTCCGAAAGATACGAAAATTGAAGGAATAAAAATGTATGCAGAGCTTGAAGTGAAAGGCGTAAGGCATCGATTAAACTGGGCGTGTCATCAGAAAATAGAGGCAGACGGCGCCCTTGTTCTCAGGAGAAACCTGTAACTTCATATCATTACTTGATCGCAAAATCACGAATTCACTAAATGACTAATGAGTATGTCCAATGTTAAAACAATTATTGATGAATGGTCGGTGAAAGACCTGGAGGATAATTCAAAAATTAATGTGTTGGTGGAAAGCTGTACCGAGCTTGGCAACAATTCTTTGCCCGGCATACAAGTGCTTTACATGGGCAACTATATCACGTACGAACCCAACATTGTTGAGCAGTGGGCTTATAAGGCAAACAAGGCAGGCGTAACGGAATATTTTTTGGAAGACAAATCATGGACGCACCATACTGACCAATATGTGAAAGTATTTCTGATCCTTGGTTCTCCGATGAAAGCGAGGGTAGAAGTGAAGACCCGAAGCTCGAAACCTATCACGAAAGAATACCCGCTTCCGTTTGAGGTTTAAAGTCAGGGCATTAAAGACTGGTGCTATTTGTCAGCTTAGCATTTGAGAATATCAAGGAGTATAATCCATAGTACTGAGTATTTAATATTGGTACCATACGCACTACAAACACGCGTTACTTTTATTATCGACTTGCCTTTCAACGGGGGATTTCATGAACTTGACAAAGAAGGACCAGTCATTCTGACAAACGTCGTCGCGATTGACGTGCATCTTTCTCACCTATTCGGGCGTATGGGCTGAGCGTTACATTCCTGGGCAGCGTCTGCGCTTTCAGTGTGGCAGGCAAAGAGGAAGGCACTGCGACAACTCGAAATATCTGAGTGAACAAAAATGGATGCGTCTTCCATGGCTGTCATGAGTTCACATCGTTCTGAACTCAAACGGAATATCGACCTGTTCCGAAAATTCTCGTCCTGCGTCTTGTACTTCCTCGTCATCCTCGTACGAATACCATATTATCCGACTCCCATTTATCGTCTTTAACTGGCTGATCAAATCGAGAATAATTTTGGATGAGGCGGTATTAAAGTAGTCCAGTTTGAAACTAAATTCAGTAGCGGCATTTGGGCTCTTAGAATAATCAGTTACCCATGCAATGATTGGTGCATAAAAGGATACTACGTCTTCCGGTAGTGAGCGTCCGGAGATTTCAAAAATTTGTTTGTCTTGATTTAGGTGAACCTGGGGCGTATCGTCACCGCCTTCCATTCTGAGGATTCTCATAACGCTTCATTTGTTTGCTCAATTCAATTTATCGGTTCTTTTCGGAACGGGCACGCTTTTTTTGAACGTTGTAGCTTTCAGCCTGGAGATAACCATGTGTTTGCATCCATTCGGCAAACCTTTGCGTCCAGGAGTTATTGAACTTAAGGCCCTTGGCCTATACCATGAATTGAAGTGAGATGGACACAGGTTGTCGCGAAGGATCGTTCTGTTGCACGATGCACTGTCATACGCCTCTTAACAAAGATGTTTCTCGCCTGAGCATATCTTTTCTGTATTTTCCTGATGCGTGCGCGCTGTGGATGACAGGTAGTAAGTGTAGGTCCGCGCCCATCGCATCCGGCTATTTCTGGTTCGATTTTTACTTCATCGCCAGTAGGATACTCCCGACGACACGTACTATCTTACCCTGAATCTAAACCCTTCATGGCGCGACAGCCGTTTATTCTCATCCTGATGGTTGTTTGCCTCGTAATTGCGTCGCGGGAAGCTGTCTATGCGCAAAAAAAAACGGTGAAAGAGCAGATGCAGGAGAACGTATTTCTTCACCCCAAATTGTTCTATAAGAAGTTTTTTCCACACATGAAGATCAAGCGTGATCCTCCTGATTCGGCTTATATCAAAGTTTACCCACATTATTTGTCTGTGAGTGCCCACGTGCTTCGGCCAGCCATCGGATTGGACATCTTTCCGGGAAACTCAAACGGGAATTTAAAGTACAGAACCAATATCAGAGACATCCTTGGCTTTTCTGGTAGTTATAAATTTGTCGGTGTCGGGTTTGCATTCCTCCTGAATTCCGGAGCGCATTCACCTGATGAATACACTAAGAGTCGATATCGTACCGCCACCATAAAGTATAACAGCAAGGGATGGTCGTTACAATACAAGTATTTGCGATTTAAGGGGCTTACCGATATTGGGCGTCCTTCAGGCATGGATCCCTCAATCGGTTTTATCAAACGCCCCGACATTGTTAACAAAGAATTTCAATTCGAGGGATTATACAATCCTGCATGGCAAAAATATTCCTACGTCGCGCCGCTAACGTTCTCACAACGGCAGGTTAAAAGTCGCGTCGGATTTCTATTGAAGACGGGAGTGTATTACAGTCAAATGTCAGGTGATACGTCATTGGTCGCTCCTGGAAAAGCAAAATATTATGGAGATTTTAAGGATATAAAAGCGATCAGAAGTTTATCAATCAGACTGGCGCCCGGAGTGGGTGGCAATATTGTTTTTTTAAGACAATACTATTTTTCACTCGTGGCATTTCCTTCATACGATCTTTATCTCTACAAGTATCTAAAAGATGTTGACGAAAAAGTAAAAGGAAAACAGGCGTTTATTTTTGGCTTGGACGGTAAAGCCAGCCTGGGTTACCAGTCAAAGCGAATATACGGAGGGTTGCGTTTTGAGTTTGAAAGAAGAAGTGCGTCACTTAGTGGAATTGATATCCGCGCGATGTATACTTATCTGGGCGTTGAGTTTGGTTATCGTTTCAATGCGCCGAAAATTGTTAAGAAGATTTATAAGGACACGATGCCACCGGGGATGTGATCGGTTTTGTAAAATAAATTTCTACGACATGTGTTTTTCCTGTTGTGCTTAGTCTCGATCTTTGGATAGGAGGCACGTTCCTTCCATTGACGTAAATCCGTTATTGTGTTGCAATCTGCAGGAATCAGTTCATTTTCTTATTTACATATACGAAATTCAATGAAACGGTTTGGAATCTGTCGGATCGCCTTGGATGGAAGGTCAGGTAGCTAATTTTCTCAATTTGCATATTCTAACGGGTGGACTTTCCGGAAGTACGGATGCAGGATTTGCTAATGGCAAGTATATGTTCGATTTTCATCACCGCTTATACGCAGGCTTACATTTCACATCAATGCAGTACATTAAATGGTGGAACTGAATCCCATAAGATGATAGTAGGAGGGTCAGGGCTGCTGTTTGCTTACGGGCTGAAGTTTGAGATTGGCATTTCAGTATAAATTATGCTGTTATATGTTTTCAAACCGAAAACATCAGCCCGTTGTTGATGAAACACTAAAATATTAATACAGACAACAATGATGACACGTATCGCACTGTTCATAAATATTGTAATGGCGGGACTGATTGCCGGGACATTATTTGGAATCTGGTTGGGTTATAATCCGGCCGGTTTTTCATATTCCGCCTATGTTGAATATCAACAGAACGCCATTAGGTCATTGAATACAATAATGCCTTTGCTGGGTTTAGTTACCATTATCATCACTTTTATTTCAGCTCGGTTTCTCAGAAAGGAAAGTAATGTCTTACTCTTTTTGTTATCAGCTGCGCTGCTTTTAATTATCAGTGGATTGATAACGAGGTTTGGAAATCAACCAATCAATGCCATCGTAATGACCTGGAATAAAGCAGTAGCGCCGACTGACTGGAAGGAGCTCAGAGATAAATGGTGGACGCTTCATATTTTCCGGATGGTGGCTTCGACGGCCGCATTTTGTCTGACTGTGATGGTTGCATGTAAGCGTTTTGAAAGCAGGTAGTATGTTTCATTGGAGAGGATTGCGCTTTTCCCGAAGATCCATTTTTGCAGCAAAGTTTTTTCCACACTCAGGGTGACGGGTTTTTTTATTTAGATTGTCGTCATGGTTCATGCCTGTACTTCAATCTGTAATTAACACCTCAATGAGACTACTGTTATTGATATTTATGTTCGCGGTCGCCGCCGCCCACGCGCAGACAGGCTCACTCATTCCTGAATCGTTGACTTGTGAATATATGTCCAGCCCACCCGTGGTCGACGTCTTACAACCTCGTCTGGCCTGGATCAATCGCGCGACAAGCAGGAAACGTGGACAAAAGCAAACGGCTTGGCAGGTTCAGGTCTCGTCGTCGGAGGCGGGTCTGAATAATCCGGATCTTTGGGACAGCGGCAAAACTCCAACGGATCAAAACGACAGGATCGTATACGCGGGCAAACCAATGACCAGCCGCATGGAGTGCTGGTGGTCCGTGCGCGTATGGGATGACGAGGGTAAAGTATCAGAATGGAGTAAGCCATCGCAATGGCGCATGGGTTTACTCAATAGAAGTGATTGGAAAGCAAAATGGATTGGAGCGCCATGGCAGGGTGAAGATGCGCTGCCCAAGCCCCGGTCCCCGATCGAAAGAGGGCAATCAGGACCTCCGGCCCCTTTGTTGAGAAAGACTTTCAACGTGACCAAGCCAATTGCCAGGGCGGTTGCTTTCGTAACAGGATTGGGATATTTTGAAATGTATGCCAACGGAAGTAAAGTAGGAACGGACGTATTGGTGCCAAACCAAACGAATTATGATAAGCGTCCCGATCTGCCCAACGCCTACATCCCGGTCGATGATAACTTTACACGTTACAAGGTTCTCTATCTGGCTTATGATATTAAGCCGATGCTTAAGCAGGGAGAAAATGTGATTGGCGGAATTATTGGTAACGGATTTTATAATCCAGCCAAATACTGGGCCGAAGGATATGGTACGCCTCGATTTCTTACGCAAGTCTACATCACCTATACAGACGGCACCGAAGATGTGGTCGTAAGCGACGAAACCTGGAAGGCTTCAGAAAGTCCGATAATCATGGATATGGTATACTATGGTGAAACCTATGACGCCACGAGGGAACAAGCCGGATGGAGTTCACCCGGATTTAACGACTCATCGTGGAAGAACGTGGCGATGAGGAGGCCGCCTGCGGGTGAGCTTGCCGCGCATACCGCCAATACGGACAAAGTCACGCAAACATTAAAACCAGTATCAATCGAGAAGCTGGCGAATGGAAATTATAAAGTTGATTTCGGAGTGGAGATTTCCGGATGGGTTCGGTTCAATAATATCGATGGACCAAAAGGCGATACTGTGAGTATTGCTTTTAATGGCAACGAGTTTTCTGGTTCTAACCGGTTTATCTTTTCTGGTAACGGACCTCAAAACTATGCTCCGCGTTTCAATTGGTTTGTATTCAGCGCGATTGAAATAAAGAACTGGCCTGGCGAACTGACAGCGTCTCAGTTGACGGCCGAGGCAGTAAATACATACGTCGAAGCGTCGGCAACCTTTGAAACTTCCAATAAGCTATTCAATGATATCAACAAAATCTGGCGCCGTAGCCAGGTTGACAATATGCATGGTGGCGTGGCCAGTGACTGCCCGCATCGCGAACGATCCGCATATACCGGAGATGGTCAGGTTGCATGTGCTACAGTCATGCAGAATTATGACGTGAAGAATTTTTATCACAAGTGGATCCAGGACATTCATGATGCACAGGATAAGAAAACTGGTTATGTTCCCAATGCCGCACCCTGGCAGCCCGGCTGCGGCGGAGGCGTCGCATGGGGCGCCGCGATCTGCATAATGCCCTGGGAGTTCTACGCGCAATATGGCGCGGTCGATATGTTGAAGGACAATTACGAAAGCATGAAGGGATATGTCCGCTATATGAAAACGTGGGTGGACAATGACGGGATTATGTTTTCAAAACGTCAAAACAAGGACGGTGTATTGCAATGGTTCAACCTTGGCGAATGGGTAGCTCCGGGAGAAAAAATTCCGGATGACCTGGTGCATACTTTTTACTTCTGGCAATGTGCCGACCTGACTTCGAAAACTGCCGGGGTGTTGGGCAAAAAAGAAGACTCAATCGAATATGCTGCCTTGGCCGAAAAGACAAGGGAGGCATTTTATAAACGTTTTTTTAATCCCACTACGGGTTCGTATGGAAATGGCGGTGGCGATGTGCTGGCCCTTTACATGGGTGTTCCTGAAATTCAGCAAAGAAAAGTGAGGACGGCGCTCGCCCATAACATTGCGACTCATAACGGCCACCTCGACACAGGTATTTTTGGAACACGTTATTTCTTTGAAGTCCTTGCTAACAATGGGATGAACGACCTTGCTTACGCGGCCCTGAATAAAACCACCATGCCTTCGTTTGGTCATTGGGTTGAAATAGGGTCTACCACAACGCGTGAGGAATGGAACGAAGACGGCTCTCACAATCATCCGATGTTTGGCGGAGGTCTTGTATGGTTCTACCGGAACCTTGCCGGGATGAAGTATGATGAGCGT
>JBDSKX010000219.1:0-13420 GCA_039916665.1 Chryseolinea sp. | reverse complement strand
ATAAAATACACGTTTATACACGAGTATCCACTTATAGCACATAACTTCCTAGATCATTTCAATCCATGACGGTCAATAATTTGCCCGTGTGGTTATTTGTGTGGTGACTTCAGAAGTTGAGTAGACTGTGTGGTGTGCGACTTACCGGATTTGATAAGCGTAATACGTATATTTACTAGGAGATAAACGACATACGTTTATCGAGTTGTTGGCAGTAATAGGGCCTAGGACAATGTCGTCATCTAGCGAGTAGCATCTACTCAAAAAAATTTCCACAAGGTACAAGTAAATGCTCCGGGACACTTGGACTAGAAAGCAAATTAACGTTGGACAAGTGAGAAATTAAAGTGTCAACCCTTGACAAAGATTCAGTATCCGAGAACTAAGCTATCCAAGCAATTTTAACATTTCGTTTACATTTTTTTACATACGCTTTACCAAAGCCGGACGAAAGACGCGTAGCTTTGTTGGATTTAATAATAAATACATACTGATGAAAAACATAACTGGTTTGCTCTTTATATTTATCCTCTCCACCTCCTGTGGACAAAATCAAACAAGCATACCAGAACAAAATAACGGGAGCCTTAGATCAGGATTCTCCGGGTCTCAACTTAAAGAGGCTATCGCCTCCAAGGTGCCTGTGAGTATGGTCCGGAATGTAAGGCAAGCTGGAAACGGAGACATTTTAATTGCTTCTTACTTAGGCGTGTTTCGGTACGATGGAACATCTTTTACCAATATGACAAGTACAATACAGTGGCCGACCTTCTGGGATGTGTTGGAAGATAGAAAAGGAAACATTTGGTTGGCTTCCCAGGATTCGGGTGTTTACTGCATGCCTGCCGGACAGGCAGGTTTTAAGCAGTTCACAGCAAAGGATGGGTCTAGCATTAGTTCAGCGCTTCATATTTATGAAGACAGAGCTGGTAATATCTGGTTTGGAGCAAGCTGTTATGATGGGAAATCTTTTCGGACCTTTACCACAGAAGATGGATTTCCCAGTAACAATATTCGTTTACTTCTTGAAGACAAAACCGGCAAGCTTTGGTTTGGTGCACAAGGCGAAGATATGTTCGTACATGATGCCCGCCTTAATGGCGAAGTCGGGCAGGGAAAAACATTTACCGTTTTAAAAAACAAAGATGGCAAAGCGTTTAACAACGTTTGGTCAATAATCGAAGATAAAAAAGGCAACATTTGGTTTGGTGCCGATGGTCTTTGGCGCTATGACGGCAGAACCTTTACGAAAGTATCGGAGAGGGGTGCTGGTGCTATCATCGAAGATAAAAAGGGAAACATCTGGACTACTGGTGGAGTAAAACTCAATGGAGGTTGGGCACTTTCCCGTTATGATCAAAAACCCTTGTACGATAAAAATCCTACTGTAACCGAAATAATGTCAATAAAAGAGGGAGCGCTTTGTGGAATTTTGGAAGCTAACGATGGAACTATTTGGTTTGGAGCTTTGGGACCTGAAGGTGGAGTGTACCGTTATGATGGAAAGACCATCACGAACTTCAAAGGTAAAGAGGGGCGCAAGTAATATGTATACCCAAAAATTGAAAAACGAAATTACAATCGATAAAAGTTTGACTCATTGGTAGCAGCTTTAAAGGTTGACAAACAATGAAGAAAGAAGTGACCAAGCGAACCAACTTGCAGGTGTTAATTATCGAGGGACAAAGGATGGAGCTACGAATCAAGTATGGAGAAGGCCCTACTGCTGCCAACAACAGCTATAAAACATATGCTATTTTGTAGGTTCTTAAAGTGTGTGCTAATAAATTTCGTCATCAACGTGGGACAGAGGCGTGCGTACTTAAACGCATACGTTTCATAGCTAAACGTTGTGGGCAACCCTTTTTTTAGACAATGGCAACTGACGGAGTAAAAATAATTGACGGAGACCGAGCTCACGATACGTATTGGGGAATTATGGACCTATATGACAGTGGCGCTGACTTCGATGTGATTGAAAAAGAATTTCCGCTGATCCAGCCTGACTTTATTGATGAGTTCGACAACGAAATTTACGTTACATCATGTGCATTGGCGTTGTGGGAGATTGGAAGAATGACAAACGAAAAATTGCAATATGTAAAATCTATTACCGACAAGAGAGCCTGTGTTCTGGAGTGGTCTAAGGACAGCGAGAAAGAAGGAAAAGCACGACAAAAGGAACTTGATAAGTTTTGGACTAAGATAAGTACGCTGAATGGGAAATTGAGGAAAAGAAAAAAGTATAGAGAGATTACAAATTTATACATCAACCCAGACGACCTTTTGACATTTCAACTAAAGGACGGCAGATATGGAGTAGTTATTTGTACATCAATTGATCAACACCGAGGACAGTGTAACTACATTTTGGTTCCAACAACTTATATCTCTCCCAGTAAGCCCACAGTAAACGACTTAAGGGATCAGCAAATTCTCGGCAAACAAATTGGAAGTGGCTATGACAAACAGACAACAAGAGAACTGCAACCAGGAATTGATAAAATTTGGCAATTAGAAAATGGAAATTATTTCTTCGGTGTAGTTCACATGGCGGTTGACCATAAAAGTTTTGCAACTATGAGAGACAAGTTTGAAAAAATTGGATCTCTGAAAATAGTTGACGGACTGAAGAGAATGGGCATGTTCGGTTACGAGAGTAGCTTTGACAGATTTGAAACAATATTCAACGACCTAGACCAACACGCGAAGGTCTTTCACTTGAAAAAGTATCCGGTGTCGGTGCTGTGTGACGTTTGAGCAGAAAAAGGGCAGCCCATAACAAAATGTATAATCCATGGCGCTGATAAGGAGGGCTTTTTTATGTTTTTTGCTCATCGCCACGGCTTGTACATAAACGTTAGCGGCAAGCCGTTTCGGAACAGACAGCTAAAGTTGACAAAAGAATGACGAGAGTATTTATTTTGATACAGGTTGTTCTGGGACTTCTATTTACGCTCTTGGTTTTCGGATCGCTTTATCAACTAGAGAACGGGGACATGAACGTTGCTATTTTGGGGACTCTGCTGTACCTGCCATTTGTTTTCATTTTATGTTTGTACAACGGACTAACAATCGGACTTTCAGAAAGGATAAATAAAAAGATAAGATTTGTAAATTATTGCTTGCCGATAATTCCGCTGTTCATTTGGTTTTTGGCTTCTGGTAAAAACATTACAATTCGATATTGGAACATCGGAGTCAACGAATTTATAATTGCAATGGGTTTAATTTTGTTGACTAACTTGATCGGTTACTACTTTGTTAAACTGAATGGTGAAGAAACGGCCAGCCACTAACAACAGCTATAACACATATGCTATATCATAAGTTCTTAAATGGTGTGCTGTTAAATTTCGTCAGCAATGCTGGACATGGATGTAGGTATTTACACGCATACGTCTTATAACTAAGCGTTAGCGGCAAGCATTTTCTGGACAAAGACATTAATTTGAAAACACTCGGAACAATTCTTCTGACATTATTTTCGCTCTCGACTTTTGGACAACGAGACCTAGTGGGATATTATTTAAGTAATGT
Organism: Chryseolinea sp.; assembly: GCA_039916665.1. Classification (GTDB taxonomy): domain Bacteria; phylum Bacteroidota; class Bacteroidia; order Cytophagales; family Cyclobacteriaceae; genus Chryseolinea. The sequence goes on along the minus strand of JBDSKX010000219.1, from coordinate 9,880 downwards.
TGCCGACAATGGAATTTTCATTACAAAAATTCACCTAAAACCTGACTCAACTTTTAAGTATGAATTCTATGGCGACTTGCTTTATGACAGAGGAACAGGAAAATACAAAGTTGAGAATAGACGAACCATATGGGTGACATTTGACCGTGACTCCATTGACATTCGAGGTTTAGGACGAATGACTAACAGACCAGTTAAATTCCTTTTTAAACGCGGTCGACTGTACGAATTCAAAACGAACGGGAAACCTTTAAGACGAGGAAGAGCTTATGGCCGACACAAGAAATATTTGTTCTTCGGTGACTATTATATGACTAACCGAAAAATGTATTTGAAAAGAAGAGAAGGTAATTTGATATGGAGAGGAGAAGAAAATGCCAGCCGCTAACAAAATGTTTATGGCAGCTTGGGGTTCAGTGTTGCTATCAAGTTTAGTTTTCTTAATTTCATTTAGCAATGTGGGACAGTGACGCGCTTCGAAAACCAAGCCGTCATAAACATAAACGCTAAACGTTGGCGGTAATGCCATAAAATAAGTTCGACACATGAGACTGAGAATTAAAAGCACGACATTAACACTTCAAATAATTGGTTGGTTACAAATCATTGGAGGAGTAACGGGACTGGGACTCGTAGCCTACTTAATGTTACAAACTGGGACAATTAATGGAGCGATATTGTTAATATTTTTAATCGGACTAGAACTATTTTCATATTCAATATACTCGGGCAAGAGACTTTTGACAGATGAAGAAAAAGAGACTGGAATAATTCTTTCTATTATTAACCAAGTTATGCAACTTTTCCAGTGGAGCATATTGGGTTACGGACTTTCTTACAGTTCTGGAGCAGAGATAACATTAGGTGTGCAAGGACTAACATTCAAATTCAATTTTGCAGCAATTGTTTCAACCTTCAAAATGGCCATTAATAGTGACGATGGATTTTTTATGAAAATAAACTTAGTAGCTCTTCTGATAATCTTCGCTTTAGCGGACATTTTAAAAGAATTAAAAACTAAAAACGAAGATCCAGAAATCGAAGGACAACAAATACAGACCGAGGAATTGAGAGTGGAGTAATGGCACTACCGCCAACAAAATGCATAAGCAATGGCGGGGTTCAGTGTAAATTTGTAGTTTGGTTTTTCAAATTACGTCTGGTTTCGTGCAGTGAAGCGCTTCGAACACCCGCCACTGTTTATGCACAAACTTTGGCGGTAATTGGGCCGGACACTCTAGACGAGATAAAAAATGCGGAATTAATATATTGAACAATGAGAATACAAAATCAATTATTGTCGACAATACTGCTTTTAAGTTACTTGACGTTTTCTTCTTGTAGCGAGAAGAAAGTTGACACTAGCAATAAAGAGAAAACCCCTTTTGGCAGCACTTCAAATACTGGGACTGGAATTTTACATCCTAGCCGCTGGACATTTACCGTTGAACAAATTGGCAATGGCGAAGCCATGTTAGTTAGTACAGCGAAGCTGGATTCGGGATGGCATTTATATTCTCAACATATTCCTGGGAAGGGGCCTTCCACGGAATTTACCTATGATAGTTTGCAAACTTATAAAGTAATAGGAGAAACTGAAGAAGGTGAGACAATTAAGAAGTATGACCCTAACTTGGAGATGGAAGTTCTATATTTTGAAAGGGAGGCGGTGTTCAAACAAAAGATTCAAGTTGCTAGTAAAAGGGATTTTATAATTAACGGTGCTGTTGATTATATGGTTTGTCTTGATCAAGGACAATGCTCTCACTTTGATGAAGGAATATCTTTTGCAGTGACGGGAAATCCTTCAATAACTAATTGACTGAAGTAAATAGTAGACAATTGCCATACGGTACAAGCCCAACTACCGCCAACAAAATGCATATTCAATGGCGGGTTTGGTGTAAATTTGAAGTTTAGTTTTTCAAATCTCGTTGGGTGTCGTGGGACAGTGATGCGCTTCGAAGACCCGCCACTGCGTATGCACCAACGTTGGCGGCAAGCTTTCAGATGACATGCATCTATCGAACGAAATACAAGGACGTCTAGTCGATTTAAATTCTAGACTAAAGTTAAGTTCAACTGTGTCTGGCACATTTCCGGACAAGTATGCGTTTTACAGCAAAACAAAGCGAAGGTTTAGGACTGAGTTTGCGTCGACTGAAAAAGAATTTTCGATCGTTCTTTTTGAGCGGACAGACGAGCAAAACTATGAGAATTGTTTTGGGGACGTTTTGTTGATCTCGACAGACTTACTAAAGTCATTAAGTTATGGACGGACGACGAAGTTGACATTGGAATTATTGTATCCGACTTTAGAGAAATTGAAGGGTACGAAGGATTCGATTTTATAAATTCGAATCCAGACATTGAAAAAGCATGGACGAAAGTCAGGAACATGTTTTTTAACAATACGGTGTTTTGGAAAGACACTGAATGGAACTATCGGTATTTGGAATTACTGACTGCAGCGAAGAGACATAAGTCTCTTGAAAACTATTATCCGTTTACTAGCCTTGGTCGGTTACGATTCAGTATCGACCAGGACTACAAAAAAACATGGAGTCTTGATCTTTATATTGTTCCAACGATGCAAAGCAAAGAAATAGGGAAGGACTTGGGAGAATTCTACGTGTCTTTCAATGACAAGCGAATGGCCAGAGAAGTTTTTGAAAACGTTAATGATGCTCTCGATTTTTACGTAATGAAGTTAAGCGATACCCACCCTGAAAAATGACTAGAGTAGGAGGCCTGCCGCCAATAAATAAGGCTTCGCCCAGCGTGAAGCCCGTGTTGCACTGTAGCTTGCTCCACCGCTAAAGCGACACGCGGTCGGTAGCGGTGAGTACTTCTTTTATTTTTATGGGGATTGGTATGGAGGTCTATACTACTTTATCCAACGGGCCGCATACCTGTTGATGGTGGAAAGTAACGAAATCGTATTACTACAGGTTTGCTGTTTGGCTAAATTCTTACAATAAGACTCTGCAAAGCGATTCAAACTTTGGGAATTTATTAAACTCTCAGCCTCCATCACGAAAACTGTTTCATTGCCCAATCCGGGCCTCTGTATCTTTGTTTGCTGGAAAGGCCGCAGCGCTTGTTGACCATTGTGCCTTGAATTCCGTTTGAACGGTTCCTCGGCATTCTGCCGGCGGTCCCCCAAGAGATCGTGACTTATTGCCCGATGTGATCGTGAATTTGTCATCCAATATAAATTCAAGTCTTGACAGCGGGTCCAGCAAATTATGAATACCCATCGTGGTCACAAAGCTCTTACCTACTTTACTAGGTGGAATGCCAGGGCAGGTCATGGTCGATTCGTATTCAACGCCGACATCAGTTATGTTGACATCCAATGAGACAATAAGTTTTTTCTTATCCTTAGACCATTTGTAGTATGCAGCAAAGCCCATTCCTGACGCTGCTTCAAGATAGGGTAGCTTACCGTTCTTCAGTACAATAGTTTGCTTTTCAGTGCTCTCACATTGGCCAAGCGGACAGGTTATGTTACTTTGTCCACCTACAGAATACGTTCCTGCTGAACCTTTCGCAAATGACCATCCAAGTGCATTTTCGTATTCTAGAATAAGAGAATCTCCCAACGGCCGCCTGGGACTCTCGCCGGGCGTCGAGCGATATGAATGTACATCACCGCGTACCCTTAGATAGAGGATAGCTTCAGTTGTCATGCCGAGTTGGTCCATGGAAACATTCAATGGAATATTCCATTCGGAAAGTGGAACGGGATTGCTCTTGTTGCCACGGACCGAAACAATAACTTCTCCTGAGGAGCCCGGACCTGTATCGGGCAATTGGCAAATGAGCACTTCTTCAGTCCATTCCACGGGCACCGCCACTCCGTCGACGGTGACAATCCCTGGTTCTTCTCCAAAGAAACCTTTGACGAACAGCTTGCTATCGTAGTCCTGTATGGTTAGATATTCAATGGAGGGAGTAAGAATGGCTTTTGAGTCCACCGTTGTGTGAGAAGTAAGACTACCTCCGCGCCATGTTACCCCTAGGCCCGTCCTTTTTAGGTCCTTGACGATGGCGGCAACATCGAACGGACGTTGAACAGGACTTTCCGTAGGAATACCTTTATCGTGTGCTCCAAGCAGACGATCAAAGAAATATCTTGATGTTTCTTCTCCTTCACTCTGGACCATCGGAGTTGTCCAACCAAGATAAGTCGCCTTCCCATTTGCTGCCTTTTCCATAATCTTATCCCTGAACGGAATAGCATTTAGTGTACCGCCGTTACAACCGTCAATGTACTGAAGGGCATTTTCGGCAAAGGTCATGTATTCATCTACAAACCGTCTGGTGATTGCGTAGTGCCATACTGGTTTATAGAGATCATGAAGAGCATACATATAGAGCACGCGAGCGGCATTGTGGTCAACACGATATAGCTTTTCATTTTCCGGAGTGACAGGATTTGTTGTCCATAATCCAAACACACCATTGCCTTGTTTTTTCTCTGGCAGAGCGGTACCACCATGCGTCTGAATATAGAAGATCCCCAGATCCTTAACAGCCTTCAGATTTTCAATCGAAGCATCTTTTAGCTCAACTTTATAGCTGGTATTAGATTTTGTAAACAGATCTTTCAGAGTATGCCTGTAATCGGTGAATATTTTGCCCAGTCCGTAAAAGAACGTTGCAGTACTGGTTTGAGGCATGCCTTGTGTCCGACCACTAGTAGCGGAACCCTCACCATTGATAGCAGATGAGGCTTGGGGCAGTGGCATGCGGCCGCCTTCTTCCTCTACAACATCCCACTTCGGAATAAAAATTGCGAGTCGACCATCTTGAAAAGATGCCCATACATCGTCGTCTGATATGCCAGCTTCCTTAAACTCGGGCCGTGTCTGTAGCCATTGCACCAGGGTCTGTTGGGCCAACTCTGATTTCAGGTCTCCGAGCAGTTCAACAAACTTTCCAGCCTCGTCCAAAACTTTCATCCGGTCTTCATCTGAAATCTCAGTCATCGGTGGAGTTCCAGGACCCGGCTGTCCGTTTGGTATCACATCGGGACTTTCACCACATGTCATGGCGATTATCCCTACCACTAGAAGCAGGGAGAAGTGAGCAATTTTTTTTGTAGTTGATAGCATGGTGGCAGTGTTTAGCAAAGGCGAATTAAATGGATTCAAAGTTACCGTAACATCCCCTGAAAGAGTGAAAAAAAATTGAGCCTTGGCCTTAGCTTTATGCCATCAAACTCTAATCACGAACGGGGCAGGTCAAACCATTAGCGGAATCGCTGGGTCAGATCCGCGTAATGCTTTACAACTTTACGGGGAATACCAGTCAGTTGGCGATAGCGCGAAGGCTGCAACCGGATTGAAGCAATAATAATACGGATTGAATTTTTTGCATATCGATCGTTTTGTTCGCCATAGATTTTTGAAATTTCCACGGTGAGTTAAGAACTTGATCGATAGTTTAGTGGTACACTTTCGCCGGAATGTCATTTGACGCTTAGCCTGATTAGCTTATTTTTCTACTCCAGCTGGTACACTTTGCTCCGGAATCACTGGTACACTTTGAACCGGAACAACTGGTACACTTTGCTCAGGAATGAGGTACACTATATTCAGGATCGGTCACAGAAATTTCAATCAATTTAAGCTGAAGAAAAAACCAAATGAGAATAACCGAATTTGAATTCACCCCCGACAATCATTTTGTTGCAATGGAATATCACTTGTTAATCTTAAACCGGACATTTTTAATCTTGATAACAGACCATGAATTGATTGGAATTAAAGTACACGGACCGATTGGAGTAGAGAGCAGTGATGCTTTGGCTAATTTGTTACCGCTGACAGTTGACGGAGATCTTCAAAATCCTTATTCGTACATCAGCCCGAAATATATTGACAGGATTAAGGACATTGACCTGAAATCAAACGACTTTTTAAAAGCTGACATTTCCAACTTTAGAATAAATAAGTCAGATATCGTTGACACCTCATACGACAAAAATGAAAAGTGGGGAATGGGATACTATCCGCATGACGGCAAAGTTTACGTCCGGACAAAGGACAACAAGAAAAGAGAGTTTATAATACTGGGGTCGCAATCTGGACAAGAGATTAAAAACAGATTGAGTTAGAAAAAACTACGCACAACACTCTATATAAAACATATGCTGGCTCAATTTGTTATTATAAGTTCTGCAAGTAACTTTATTCATCAACGGTGGATATTGATGTAGTATTTAAACCGCATACGTTTTATATTCTAAAATTTGGACGCAATGCCGCGCGGACAGAGTAGTGTTTTCTGTTTTAAAACAATTATTAAATATGCCAATAATTTTACACAATCCGGAAGCTGTATTCCCTCCTTATAGAAACTACAGCCATGCAGTAGAAATTAAAGGTTCTGAAAGTTTACTCATCATTAGCGGACTAAATGGCTATTCTTCAGATGGTACATCTATGCCTGAAACATTTGAGGAGCAAGGTGACTTAATATGGAAATATATTGGGACAATTCTTAAATCAGCTGGGATGGACTATCAAAATCTAGTATCAATTAGAACTTACTTAGCCGACCCGTCATATGACGAAGCCAATGTTCAACTTCGAATTAAATACTTAGGTGGACACAAACCTGCATCGACCGTAGTTTGCTGTCAATTGCTTGAACCAAAATGGAAATTGGAAGTTGAGGCAATGGCTTCAAAATAGTAAAGACCCATTTTTTAGAGCAATAATCATTTGGACGAGGGGAATACATTACAAACAAATTCGTTTAGGAAAACAACGTGGACGGCTGACACTGACAAACAGAAATAAAATAAAATGAAAATACTTTTTTACGGACTAGCAATTGTCTCGATTATAGTTTTAACTGGTTGTAGCTCAAAAGACGACAAAGTTGATTTAGAAGCTAATCGACAAGTTGTAAGAAATTATCATGACGTATGGTCTAATGGACAATTAGGTCTTCTCGACACAATAATATCTCCTGACTTTGTTTGCCATTTTATAGCGGGACTCGAATGGAAAGGAATTGAAGGGGCAAAAAATTCAATCTCAAATCACAAAAAAGCTTTTCCAGACTGGACAGAAGAGATTGTTGATATTATTGCTGAAGGTGACAAAGTAGTGACAAGGTATAAATCGTCAGGGACTCACCAAGGGAATTTTAATGGACTTGACTCCACTGGTAACAAAGTGACTATTTATGAGACATCAATTTATAGAATAGCAAACGGAAAAATTATTGAACAGTGGGGATTCCCAGACGAGATAAGTTTAAGAAATCAATTAAAAACAAAGTAACCACTATAGGTGCTTGCCGGGTGTAGTGTAAGGTAGAAGTATGATCTCACATTGCGCTTGGTAAAGTGGACAGTGCCGCGTTTGGAAAATCGGTATCCGTCCCAGACTTTCCCAGATGCGTTCCAGTCTTTTCCATATGTTCCCGGATAAATTGTTCTCGTGTCTGTCCGATCCGGATTTTACAATGCAGTCTTTTTGAATCTGTCCTTGGCTATACACCCATCCGGAATTGATTATACAGATAACGGAAGCTAGCTATACAATTCACAACTGAAAGGGTATACGTTTTGATATTCTCAACCGCTATTTGTTTTAGCCTTGAATAAAAAAAAGGTCGAAGGCTTTTGCATCCTTCAACCTTTTTTTATTAGCCTAATTTATTAATCTACTAACTTCTCTAGTATCCTTGATTTTGAGTTAAAAACCCCTTCTCGCTGGAAGCACCATCAATTGCCTTTTGAGGAATAGGGAACAATCTCTTATGCACATCAGCATCTGTCTTACCGGTCCAGGTTCCTTCGTATTTGCCGAAACGTATTTGATAATTTCGTCTCAGTCCTTCCCAATACAGTTCAAATCCTGATTCACGGTACAACGTATTCAGATCAATAGAAGCCAAAGCTTGAGGAGTTTGTGCAGGGCGCGCGGTTCTTGAAGTTCTTAAGGTATTGACATCAGCCAAAGCTCCGGCATTGTCGCCATTTCTCAACTTCGCTTCAGCCCTCATCAAATAGATCTCGCCCAGACGCATCAAGACAATATCAACACTACTGTAGGAGCAGCAATTGGTAGCCGTATGGCTAAACTGATACTTTGAAAATCTATATCCTGTGTTGTGTAAACTGCCTTGATCGGTAAAATCTACGTTGAGCGTGTGGTTTACATAAACCTTGTTTGCGTCGGCATCATTTTGTTTGATGACAGGATATATTCTGACCGTTCCATCGCCGCAAGTGATAATGTTACCACTCTTGTCTTTTCTTGGCCCCCAAATAACACCTCGGAGTATTCCTCTGTCTATTTCAAACTTTTTGGCATCTACACAATAATAATGGTCGACATCATTTGCTGGTGTTACTCCGGAAAGATCTTTAAGGTTATCCGGTATAATTGTATTCTTCTGATAAAAGCGGGCATCGGCATCAGCAGGATCTACAGGGCCATAGGCATCAACCCAGGTCTGAATAAAGTCAGGAGTAGCAGCTACGGCATCAGTTCCTCTTGAGCTTGGCCATTCTGGTCGTGGAACCTGTGCACCAGATATTGGCCAATATGCCCATCTGCTGCCCTCGGTTTCAAGTACTCCCCTTTGGTCCTGTGCAAATATGAGTTCAGTATTGCTATGGTTATTATCACTGAACAAGTCGAAGTATTCAGCAGACAATGCATGAGCCCCGGAAATAATATTGTTTGTATACGTTATAACTTTATCCATATCGTCCTTCTTAAAATCAGGAGTGCCATAAGGATTGCGATAAACGGCCGCATTCAAGTATAAACGAGCCAACAAACCACTCACGGCGTCTTTGGTAAGCCTACCCGGATTGCTGTCATTTTTCATAGCATTTACAACCGACAAAAGCTCACTTTCAATATAGTCGATTGCTTCTTGTCCTCTAAGAATTACGGATACCTGATCTGAAGCCTCTTTTTTGAAAACCAGACCCCAATTGTCGAGTGCCAGCATATTGAGATATGCCTTCATGGCTATCATTTCATTGAGCGCATCCGCAGCGGGCGCATTGCCATTGTCAGCTTCTGGTTTTAATCTTTCCACAGCAAGTACTGCTCTTGACAGACATAGAGTTATATACGTCCAGGAATCTCCCACCAGCCCATTACTGGCTGTCGTAAGATGCTGGTGAACTGCTATGAACTTGCCGCCATCATACCAGTCTGTACCGCCGCGGTAAGGAAGGATGCCCTCATCAGCGGCAATCTCCTGAAGTCCGAAATTCACTGTATGCATCCATACCTGACGGAGCATTCCATACACCGGCGCTATCGATCCGCTGACAACTTCCGCCTGGCCGGTTCCCGTAAGAGACTCATCGAGAATATCTTCCTCTAATGACGTGCAACCGAAAAATGTTAGTAAAACAATAACTATCGGTAGTGCTTTTTTAAATCTTATATTTTTCATTTGATTTCTTTTTTCTAAGTGATATTAAGAGAACTGTTTGTTTTCTTTCTAGAAGGTTACATTCAGGCTGATCAAAAATGTTCTTGCCTTAGGATAGGTAAAATAATCTATCCCAAAGGTTTGAATTCCCCCTAGAGTGGATCCTGTATTGATCTCAGGATCAAACCCGGAATAATTTGTTACTACAAACAAGTTTTGTCCGGTTAGCGACAAACGGGCGTTTCGGAAAATATTTGACAATCCGATCTTATCTGACGTTAAGTTGTAGGATAGCGTTGCGTTATTCATTCTCATGAATGAGCCACTCTCCAGGTAACGTGTGGATACTGTGTTGGCATTGGTGATCGACTCATTGGGGTACTGAACAGCAAAATCCGATGTGTTGTTAGACTTAGACAATTGCGCCTTGGTGAACAGACTCATAGCCGTATGGTTG
>JBDSKX010000218.1:0-8357 GCA_039916665.1 Chryseolinea sp. | reverse complement strand
AACGTTAATGCATGCGTCGTTAACGACTATTATCTTTTTCAACTTACCAAAAATTAATGACGCATGCATGTTGTTATGCGTCGTTTCCAGGAGTAAAGAGATTATCATTTCCAATGTATTACGGATTTTGGCTCGGAGCGAGCCGAACGATCTTAGGTGCCAAACACTTCGAGTCAGCTTTGAGTAGAACGCAACAGTCTTCCAGATACTGACGAGTTGAGCTTTTGTCCATGCTCGGCTTCCTATAAGTAACTTCGCCATCTTGAGTTATAGAGACGAGCGTCAGAGTCCAGATCTCGGCTATAAAAAACTATGACGCATAACAACCTGATAAACGTATGTCGTTTATCTCCTAGCAAATATACGCATTGCGTTTATTTTCCTTTTGTGTTACCTGGTGATCTATCCTCAATTTCCCAATCGGACTCGCAATCTCCTTCAACCTCTTTGTTAAAACACTCACATAGATCCCATTGATTACCGAATATATGCCCTAAAAGGGGCTGAATATATTACGTTAGTTCCGTTTTCAAAGTAAACTTGTCAAACGAGTGTCGCAAGGTATGAGGTGAAGCGCCGAAATTCAATGAACCCATATTTTGCCATGTAATGCTATGCGTGGATACACGTGTAAACAATAGAATTACACGATTCTTATATCTGCCATCGCTTCGACAAAATTCATAGACCGTGTATTCTAAATACACACACAAGGCCAATTCAGCTAGTACCCTTTATATTGCATATTGATTTACATTCGCTATCGCTGCAGTTCCATCTTCTCTGGATTTCCGGGTTCATCCAGTAGCTGGATGTAAGTACTCGGCCCCAGATCCGGCCTGTTCCACGAAGACAATGCCCACACAATTTTTTTATCCGGCGTTACTTCAAAAATCTGAACACTACTTTTCCATTCGTCCGTATTATTGCTTCCGGCAACCCAATTTGAAATTACCGTGTTCCCATTTGCCAATCGATTGGCGGTTTGATTATTGTAAAGTTTGAAAGGCGCGTCCTTCTGTGTAAACTCCCAAACTGTTTCGCCCTTCCTGTTGATCTCTCTGGTGTAGCTTTGACCATCACCTGAAATAAGTACGTTTCCAGAATGAAGTTTAATCACAGACCAGGCTGACTTGGCAGGCGTAGACCAGATTTCCTGACCTTCCAAATTGAATTCAACGACTTTCTCTTCAGCAAACAGTCCAACCATAATGGTTTTTTCTTTTGTCATTCTTACATGTCTAAACTGTCCGTGTGTGTTGGTAGCTTTTGTTGGGATGGCGATCTCTTTTAGGATTTCATTTTTGTCAGTGTTGATGATCAATACTCGTGGCTGAGTACTGTCGTTCACAACTAGTAGTACACTGTCCTTCCCGATAGGCTGACAGGAATGTGTTTCAGTTCCTTTCGCACATATATATTGCCAAATTATATTTTTTTCAGGTGTTATAATTCCAGCTCCCGACATGCAGGCATACACAATGTTACCATTGGGTAATAACGTGGCATCGTCAAATTCCTGAATGCCACCAGTTGCTGTTCTCATCGGAATCGAATATTGCCAAACAACTTTCCCTTTTCGAACAATTGTCATTTTTTGAGACTGTGGATTTCGGAAATCCCATTCTCCAACATATAAAAATGGATGTTGATTGAGTCCCTTTCCAGGAAGCCTATATTTTTGCAAATCAGTCTGAGCGTGTCCTGCAAGCGTAGCAAAATAAAATATACACGCGGCAAGCAGTTTCCTGTCTTTCATAGGATGGCGTTTTTTAGCCAGTCGAAATTATTAAAATCTAACGAGTTATCATCAATGCTCTGAAATGAATTGCTGACGCGATAGCAGTAATCCTTCGTGTTCAAGATTTTCTTCGATTCTTTCATAAAGCAGATAGGTACTGACAGTTACTATTATCTTCATCGGCAGAGTTTAAAATCGGATTCATTGTCCTGCGGGATAAGTGAAGTGAATAGCGCGCTTTACAATTCCACCAAACCGGTCTGTCTCACGACGACAATGCCGACACAATTTTTTTGTCCGGCGTTACGTCAAAGATCTGAATAATGTTTCTCCAATATCCGTATTACCGTTTGCCAATTATTTTGAACTAACATATTACTATTCGACAATCGATTGGCGGTTTGATTGCTGCATAGTTTGAAAGGCGCGTCCTTCTGCGTAAATCCCAAACGCCTTCGCGCTTACTGTCGATCTTGCGGTGTAGTTCTGACCATCACCATAAATAAGTACGTTTCGGGAATGAATTTTAATCATGGACCAGGCCGACTTGTCTTGCCGAAGGCTAGATTTCTACACCTTTCCCATTGAAATAAACGACTTTTTTCTTTCAACAAGTATTAGTCGATTGGCTTTTGAATAATACCTTGATAATCGCTTGCAACTGAATCTAACTTTGTGAAGGTATTGTTCAGAGCACCATAAAAAAACGCATCTAAAATTTCCACCGTCGCAGTATTTGTCTCTGCTGGAATATTACCAAAATCCAAAAAATGGCTGGCAAGAAACCTTGCAGGAAAGGCCAGTAGAAGTGGTGCATCAGTAAAACTATAATGGTCAGCCTCAGGTATCTCATACCGATATCCTCTTCCAAAATGTTTAAAGAACCTTTGATTTCCATTTTCATATCTATGGAATCGGTCACTACTATCTTTTTTGCTTTCTAGCAACAGGAAATGTCTTGCGCAATTTAGTTCTGGCAATTCACCGTATAATGTACCATCAATATTAGCGGCAGCTTTAATTCGCGAGTCAACAGCCATTGCAACAGCAGCAGAAGCTCCACCCAAAGAATGGCCTGTAATAACAATACGGTCTTTATCAAGAGATGAGAAAAAACGGCCGGGAGAATCTACGTTACCGTTTAATCGATTTAATACAAACTTTACATCTGCAATTCGTAGGTCAAGGCGACCCTTCATAAATTTATAAAGATCAGGACCATCGTTTGAGTGCTCTTCAATATTTGTGGCAAGCGTGCCATCTGCAAGTTGCGCAATCATGGCCTCATAGGGGTGATCAATCGCTAAAACCACATAGCCATGGCTGGCAAGACTACTTACGAGGCTTGTATAAAAAGCACGGGACGCACCATTTCCTGTCAAAAAAATTATGACAGGCCACTGACTTTGTATTTTAGATATGGGCGCATTAAGTATCCCATAGGTATTGACTTGGTCATAGTAATTAAATATCCACCGTGGTATGATGCCAATTTTTTCTGGCAGATTACCTAGTCCGTCAAGGTAATAGGAATGCGATGCTTTCGCATTTTGGTTGATCGGATACCAGGCCTGGACCACTACATTTCTCTTGTCATGTATGTCTGAAGTCATCTGTTCAGCCCGATCCATATCAACCCAGCGAAAAATTCTGGTTCCTACTTTGTAGTCTCCTTGAGGTGCAAGCAATTTTGGGACTGGAAGAAAAATAGTCCACGGGATAATAGTAGCCAGAATTGAAAAAATAAAGACAGACTGCAGGAGCTTTTTTTGAAGGGCACCGCTCAATTTATTTGGAGAAATTGCTCTTATGATCAAAAGAAATAGAAGCAAATAGCCCGGTACATAATGCCAATAATAGCCTTCGATTAAAAGCTGGGTAAAGACCAGTAGTATAATTAAGACGATAAGGGGTTTTAAAATGCGGGTAATCCGCTTCGGAATCACGAGCAAACATGTGGCAACTGCTACTAGCCCAACTAAAAGAATTACGTCTATACTATTCACAGTAGCTAACTTTATAATGTAGTCTTAGAATGACGAATAGGCAGGCAAAATGTTACACGGGACAAACAGTGATAATGAAGTGGATTACCATTGCCTGTCCACAGACGGCATGCACCCAGTAATCAGCAAAGCCTCAACCTGCGAAAAATAACAAGTACCAAAATGCTTTGGTGAAGATGCTGCAACAATTGTACTAATGCTTTTTTTATACCAATAATCATTTTTTCCAATCAATCCATTTTCGGCCTAAGGTTGCGCTTTTTGTGTTCCTTCATATCTGGTGTTTCAATAAAAACCGTATCTCGATGTAAAAGTAACGAGCCGGCGAAGCGCACTTACGCGATTTGCAACGATTTATAACAAATCGCGGCAAAATAGAACGACTTGAAACGAATCAATACGATTTGTGACGTTTTACTCCGGTTCACGAGTGGTTTACAACAGGTTGACGAGTGGCTGTACTTATGACCAAACAGAACTTAAGACCCGATATTGGAAACATGTCGGCAAATTTCCTGATTATTAGAATTGCCCTTTGCGGCACGAAATTCCCTCTGATCTCGCATGGTTGAAACTTAGGCTCATGCCGTTAATCTTAATTTTACCCACTACATTCAAACCACAATGAACCTCCCCCTTTACCAAATCGACGCCTTTAGTGAAACCCTATTCTCCGGTAATCCAGCGTGCGTAGTACCGCTCACTGCTTGGCTACCCGACAGCCTACTGCTCAACATAGCAAAGGAAAATGCCGTCGCTGAAACAGCCTACTTTATTCACCAACATACCAATAGATTTCTGCTTCGATGGTTTACACCGGAAATCGAGATGGATCTCTGCGGCCACGCCACGTTAGCGGCCGCGCATGCTATACGCACCTTATTAAATTTAACTGACAACACCCTCGTCTTTGAAACATTAAGCGGTGACTTAAAAGTAACTTGTGACGGTTCGTTATATCACCTTGATTTTCCCTCGCGCAAACCATCTCCATCTGAAATTCCAGCGAGCATCTCGAGGGCGTTGAACATTCAACCAAACGAAGTATTAAAATCGCGTGACTACGTACTTGTATATGAAACAGAGCAACAGATTCTCGATATACAAATCAATCGGATGATCTTTGACGAAATAAACCTCGACCCTGGTGGCGTAATTGTTACTGCGAAAGGAGATGAATGTGATTTCGTATCGAGGTACTTTACACCACAAGCGTACATCCTTGAAGATGCTGTTACTGGTTCGGCACACTGTTCATTGATTCCCTATTGGTCAGAACGATTGAAGAAAACAGAACTGAATGCGATGCAACTATCCGAACGAAGGGGTAAATTATATTGTAAGAATAACGGTGATAGAGTAATCATTGGAGGGAAGGCTCGTACGTATTCTGTTGGAACTATCAACTTAGAATAGCACACACTAAAGGCGAATGAAAGTTGCGAGGGATGAGATGCCGCGATTGTGATCAACTCCCGCATGCGAAGCCGTTTCGATGAACTTATTGAATTCAATAATAAAAGGCAATTGATGGTTACTTCGGTCTCCAAAATTTTCAGTTCCAGTCTGCGTGACTGAAGTCGGTGGCAGTATCACCAAAGAAAGGAAAGAACATATCGGGTGTCTTTCTTTTCTTTTGGCCTCCGAGTGATTAACTTCATAGCATGTGACGGTCCAATTGACGCAATTTCAGACTCTGTAAATTTAAGCAAAATATATTCCTTGCGAACTTAATGCGTTCTATGACTTAGTAACTGAATTGAAATCATAAATCGGATGCACGCAAACCATTAATGATCATCTCAATGAATGCCATACTCTTGTATTTGCTGGCTTTTATGGCCTTCCTGTTGCCAGCCAACATGGTGGCACAACAACGTCCTAATATTATATATATCATGACCGATGATATGGGCTATGGCGACTTGAGCGGTTATGGCAGAAAGAACTATACCACTCCAAATCTTGATAAGCTGGCTTCACAGGGTATGAAGTTTATGAATGCATACGCCGCCGCGCCATTATGCACACCTACGCGTGTCGGTTTTATGACAGGACGATATCCCGCACGAATACCCGTCGGCCTGATGGAACCCCTTACCGGTTCTGAAGATGATATTAACTTTGGCCTTACCGATCAGACTCCCTCGTTAAGTACACTTGTAAAAAAGTCACCGTATCATACCGCGCTAATTGGCAAATGGCACCTCGGACTTCAGTCAGAACACAGCCCTAATAAAAACGGATTTGACTATTTCTTTGGCATTCGCAGCGGATCGGCTGATTATTTCTCACACAAAGGCGATGGAACTACGCATGATCTTTGGGAGAATGATTCGCTCATCTATCAGCAAGGCTACCTCACTGATATCATTTCCCAAAAAGCAATTTCATACATAAGTACGGATCATAATAAGCCGTTCTTTCTCGTGATCAATTTCAATGCGCCGCACTGGCCGTGGCAGGGCCCAAATGATCGCGCATATCCAGACTCGGTTGACTACCGCGCCGGTGGATCAGCAGACACTTATGCCGAAATGATGAAAAGTCTTGATGATTGCATTGGAAAGATCATAGCCGCAGTAGATCGATATGCTTCCTCTAATACGATCGTAATCTTTACCAACGACAACGGCGGAGAACGGTTCTCAGATAACGGCGGACTTTCGAAAGCAAAGGGAATGTTGTGGGAAGGTGGGATTAGAGTTCCTGCATTCGTTCGATGGCCAGGTAAAATTGCACCTGGGACAATAACAAACCAGGTCACAGTGACAATGGATTGGACAGCCACGATCCTTGATCTCACTGGTGCGAAGCCTCTCAAACAATTTCCGCTTGATGGAATTAATCTCATGCCCGTACTCACAGACAAAACAGCTAACATCAAGCGCACTATATATTGGCGAACATTTCAACGCACGAAACAAAAAGCAATGCGTATGGGCGACTGGAAATATTTACAGGATGAAAAAGGCGAGTATCTATTCAATCTCTCTAATGATCAACAGGAAAAAAATAACCTGATGGAGACAAATGCAGGTGTATTTTTGAAGTTGAAAAAGCAGTATGCCGCATGGGAAAAAACAGTGCTTGAACCTTTGCCACTAACAAAGTAAACGCACCACCAGCTCGCTTTCTCATCGACGACAAAGCGGAATAATTCAAGGCGACGTCCAAAACGCAGCCTTTCGACGAGAAACTAAATGACAAATGCTTTCGGTTGAATTAAAATCTTAGTGGCGAGTAACGACGTTGATGCTACTGAAGTCTTTCATCAAGTGCCTATCTATCTCTAAATATTCATCAATCGAACTGAGAAAATAATCAGCATCGTCCTTCCAGGTCGACCGGCCCAATACAAAATGGTTGCGCCCTTCAAACTCCCTCAATTCTGTGATAGATCCATTACTGTGTTTTCTATAATGGGCGTAATTAAAATATTCTCAACAGAATAGCTTAAAAGCAGACAAGCTTCACCTGCAACTCACACGAGACGGCTATTTAATGAAACGGCACAAATTGACTTTGATATTAACGGCCGCGTGATTCGTTCTTGTAATTCTCGAAAAGCAGGTTGAGGGATTTTTTTGGAATGGTAAAGAAATTCTGAATCTCTTTAACAGAATTTGTAGCTTCAATAATCTTGTCTTTGATTCGATTATCGGGTAACCCAAGATACCCCGCTACCTCGCGGCCGAGAAAGTATTTGATCTGCGCTTTCACGAAGTAGGCCTGCCGTTGTGGAACTACCGTTTCCAAGTACTTTACGAGCTCTTGTGTGAGTATAACCCCCTCCTCCGTTTTCTTAAAATGTCTGCGCTTAATGACTTCGGTCAGCATTTCGGCTTCTTTAAAAGAATCTGGCAATAATTTTTCATTAATCCCTAACTGATAGCCAATATACTTCCATGTAAAAAGAAAGTCTTCTTTTTCCTTCATAGAAAGCATCACGCCGAACGATTGCAAACCCACAAGGATGATGTATGAGAAAGCCAAATTCGTCCCCGCCATATCTTCCTGATTAATGGGCACACCCCAATCCTGATTCCATTCCGCTTTACTGATATAATGTCTGGCCATAGCGTGAATGAGTCGAGTCTTTCTAATCTGGACAAATCCATATCTATTAGATTGTAAATTTCCGGGCTTTAAAACATCAATCGTGAATTGAGCAGTGTCGGTTATACGCTTCGCTGGTGACTGTCGCATCTTTTCCGCCATAAAAAGGGCCTTGTTGCCGGGCGACGCCGCATAGCAATAAGGCAAAGACATCAGACCCAATAAAGTCATGATCGGAAATGCATGATTATCAAAGATCTCTTGTCCACGCAAAACACGACTGTCATCAACCCATTCCGGTTCAGCGCGCTTTCCGAGGATGAACGCTTTCATGGGTTGATCAGTATTTAACAGATGAAGTTCCTTTTCAGAAAGTGACAGCGTTTTATGAAAATCTGATAATTTCTTTTTGCTGACCATTTCCGCGAATAGGTTGTCAGCATCAGGATCACCGACATGACGCTGTCTATCCAAAAAAACACCTGATGTTTTTTCTTTCATTAGTAGCTAAGGAAGTTGAATGCCCGTAACAGTTACGATACTATCTCCGT
>JBDSKX010000217.1:0-10067 GCA_039916665.1 Chryseolinea sp. | reverse complement strand
TTTGTAATTGCCTATGCAATGCGAGTACAAGACAATTAGAACGTCTCGAACGTGACAGACGCGTGTACTTAAAGGAAACCTAACTTGAGGTAACCCTGACTTAAGGTAAAATAGTACGGTGGACTATTAACGACTGGTATTAAGTCCATTCATCATACTCCACTGGACATCGGCAGACTGCAGGCCAGGTGCATTTAATATTAGCCTGATACTAAGACGAGGAAGGAAACTTCGTAAAGGTATTAAAGTTAAAACCGGGCGCTGATGACGAATTTATGCAAATTTTCGCCTGCGTTGGCGTGATCAAATCATAAAATCCGGAAATGGTTGCTGCTGAAATTCTTTAATACCCTTTAAGAAACGACCTCTAGTAGCCTTTTCTTTTCTCAAGATTTGATCTCAGGTAGAAAAAACGTCCCGGGATTTTGTTTTCGAAATTTGTCACGTTTTAGTCTTCGTATCTGTCTTGTTAAAAAAAGTTAAGAAAGTAGATCTTTAAAAACTTTAGAAAATGGATCTTTCAAAATCTGCCTATCACAGCAAACTCTTTCCGTATGCCTATAACGTGCTCGGATCCGTGGAAGATGCGCGGGATGTTGTACAGGAAGTAGTGATGAAACATCTCACCGCAGAAAAGTCATCCATCGGCGACGAAAAGAATTACCTGATACGCTCGGTAATTAATCTCGCAATCAATGTAAAAGCCAGACAGAAAAAAATGTTGCGGGATGGCGAACAATGGCTGCCAGAGCCCATTGACACCAGCAATGCCGCAGACCGGCAACTTCACTTAAATGAAATTCTATCCTATTCATTGTTGGTGTTAATGGAACAACTATCGCCAACTGAACGCGCTGTATTTATACTGAAGGAAAGTTTTGACTATCGTCATCATGAGATTGCTACGATGCTTTCCATCACCGAGGGTCACTCCCGCCAACTACTGAGTCGGGCTAAGGCAGCTTTGTTTAAGCCAAAGTCCCGCCGCACTACAAATATCCGAAGTCAGGAGCGTGATTTATTGGAAGGCTTTTTAACAGCGATTCGCGAGAGAGACACTCAAAAGCTTGTTGATATAATGATCTCCGACATTCAGTTTCAGGCTGATGGCGGAGGGGTTGTTCCTGCTGCCGTCTTTCATACTGTAGGAGCGTATGAAGTATCGGCACTTGAAATCACTGTTTATCATAAATATTTAACCAGCGCTCAGATGGTGGTTACGGAAGTTAACCATCAACCGGCATTGCTGTCCATTGTCAATGGCAAGTTAGTGTCGTGCCAGATTTTTACCATTGATCTGATATCCCAAAAGATCCTACAGATTTCGGCGGTTCTGGATCGCGAAAAATTAAAATCATTTTATAAAATAAATCAGGACGCATTATAATAATCGTGAACGACCTGCATCGATAAACTCCATGAAAACATTTCTACAGCCTATTGAGGTACCTTCGAGCCTGACCATGAAGGTGGCGTATTTTTTTATTAAACGTGCTTTTGGAAAAGTAATCACTTCGGTAAAAGTACATGCTGTAAGACTGCCCACGGCATTCGGAATGTTCTACGCTAAAGTCGGACAACTTGACCGCAAACTTAAGCTTCCAAAAGAACTGGTGTTATTGCTTAGGCAGCAGGTGGCTCAAATTAATACCTGTAATTTTTGTATCGACGCCAGCAGGGCTGAATTTATAAAAGCCTCGTTCGATGAAATGAAATTTGATCATTTAATAGAATATTCCTTGAGCGAAGTTTTTACGAAGGCTGAGAAATCAGCACTTCTCTATGTGACTGAACTAACCAAAGAAAAACAGGTTCGACTCACGACATTCGAACAATTGAAAGACTATTTCTCTGAACGCGAGATTTGTGAAATAGTATACTTAGTCGCAAGTGAACATCTTTATAATTTAACAAACGCGGGATTAAATATCAAATCGGATATGCTGTGTAGTATCGCCAGAGATCGTGTCGAAATAGAAAAATAAATTAATGAAATGATGAACCGTGCAAAATTAAAAGTTGTATCCTTTTGGATACTCACTTCTCTATTAACTTTCGAATTGATTTATGGCGCCCTTTGGGATTTTAATGTCATCAATCGAGGATACGTGTATGGGGTACTCGAACATTTGGGGTATCCGTTATATCTCGCACTGATATTGGCATATAGCAAGATACTTGCTGCAGTCGTAATAATTCTTCCTGGTTTGTTACTCCCAAAGGAATGGGCTTATGCAGGGAGTATTATACTTTTTTTCGCTGCTTTTGCATCACACGTGATCGTGGGTGATACGATTTCACAGTCAGGATTCGCACTTGGGTTGGGCGTGATTGCACTATCGTCATGGGCATTAAGACCCTCGGGCAGACGAATATTACCGCTCCGGAATTCGCTGAAATAAAAATGCTTTTTAATGATGCACTGCCTGCATCCGGTAAAGGGTATTAATGAATTCTCCAAACCAGTCAAATCCTATAAGCCTGTTTTGTCATGATATACAAATTTGCAATCGTCATTCATTTGCTGGGTCTGATTCTATTGGCAGGCTCAACGTTGTTCAGTTTTATAGGTTTTCAGAAGATTATAAAGCACGCGTCCGGTGAAAGTCTGTTGGTGGGCATTACAATGAGCATAGCAAAAATTGGCTTCGGAATCGGAATAGCCTGCTTGATTTTATCAGGAGTAACCATGATTGTGCTAGCGAATGGCTATGCTTCCCAACTATGGTTTAAACTCAAGCTGGGTGTGGTGATTCTGATCGTCGTTAACAATCTGGGCGTTGGTCGCCCGGCAATGGCGAAATTGGTCAATTATTCAAAAGACATAGACCAACGTGTCGGTCCGAAATTGAGAGGGTTCTATTCGCTTCAGTGTCTTCTCATGATTGTCATTATCGTGCTATCGGTCTTCAGGTTCGTTTAATAGACACTTCAGGATCATGAGCGTCGGCAGATGCCGCATTCATCACCACCAGTCATGGGGGTACCGGCTGGTAGGATTTTTATCCTGGCAAACAGATTTCAACTAGACTTTTTACCGACCGCGGATACTGCCATGGACCAGGTTTTTTAGATTGATTGGTGAGTGATATAAAGTAATCGGGCATGCGAGGCAATCGGCAACAAGGGTGGGCCAATAGTAAACTTTGCTTTTGTTAGTCGTAGCCGGTAATCACCCGGTTTTTTTAACGCCCACCTTTTGTGACCAGCAATCCTCAAGCTCACCTGGCAAGGGAGAACCCACGTTGCATTCCCGGAATTGAAAAACTGACCAAAAGAAAGGCGCGAATCTCTTCTCGCCTTTCTCTCAATTCCTCCACGGAACCCACGAGTCCCAATTGTGCAATAAGTACCGAAGTATAAAACACATTGCTGCAGACAAAAGAAGTCTAGCAGCCTTTTCGATCCACCACTGCCTGTCCATCAAATAAAGCTTATGCCGGTTAACAATATCAAACATCCGCTGACCATAGCCTGGATCAGCAGAAATTTCTATGATTTGTAACACCCTTGCCTGCTGCTTCACAGTATCGTTATACCAAAACGTCGTTGGCCATGCTTCTACTTTTAGCGTAAGCATTTTTATACGATCTGCGATCGATGATTCTGAACTTGAATAAATTCTAAACCATGCCTTACGCGCAGGCTTATTATTTTTAGTCGTGGTACGAGCAGGCAACTTAACCTTCGGACCTTTCCAGGATTTATCGGCGAGTATTCGAATGTCATTGTTATATTTTTTCGCATGAATACTTTCGCCCGCATTGCCGCGATCATCAGCAGCCTCGTATAGTGCTTGTGCCATCATCAGAGAAGGTAATAATTTGCTTCCTTGCAAACTGTCCATTATAAATTTCCTGAATTTTTTAATGTACTCTTTCGGTTTCATGAGATATTCGTTGGCTTTTTTTGATTTAGAAAAATACAATTTTCACCGTGGGGCGCAGAGATGCGGAGACAATCCAAATTAGATTATACATTCTCGCGTCTTAGCGCTCTGCGGTGAAAAAATACCACTATCCAGATCTGATAACCCCAACCTCTTGATCAGGGCTATCAGTTTGGAAGCACAGGATCTATCTGTTGCATAGCCGCAGCATTGTAGTAGTTCTGCCTGGTCAGCAGCACTAACAGCATTAAAGACTCCACCTTTCGCGAAGCGGTGTTTCTCAAAAGAAATTGTATTCTATCATCAAACGACTGTTGAACACTCTCGTGAACTCTAAACAATTGTTTGACCGTGAATCTTTCTCCCTTAATAAATCCGTTCGTGCGAAGAGCAACTTTTCCGCTTTCCCGGAATGCATCCGCTTTAGTGCCGAAGTGATTGTTATACTTCGACGCGAGCAGACTGCCTTCAGGAACGCCGTCGTTTCCAGCACGCTCTAACAGAGTTTGTGCCATCATAACGGACGGAAATAGTTTTTTGCCTTTCAATGCCTCAATCATGTAAGGACCGAACAACTTAATATATTCTATGCGTGTCATGCCTGATGTTTTGGTGAATCGCTAAATGTGTTACCGGATTAGTCGATCATGCTATCGAGCCATCGCGTTAACCGCTGACCCATGCCACGGACTAAAGGCGTAAACAAATCGCCGATTATTTTAAACATCAAACAAATTAAACCTCCAGCGATGGCGTGAACCAAATAGCTGGCAGGACCGGGATCGACAACATTTGCAGCAACGTTGAATACTGCACCAAATAGGAAGGCAATCCAATTGCCCCCACCATGATTAGGATGATAGTTGATTTGCATGCCACCAAGATGTAACGAGTTTTAAACATGGGTTTTCGTCCGTTACCATTAGTTGCCATTCTCTGCAAAGATTTTTCGATATTTTTCACCTGTTTCCATGTGTATCCAAAATGCAATTGCCAAACAGCATTTGCACACTTCCAGCAAATGACACATGCCGATTTTTATTGTTTGGGCAGAATTATTCTGATTTCAGGATATCCGAGGTGCTTAAGAATTATCCTCACTTGCCTGGTGGTGTAGAGCCTCGTGCTGATGACCCCAAGCTTTTTTGAAATGGGTTGAATCCATTTTCGCATGGTTGGCCGGCTCACTTTGTAGAGAACGGCGAGCTGACTAAGATTGTAAGCTCGAATTAACAACGACATCTGATTTTCCATATAGAGATTATTTAATTGTGACAACTAACAAGAACCTCTGGAGAACACACCTCTACAACGCTCTACGCAAAATTCGCCAGATGGCAATGGGGCAAATCCATCAATCAACAATTCAATTTAAAAAAAATTGCGTCAAAAAAAATAAATGAACTCATTATTATATCGGCTAACGCTCGTTAAGAGATAAGAAAATACATCGACGCTGTCTAACAGGTGTTTTTAACGGACGAAGATAATTTGAAGTTGCATCTGTGTTTTTTTTTCTGGAATTGCCCTGAGTTCTGACAATTAAAATTTGAAGAATATTTACGATCACTTTTTAGTTGGAAAATAGATTCGATCGTCATTCTGGAATTCCGTCTCACAATCCGCTGTTTATTTGAAAGCAGAAATGTCGTCGCGTCACTTGTGTCTACTCTAAACACATTCTGAACAAACACTTTTCGAGGGGATTTTTAGGGTATCAACATAAACACGTCTGGCGAGCTAATTTCAATCGATTCTAAGAAAAAGACATCAGTTGCTCAGGATACTCTTAACCTGGGATGTAATGGTCGTGTACCGTTGGAAAATATCGGAAAATCTTTGCAACGAATGGTAACGAATGGTAACCGGTGGAAAAGTGAAAATTTAAATCGTTGCATGTTTGTGTCAAGCAGCAGTTGACTCTCGATAAACACGTGTATCGTCAGCAGCGTTGTTGCGAAATTTAAAACAAATAAATATATGAGTAAAATTGAAAACAACCCCCTCTTTAAAGGGGTCAGTGGTAAACTGGGTGATGTGATTGTCATACGTCAATCACAACGTGGCATCGTGATGGCCAACAAACCCAGGAAAGCGAAAACAGTGACCGAGTCACAACTGGCAAGGCGATCAACATTCCAGGATGCATCGCATTACGCGCTGCGTCAATTGGCTAAGCCGGAAGCAAGGGCATTGTATGAGTCACGCGTGAATATCTACAAGAATTCGGCTTACCTCGTGGCAATCTCCGACTATCTGTCGCTTCCGAAAGTCCAGCTGATAGATACCGAGTCGTATACCGGCGCCGTCGGTCAGTCGATTAACGTAAAGGCAACTGACGACTTTCAGGTTACAACTGTATCGGTAGTGATAAAGAGCGCCAGCGGTGTCGAACTAGAGCGCGGCCAGGCAACGCTTTCCATCGACTTGCGTGATCAGTGGGTTTACACCACCACAGCAGTTAATGCGACGCTGGTAGGTAGTACTGTCACGGCATCCGCGACGGATCTTGCTGGTAACACAACTTCGAAAGTATCGACGCTGTAATTCACCAATGTTAAAAGGATGCAGCCCCGACGATCGCGGGGCTGCTATTCTAATCGAAACATTATGAAAAATATCATTGGTGATCTTATAACCGGAAAATTGTTCGGAAAGATCAAAGAGTTGATCGACGAGGTCGTTACAACTAGGGAAGAGAAGGAAACATTGTACAACAAGTTGCGCGAAATGGAAATGCATCACGATGAGGCGATGACAGCGGCAACACTCAATGATATTCTCTCTGCGCGACAACGGGAAATAGAAGTAACTAAGTCTGGCGCCTTAAACCTGACCCAGAATGTTCTGGCTTATGTTGCAATTGTAGCATTCTTCATGATGACAGGTTACATCCTTGCGTATGGTATAGGTAATCTCAATGCTGAAGAAAGCTTCATCATTGGAAACCTTACGGGCATGGCAGCAGCGATTGCTAAAGATATCTACGGGTACTACTTCGGCAGCAGCAAAGGTGAGCGCGAGTCTAAGTCTGCCTCACCAGGTTCCTTTTGGACGCCACGACGAAATACTACCTCATAAGCAGCTATAAAGCCATGATGCCAAAATGAATTTTTTAATTCATCAAATCATAATTATGACAGTGGACACGAATGTCGAAGTATTGCGATTAAAAAAATCAGAGACTAAAATCAAAACAATTTAAAAGCATGAACCATGGATATGAATAGTAAGCGCGACGATAAGGTTCGCAACATAGGAACTAAAGTGTACACCGGCCAGCGATGTCCCGAGAGTGGCATCTGGAAGGTTATTGGTCATCTAACGACTACGGCGCCGATCGCGAAAGGAAATGTGATGCCACCGTATGCCGGCAACGGAGTATGGTGGAAATTGATAGTACTAGCGTGAGAGTTTGCGCATAGAGAAAAAACAACAAACAAATTTTAAACATTATGGCTAAACTAGGTAAAAATAGCTTGCTGCACGGCGCATCAGGTCGTATCGGTAATCTCGTGCTTCGTCAAGTGAATGGAAAAACCATTTTATGTAATGCGCCAGCGAAACGCAAGGCTGATAAACTCACCGAACATCAAATAGAAACACGGCGAAGATTTGTGTTGGCCACGGAATATGCACGGGCACACATGACAAATCCTGAACTCAAGGCATTGTATGAGACGGGGATAACAAAGAAGAAACGTACTGCATACCTGGTCGCGATGTCGGATTATCTGAAGCCACCTTCAATCAGGGCGATCGAATTTTCGGGAAACAGGGGCAAGGTCGGTAAGCTTGTGCTGATCGACGCTGTTGATGATTTCAAAGTTGTCAGCGTGTATGTAAAGATCGAAAGCGCTGGCAGCCTGATAGAATGCGGCGAAGCAAAGTATGAACTTTCAGCAGGTGGAAGCTGGCGCTATGTTGTGACGAAAAATAATGGGGTGCCTATGGGTAGCATCGTTACAGTTTCCGCGGAAGATTTTGCAGGGAATGTAGCGACGAGAATGGTGACAGTAGATTAAGCTTCGAAATGAAGCGACATCGGTGGGCCGCGCTGATAGCGTACCACTGACTTTCCCCGTCATTTTGAGCATGTCATTTTATTTAGCACATGGCCACTCAAGATGACGGGGTATTTATTTGGTCCTGCGCAAGTCGCCATACAGGCGTCTTGTTGGTAGGCATACGAATGTGAATATAACCGGGCGCGCACACAATGTTGGCTATGGAGCAGCGCTTCTTCACGCATGCAATGGCACGATCCGAAATTAGAACCGAGTTGACCATCTCACCATCAATATAAGGCAGTGCACAATTCATCTGATAAATGACGGACACTAATGTTCTTTATCCCGCTTCTGAATTAAAACCTATTCATCACCGCTATCACCTTTTCAACCTGACCCTCATCATGACAATAAGAAACAGGCAGACTTAACGTGGTGCGATGGATAATCTCCGATATCGGATAAGGCCCCTTGGACAATATATTTTTATATGCCTCCTGATGATGCGGTGCAATGGGATAATGGATCTCAGTCATCACGCCATGATCTTGCAGATACTTTTTTAAATCATCGCGACGTTCATGCCGGATATTATAAATATGGAACACATCACCATAATCAGCATGTTGCTGAGGCTTGATAAAGTCATCCTTAAGGTTGTTTGAATAAATCGAGGCAAGCTTTCGCTTATGTGTTGTGATCTGATCAAGATATTTCAACTTAATCGAAAGCAGCGCGGCCTGCACTTCATCGAGACGTGAATTAAATCCAATGACGTCGTTATAGTATTTCTTTTTTGACCCGTAATTCCTGAGAGACCTGATTTTGCTGTCGAGCGACCCATCATTAGTTATCAACGCCCCGGCATCCCCCAGTGCGCCAAGATTTTTAGTCGGATAAAAGCTATAAGCGCCAGCATCGCCAAAAGTTCCAGCCATTTTTCCTTTGAACGTTGCTGCATGTGCCTGTGCGCAATCTTCAATCAATCGAAGATTGTGCTTCTTACAGATTGCCACAATCCCGTCCATAGCGCATACTTTTCCATACAGATGAACAACGACTATTGCACTCGTTTCAGCAGTAATGCTTTCTTCAATCTTTGAAGGATCTATGTTATAGGTAGCAATGTCGGGTTCGACTAAAACGGGATTGAGTCCCGCGTTCACAACGGCCAGGATAGTCGCAATGTATGTGTTCGACGGAACGATAACACTTGATCCTTCCGGAAGATCAAGTGCTTTTAAGGCAAGTACAATCGCATCAAGTCCCGAAGCTACACCGGCACAATATCCTGCAGAGCAATATCTGGCAAACTCATCCTCGAAATCCTTTACAGCATTTCCAAGAATATATCGCCCAGACAGGAGCGTCTTTTGGAAGCTTTGCACATACGCTTCAAAAAAGGGGGCGTTAATTTTCCCTAAGTCTTCGTAAGGAATCATGTGGAATATTTTTCGAAGATATAGTCTTTCTCATCAAAGTATTCGGATGCCAGCACCATCAGGATTGCATCTTTCGAAAAATTATACATCTGGTGCCAGTCCTTTGTCTCAAGTATCAGGCATATATCGGGCGAATCGAGTACGTACTCGACTTTCGTTTCATTATCGTCGTTCAGAATCGTGCACGATCCCCGGATGCAAATCGCTGCCTGAATCGTCTTATGGTGACGATGTCCTCCTCTGACAGATTCGTCGAGACCGTAGATATAGAACACCCGTTTGATATCGAACGGTAGTATTTTCTCGATTACCGTGAGATTTCCGCGAGTATCCGTAAAAGACTTTAATGTGATGAGATATGCCATATGCAGCGGGTGCAAATTACCTTTTTTTTCTCGTGGCGTACGTCTTTCACGATTACAGTCTGCGCATTCACTTCATGCACTTACCCTCAACATTTCACCACATTTTTATTTAGCACCTGGGCGGTCAAGATCACGGACTATTTATTTTTTCGTTCCCGTGCGCGGTTTAATTAATCAAAGCATTCGTCAAGCAAACCCTCATAAGAATCGCATCAACGATAACCACAACTCTTTATAGTTTGACGATCTTTAATCATATCGCCGCCCCTTGAAGTTCGTCACCTTCTCCTTCAGGAGAGGGCCGGGGTGAGCAGACACAACAAGTCAAAGCAATGGTCACCACCCTGACACCGGTGCGCTC
>JBDSKX010000216.1:0-4041 GCA_039916665.1 Chryseolinea sp. | reverse complement strand
CTTCGTATCGGTGGATTCGAAAAGCCGTTGTTTGTCATTGGCACGGACACGACGAAGAATATTATTTATACAGGAATGGGTGATGATCATCCCGGGCTATATCGCAAAGGCCTTTTTATTCCCAAGAAGGAAGAGCATTGGGTCCGTGAGGACCTACAGCTTTCAGTTGGAGAATCCGATCGATACCTGGCAAGAATACGATACCGGCAACCACTAACAACGTGTTCCCTGCATAAGAAAGATGAGGGCTTGTACATAATCTTTGACAACCCACAACGCGGCATCACTCCAGGACAGTTTTGTGCGTGGTATAAAGAAGATGAACTCATTGGCTCTGGCGTGATTAACTAGTCAGATTTTCTGTATTAAAATCTTTCACTACTTTTAACAAAAATTACTCGTCTATGAAAAAATTGGCTTATTCACTTGTGTGCGCATTGATACTTGTATCAATGTCGAGATCTGACGTCTTTGCTCAGGAGATCCAGAAAGGTAACTTCATTCTAAGTCCAGGTATTGGGTTTGGGTACCATTTTTGGGGTGGTGTGACAATTGGAATAAATGGTGAATATGCGTTCAGTGACGAAATAAGCGGAGGTGGTTATTTCGCTTACTCTCATTTGAGCGATAACTTTTACGGGTATTCTTCAGACATCGCTTATAATTTTGTCGATTTCGGTGTCCGGGCTTCTTATCACTTTGCCAAGTTATTGAGAGTGCCTAATAAAAAATTCGATCCTTATGCTGGTGCTCAGGTGGGAGGCGCCGTTGGAAGTAATAACTATCATGACGTCAATGGCTATCGTTATAATGCTTACGATGGCGGTGTTCGCGGTGGTCTTTATGCTGGAGCACGTTGGTATTTCAACGACCGTGTGGGCGTGTATGGGGAGGTTGGTTTCGCGCTTTGCCCGGTCATGGTCGGAGCAACATTTAAGTTCTAAAAGCATAGAACGCTACTTCTGAAAATTAAAACGGCTGCCATCAAGGCGGCCTTTTTTTATTAAGTAACCCCATCAACGTAAGTTCATGGAATGATGCATCAGCTTCACTGAATTCTCCGTGAAGCTCATGAGTTTGCTCTGTAATCCCCTTGCCGATGATTTATTGGCTCTCCCTAAATCCACTCACTCCCCCCGACACAATAAACTTCATCGCCATCGTTCCCGACACATCAAGCGGTTTGATATTCTCCTTGGCAACGAAATAATGGTATCCCGAGAATGCATATGAATGTGGAAAATAAACCACAACCATATCTGACAAGCCGAGTTCCGATAAATCAGGCTGCGTAATGAATCCAATTTGGTGGAGATTGTTTTCTTTATTTATACGCACCAGTACGGGACGGTTAAATTTCTTCTTATCGCCGACGAAAGCACCAAGTAAGTCTTTGACCGCCGAGTAGATCAGTTTCACAAGCGGAATCTTATTGATGAGATGATCAAACCAATCTGCAAATGTCTTGAAAGCAAAATTGGTGGTGAGGTATCCGAAAGCTGTGATCGCTACAAGAATGATCGCAAAGCCCAAACCGGTATAAGGAAGGGCTAGCAGGTTGTCTAGCCACTGGAAAGAAATGAAAATAAAATAGACTGTGGCAACGAGTGGAACAATGAAGACCGTTCCACTAAAGAAGTATCTTACGATTCGCCTTAATATCTTTTCCATATTGGAAATTAAGAAGTTATTCTGGTTTAGGAGGTAGTTGACCGTAACAGATGGGAGCGGAAGTTATTCAACGACCATCTTCGATAACGCCATTCTGATAACTTCATCAACTTGCTCGTCAAACGAGATATGTGTCGTATCAACATGGATTGCATCCTCCGCTTGCTTGAGCGGACTCTCGGCTCTTGTCGTATCTATTTTGTCGCGGTGAATTATGTTTGCAATGACCTCATCGAGGTCTACCATCTGGTCCCTTTCGAGTAATTCTTTCTGTCGCCTGAAAGCGCGCACCAGAAGATCAGCATTCATAAATAACTTCAGCTCGGCCTGCGGAAATACAACGGTACCGATATCCCGACCATCCATTACGACTGCTTTCTCCTTGCCCATCCTGCGTTGCTGCTCTACCATTGCATCACGAACCCCTTTCACCGTACTCACCTGACTCACCATCTCTGACACCCGCATCGCGCGTATCTCTTTTTCTACATTCAGGCCGTTCAAATAGGTCTCCGATTTGTTCTGTTTATTGACACGAAACGAGATGTGTAATTGTTCAAGAGCACGATCAATTTCGCGGGGATTGGTGATCGATACATGATTGTTAAGAAAATAGAGTGTGACAGCCCTGTACATGGCACCTGTATCGATGTAGCGGTAGCCAAGAATATTGGAGACCTCTTTCGCTGTAGAACTCTTACCACAAGCAGAATACCCGTCAATCGCGATGACGATCTTTCGTAACTTCATCAGCAGTCTTTTAATGGACAGGGAATCGGTCTGCCAGGCTTAAGTTTCTTGTGCTTTTTGTGATGATGCGATGCGCACGATTCCAGCGAAATCACCAGCGCCAACACCGTAAAATAAGTAAAAAGTCGTCTCACGTTTGACTTGCTAAGGCCTAAAAGTAGTAATTTAATCTGACGCCTGTATTCAAACGTAGTGTCGTCCGCCGTGTAATTTGTACGGATGAAGGACGACCAATTAAAAGGAATTACGTTAATACAGTTTCAGAGAACCAAAAAGACCACAATTCAATCGGCAATATGGAAACAAAAGATCAAGGCAAAACAGAAAAAACTTTCCAAAGTTTCGGCAAACGCGTCGACGCATTCATGGAAGAATTATCAGAAGCAGGCGAAAGGCTTCACAAAGAATTCAATGCAAAATTTGAAGAGTTGAAAATTTCAGCAGAAAAACTGAAGAAAGAAACTGAAAACAAGGAGCGTTGGAAAGAAGTCGAAGAGAGCCTCAAGAAAGCCGGTGATGAGTTTGGAAAGGCGTTTGAGGCAGCGTTCAAAAAACGAGATCCGAAGTCTTAAGTTTAGGTGTAAATCCAGCTTCCTTCCGTCATCCTGAACGCACGGTCTTTTCATTGAATTGATGATCCATGGGCCACTTACAAGGTATTGAGCATGATGAAGGTGTCGCGAAGGAATTTCAGCGACCACGATAGGTCACTGAAATACGTCGCCTAAAAAAATACCAGGTTGGATAGCAGGTCGCCATCCAAATCCTGAAGTAAAGGATATACGTATCTTCAAACTTTCACAGTCTTCCATTTTCCTTTCCGAAAAATCATTATTCCTGCAACCGCCATCAACGATTCCGCAAAAGCTATTGCTAAATAAACGCCCAGTGGGCCAATGCCCAATGGTTTCGCAAGTACATAAGCGAGAGGAATCTGAAGTGCCCAAAATCCAAACAAACTAATCACAGTTGGGGTACGCGTGTCGCCTGCACCATTGAAACTTTGATTGACTACCATGCCGTAAGAAAGCAGAATATATCCCAACGATACAATCTCAAGACAAAGAATACCCTGGCTTAACACCTCTTCGTCACTGCTGAACAATCTCAGTATCGGGCCAGCGAGGCTGAAAAAAAACACCGTCACCACAGCCATGAATACCATGTTGAAGAATGCAGCACGCCACACCGACTTTTCAGCACGGTCAGGTTCTCCTGCACCAAGATTTTGTCCGACTAGTGTAGCCGCAGCGTTAGCCATGCCCCACGCAGGAAGGAGCGCAAAGACGATTACTCTGATGGCTATCGTATAGCCAGCCAACGCTGCGCTTCCAAAATCAGATATAATTCTCATAAGAAAGATCCAGCTGGCAGACCCAATTAAGAATTGACCCATTCCTCCCGCAGACAACACAATCAATTTTCGAATGAAATCAAATTTTGCGCGTAAATCAGAAATTTTCACCTGTATGATCCCCTTGCCTTTCAACAAGTGATAGACCTGATAAAGAACGCCAATACCTCTTCCGGTATTCGTCGCTATTGCCGCGCCAGTGACACCAAACGCTGGAATCGGTCCCCATCCAAAGATAAAAACCGGATCCAACAACATGTTCACAA
>JBDSKX010000215.1:0-63354 GCA_039916665.1 Chryseolinea sp. | reverse complement strand
GTCAACAAGCTCGTTTATGTTTGTCACCAATTTTTCCTTTTTGGGGCTTCTTCCAAATTTCATTTTAGTCTTACTAGTAAACCAAAATAGTCCTTCATCAGTATCAAACTCAAATTTCTTCTGCAGTCGTTCATAAAGTTCTACTTGCGTTTCATTTGGTATTATGAAAGCGTTAACCTTGACCCATTCACCGTCACTTGGAGAACTGTCGGTCAATACGGTTAAGTAATACCCTTTGTAGTAACCGTTAAAATTATTCAGAGCTTCGTCTGCTTTTAGTCCTAGTTCTTGTAAGTCAAGAGTCTTTATTCTATTGTAAAGCTTGATTACTCTCTTTGGCCTATATACTTCAAAAAAATAATGATAAATTCCACCACAAAATATTGTCAATGTTATTACTAGTCCAAAAAGCAACAACAGTCCCTCAAGACTTGTCACTCGTTGTCTTTGTTCTTCGTCAAAAAATCCGATAGCGAATTTGATTCCAAATAATATCCCCATAGCTATCAGCCATGGAAAATAATATGCCTTAACTTTTTCTCTTATTGTCATGCAGTCTATCCTTATGGCTTGCCGCCAACAACCTGATAAACGTATGTCGTTTATCTCCTAGCAAATATACGTATTGCGTTTATTTTCCTTTTGTGTTACCTAGAAATCTATCTTCAATTTCTCAATCGGACTCACAATCTCCTTCAACCTCTTCGTCGAAACATGGGCATAGATCTCCGTCGTTTTTGCTGATGTATGGCCTAAAAGAGTCTGGATGTATCGCAGATCGGTACCATTTTCAAGTAAATGCGTGGCAAATGAATGTCGCAAGGTATGGGGCGACGCTGGCCGGGTAATTCCTGCCTTTTTTAATCCATGATTCATAATGTTCTGAACACTTTTTCCACTATATCGGGTGCCCGACTGACCCTCAAAAAGATATTCCTTGGGCTTATATTCCTGAAAATACTTTCTAAGTAATTCCAAGGTCGTGGTGGCCAGCAAAGTGTTTCTGTCGCGTTTGCCTTTCCCATCCCTTACCAGCACTATTTTCCGGTCGCTATTGACATCTGTAAGCTTCAAATTCAGAAGTTCTGACAATCTCAATCCACATGAATAAATGGTTACTAGAATCGCTTTATGTTTAAGATTGGTCGTTGCCTTGATCAGGGAACTAACTTCCTCTTCACTTAATACGGACGGTAATTTTCGTTCTGGTCTGGGTCGGTCGATCTCATAAAACCGCTGTGGCATATTTAATACCTGTTCGTAATAGAATTTGATCGCATTGATCGCCTGATTCTGATATGACGGTGATTTTCCCTGCTTCACAATACTGTTCATGTATTGCTTGATGTCCATTTCGTTTATGTCTATTAATTCTCTGTCCGAAAAAGCTCGACGAAAAGCACCAAACAGATGGGTGTACGTCCTTGCAGTATTGAAGCTGTAGCGCTTGGTCTCAAGGAGATTTATATATTCTTGGGGACACCCCAACAGGTCGATTTCATTTTTTAGCGTACTGAGGTTAACGGGCTCGCTGCCTTTATGTAATGGCTTGTTCCTCAGGAAGTATCTGCAGTTTATGTAGGCTACACCCTTAAATGTTTTGAATATAATGTTGAAATTCTTAGGAGTATTTTTGATAAACACCATCCTGTTCTCGGGCGACCACTTTGGAGAATCGAGCGTTTTGACTAATGCATGGATTACTTTGTCCGGATAAAACTGCATGCCAATATACTTCTGTTTTTCGATGAGGAGATGACGGAGCGTAATAATGGGTAAATTATTCATATGGAAAATCGGTCGTGTTTGATTGGGTAGAATCTACGATCGTCGGGTATTTTTAGTCGTGGGATGCACGTGTATATACGTGTATAAAAGTTTATACCAGTGAATACACGTGTATGTCTTATTTGTGGTAAATCGCTGCTGGGCAGGTCAGACATGATATACTGCTCTGAAGAATGCCGCTTTGAAGCCGCATCTCAACGAAGGAGAATTTCCATGGAGCCGCTCGGGAGAATTAATGCGACGTTGAGAAAGAATAGAAACATATTAAAAACACTGTGCCCCTCAGGCAAGGCACTTGTGGATCGCCATGTCCTTACCGCGTTGGGTTTCAATACAAGTGTTTTCACTTCGCTTCATATCACAAGTAAGAGGATCACTTACTACATCTGCTACGATTTTGCATTTACACCCCTAGTACGAGATGGCATTCAAAAGGCACTCGTGGTCATGGCATGGAAACACCTTAAACCCTGGGACCCGTGGTCTGACCTTTTAACAGAGATCAAGTAATAATAATAAGTCGTATGTGCTACTGAATTTCTCATAGGTAGCCTTTGCTTATTCGCCCACATATCCGTTCTTTCCACTCACAAAAATGAACACGTTCCTATACGAACTTGCCCGCACCATTCACACAAAATATCGTGAGCTCGACAAGCTCACGGTAGTATTTCCCAATCGACGGGCAGTATTGTATTTCAAGAAGCACCTTTCAGATATCATTGATAAGCCGGTATTCGCGCCAACGATGATTACAATCGAGGACTTTATCGGAAGCTTTTCATCCTACAAAGTACCCGATAGGCTCGAACTCATTCACAGACTGTATAAGTCGTACAATACGATCATTAACAAGACGGGCATTCCGACGGAGGCTTTTGATAAATTTTATTTCTGGGGTGATATGCTGCTCCGCGATTTTGATGAGCTGGATAAATATCTTGTCAAGCCGGAATTGATTTTTAAAGACCTTACAGTTCAGAAAGAGTTGGATGCCACTTTTGAGTTCCTTACAGATGAGCAAAAAGAATTTCTGAGAGAATTCTGGAAGAGCTTTGAAGAGAACGTTACTGAGAATAAACTGAAGTTCCTGTCGGTATGGAACAGGCTTCATCAATTGTATCTGGAGTTCCGAAAGCAACTTTCAAATGAAGGTCTGGCCTATGAAGGAATGCTTCACCGTGATGCTGCTGAGAGTCTTGATAAATCTACTAGTAGCAAGTATGACGACAAGCCTATTGTGTTTGCGGGTTTTAATGCACTCACGAAAGCAGAAGAAAAGATCCTAAGTTTCTTTGTTGAGCATCACGATGCCGACGTGTATTGGGACATTGACGAATATTATGTCCACAACATCACGCAAGAGGCGGGAAGATACTTTCGCCAATATCGCCGTCACGATATCCTTGGAAAAACGTTTGATAAGGATACGCCGGCAAATTTCATGGGAAAGAATTTTTCCGAATCAGGCAAAACTAAATCCCTCAAGATCTATGGTGCTGCAGAGCCTGTAAGTCAGGCGAAAGTGATGTCACAGATTCTTCATGAACTGCTTGACAAAGGTTTAAACCCTGAGGAAACGTTGATCGTGCTCCCGGATGAAAAACTGCTGATCCCGGTACTCCATGGACTTTCACGAAAGATTGAGAAGTTGAACGTTACAATGGGTTTTCCCTTGTCAAGCACACCGGTGTTTTCGATCGCCGAGCTACTAGTGGATCTTCAGATATCGCGAAAGAAAAATCACTTTAATCACCGGCAAGTACTTGCACTGTTGGGACATCCGTATGTAGTCGCAGCGGATCCAATTGCCGCGAGTTCGAAACGAAAAGAGATTTTAAATCACAACTGGGTACAGATTCCAAAGGGATTTCTGGCGACGACGCACGATCTCCACCGACTGATTTTTCAGGAAGTAAATTCGACGTCAATCCTTAACTATTTGCAAGCCATTCTTCTAGAGATCGGTAAACTTGATGTGAGCGATCTCGACAAGGAATACGTGTTCAATTTCCTGAAGCTGTTAAACAGAATGGAAGAGATCATGGGAGAGGCATATTCTGAATCACAGAACTCCACGGCGAGAGAAGACCAATCGGCATTGCGCGCGTTCCTTCGCCTGTTGCGACAACTGATACAATCTCATAAAATACCTTTTACCGGCGAACCACTCCGTGGACTTCAGATCATGGGTGTGCTGGAAACTCGCAATCTTGATTACAAAAATGTGTTCATTCTTTCATTGAATGAAGGAGCGTTTCCGGGATCATCCTCGAAGGGTTCTTACATCCCTTTTAACATCCGACGCGCGTACGGCATGCCGACCGTTGAACATCAGGATGCAATCTATGCCTATCTCTTTTACCGGGTTCTCCAACGTGCAGAAAACATCCATCTGTTTTATAATTCTGAAACTGATGTACTAGGACAAGGTGAAGCGAGTCGTTTCCTGCAGCAACTTATTTACGAGAGCGGTCTTGAGATTGATAAGAAACTACTACACAATCCAATTCAGCCAAGACCTGTTACGCCGATCACGATCCCCAAGACACCAGGAGTCAAGGAAGCATTGCTGAAACTCAATGAGGGCAACACTTACTTCAAAGGAATTTCACCGTCAGCGTTGAATACGTACATCGAATGCAGATTGCGTTTCTATCTTCACTACATCGCGCGCATCCGCGAGCCCAAGGAAGTCGAAGAGGACCTGGACGCTCGGATATTCGGGGAACTGCTTCACGGAATCATGGAATTGTTCTACACGGGCATTCGTGAACGAAAAGGAATGAAGACGATTGAACTTGTGGACCTTGCCAATGCCAATGAGGAAGTTGATCGCCTGATTGACAAAGGCTTCATCCAGACGTATAATCTGAACCCGGAAGAAAAAGTAGTATATGAAGGTCAGCGACTCGTCGTGCGAGAAGTTGTGAAGCGATTTGCGCACAAGATCATCGAGAATGATCGGGCCTATGCGCCATTTATTCTCGAGGCAACAGAACAAGGTGGACTTCTATACTCAATCAAACTTCCCGATTCTGATAATACTGTTTTATTGAACGGGAAGATTGACCGTGTTGATAGAAAAGACGACGTAGTACGTGTAATCGACTACAAGACCGGGAAGGATCAACTGGACTTTGAAAGTATAGCTTCGTTATTTGTTCGCGATGGAAAAAGAAACAAGGCAGCATTTCAAACTTTGTTATATGCATTGCTTTACAAGTCACACACGAAGCATGAAAAGTATCGCATCGTTCCCGGACTGATTAACAGAATGAATTTGTTCGATCAGAATTTTCAGTTCGGATTGAAAATGAATAGGGAATACATTCAAGACGTCGAGCCAATGTTACCAGAGTTTAAGCTGCACTTGTCCGCCTTGGTGGAAGAGTTGTTTGTTTCAGATACAGCATTTGACCAAACGACGAATGTGGAGTTGTGTAGGTTTTGCGCGTTTCAGGGGATATGTTATCGGTAGGCAAATCACCGCGATGGCGCAATGGAGTTACGAATTACTATTTGTCCAATGATTTGATCTGTTGCCATTGGATTAACTTCATCGCGAAGTGGCCATGCTCTAAAACTGAAACATTGCGTCCATCGCGTCATCGCGATGATTTACTTTCTCTCCTCAATAAGCTTCTGAATCGCCATCAACTCATCCCTCAACTTCGCTGCCTCCATAAACTCAAGCTCTTTCGCAGCTTTCTCCATAGACTTCTTCGTACGATCGGCCATTTTAATGAGTTCGTCCTTGCCGAGGTAAGCGACCACCGGATCCGCGGCGAGTGATGATTCTTCATCCTCAACGTAGTAGTTCTTAACAGCACGTTTTGAATCGGCAACTTTGGTTTGTCCGAGGATAGAATCTTTCGACCTTATGATCGTGCGTGGTGTGATACCGTTGGCGGTGTTGTACTCAATCTGCTTCTCGCGTCTTCGATCGGTTTCATCTATCGCCTGCTGCATTGAATCTGTAGTTCTATCGGCATACATAATAACACGGCCGTTCACATTACGGGCAGCCCGCCCGATGGTCTGTATGAGTGATCGTTGATTTCTCAGGAAACCTTCTTTGTCCGCATCAAGGATGGCCACGAGAGATACTTCAGGAAGATCAAGACCTTCCCTGAGCAAGTTTACACCAACAAGAACATCGAATACACCAAGTCTTAATTCACGAAGGATTTCAACGCGATCCAGTGTAGTCACTTCAGAGTGGATATACCGACACTTCACGCCGACACGATCCATGTACTTAGTCAACTCTTCGGCCATACGCTTGGTCAATGTAGTGACGAGTACCCGTTCCTTGACTTTTACGCGCTCATCAATTTCTTCCAATAAGTCGTCGATTTGATTTTTACTGGGCCGCACATCAATATGCGGATCCAGCAATCCCGTCGGCCGAATGATCTGCTCGACCACAACACCTTCTGATTTTCTTAATTCGTATTCTGAAGGCGTAGCGCTTACGTATATGACCTGGTTTAGCAAAGCTTCGAATTCATTGAAAGTCAAAGGGCGATTGTCCAATGCC
Organism: Chryseolinea sp.; assembly: GCA_039916665.1. Taxonomy (GTDB): domain Bacteria; phylum Bacteroidota; class Bacteroidia; order Cytophagales; family Cyclobacteriaceae; genus Chryseolinea. Next base: position 57,023 of record JBDSKX010000215.1, on the reverse strand, counting down.
GACGGTAGACGAAATCCGTAATCCACAAGATTCACTTTCCGGGATCGATCGCCACCCCACATGGCTCTAACCTGTGGGACAGTGACGTGACTCTCATCAATCACCATCAGAAAATCATCCGGAAAGTAATCAATGAGGCAGAATGGTCTTGCCCCTGGTTGTCTGCGATCAAAGTACCGCGAATAGTTTTCTATACCAGAGCAATAGCCAAGCTCCCGCATCATCTCGATATCGAATTCGGTTCGCTCTTTCAATCGCTTTGCTTCCAGGTGCCGACGCTCTACTTCAAAGGCAGTCACCTGTGCAACCATGTCGTCCTGAATCTCACGGATGGCCTGATGTAAAACCTGTTTGCCAGTTACGAATAGGTTCGCCGGAAATATCGTGACGACGGTTTCGTCCGAGATCTTCTTGCCACTCACGGGATCAATTCTTTGAATCGATTCGATTTCATCGCCCCAAAAATAAATACGTATCGCATAGTCTGCATAGGCGAGGAATACGTCAACAGTATCGCCCTTCACTCTGAATGTTCCGCGCTTGAATTCGACCTCTGTTCGGTTGTATAAAATATCCACCAGAGAAAAAAGAAGTTTATTCCGGGGTACAACTTCTCCCTTTCTGAGCTTGATTACATTCTTTCCAAACTCCTCAGGGTTTCCGATACCATAGATACAAGACACCGAAGCAATTACAATTACATCCCTTCTGCCAGTCAGTAGCGATGACGTTGCACTAAGTCTCAGTTTCTCGATCTCTTCATTGATGGAAAGATCTTTCTCGATATAGAGTCCTGAAGAAGGGATAAACGCTTCAGGCTGATAGTAATCGTAGTAGGAGATGAAGTACTCTACCGCATTCTCAGGGAAGAATTGTTTGAATTCACCATACAACTGGGCGGCTAGTGTCTTATTATGACTCAGTACAAGGGTTGGCTTATTGGTGTTGGCAATCAGATTGGCAACCGTATAAGTCTTACCCGACCCGGTAACTCCGAGGAGCGTCTGGTGTTGTTCACCCTCATTAACTCCTTTGGTCAGTTGCGCTATTGCCTTAGGCTGGTCGCCGGTCGGTTGATATTCGCTTGTGAGTTTAAAATCCATTTGACAGCGTTAATGACAGGGAACGCTCAAATTAGTGAAAGTGGTTCCGGAAAGGAAGAGGAATTCAAAAATACCGCAATGGCGCCATGACGCAATGGGAGCAAGGAAATGCAAGATTAAACCGTTCACTAGAAAATACTAGCCGACGATACCAATGCGATAAGTTTAAAATCCGATGAATTCCATAACGATCATTGCGTCTTTACGCTTTGCGGTGACGTTCACTAGTTATTCCAGATAGTCCAGCTCTTCTCCGCCTGTATATGAAGCATCTCAAGACCGTTCTTGATCGTAGCATTGCGCATCTCTGCTTTTTGCAGAAACATGGTGCGGGCAGGATTATAGATCAGATCGTAAACATAGTGATCGGATCCGATGTGCTCGTAGTCGAGCGGTGGCATCGTTTCGGTATTTGGACTCATCCCCAATGGAGTGGTGTTAACAATCAACAACGACTCCGTGATAAGCTTCGGATTTTTTTCAAGATCCTTGTAAACCAGATCGCCTTTCTTCGCTTCGCGCGATACAAGTTGATACGGTACCTTCAGTTTCTTCAACGCTTCTTGCACAGCCTTTGATGATCCGCCCGTTCCGAGGATAAGTGCTTTGAATTTTTTCTCCTTAGGAAGCCACTTCTCAATCGTTTCAAAAAAGGCATCTGAATCAGTATTGTATCCTTTTAATTTGCCATCCTTTACCTTGATAACGTTCACGGCGCCAATCTTCTTGGCGAATCCATCAACTTCATCAAGATATTTCAGAATTTGTTCTTTATAGGGAATGGTGACGTTAAGTCCTGATAATCCTTTGGTGTCTTTCAACAATGGCTCTATCTCCTTTATCGTCTTAAGTGGGAATAATTCGTAGCGATAATCTCTTAATCCTTCACGAAAGAATTTCTCATCAAAATATGACTTCGAAAATGAGTGACTCACAGCGGCGCCAATGAGTCCGAATATTTTTTCCATCTCAGCTAGTTGTTTTAAATCTTACAGCAATCTTGTCAATTAAAAAGACGATAAAGAAACCAATCGCCATCATTAATACGGCTTGAAACACGTGGGGATCTTTGCCGGTCTGCAACACATAATGCCAGGGTAGGATGCTCTTATCGAAGGCAGGAATCTGTTCGCCTTTCGAGTTGGTGGCATATTCAATGACAGTCCTCCACGGCCAGACCTTATTCAAAGATCCAAGCATTAGTCCAGAGAGCAGCGCTACCGTGGCGGGTCTGTATTTGTCGATGGCCCATACCAGAAATCTTGAGAATCCGAACAAACCGACCATACATCCCAATACAAATATAACGATGATCAGAATGTTGAAATTCATAACCGACTGAACGAGATATTGGTACTTGCCAAGAAGTAAAAGCATGAAGGATCCCGAAATTCCGGGGAGAAAGGTAGCACACACAACGAGGATTCCTACAAAAAAGATAAACCACCAGGCATTGGGTGATTGTATAGGGGCGATTAATGTCATCCCATACGCTACAGCGATTCCAAGTAAAAAGGCCAGTACGATCTGTAAATTCCAGCTTTTGATCTCTCGTAGCACTAAAGGTGCAGAAAGCAGGATCAGACCGAAAAAGAAAGAAAGCACAAGAATCTGGTTCTGCTTTAAGAAATAAGCCATCAACTTGGCTAACGTGAGAAAGCTGGTCAGTATTCCTGCAAAAACAATGGTGAGGAAGTTTCCGTTGATCCGTTTCCAGAATCCGCCCGGATCGCGTTGAATCAGCGATTTCACCGATTCGCGATCTATATTATTTAATGAGTAAACGATTTCGTCATAAATGCCAGTCAGAAATGCTACTGTTCCACCTGCCACTCCGGGAACAACGTCTGCTGCTCCCATGCTCAATCCCTTCAAATACAGAAGAATATAGTCTTTGGGTTTTCTCAATTCGCTTTTATTGGGTTAGTCAACTTCAAAAGGAGGGGCGGTATTGGTGTTTCTCCTTTCAATACCCAGAAAATGCAAAAAGGTATCACCGCGAAGGCCCAATCTGATGGTTTCCAACGGGATAACTTCTTCGGGAGAGATATTTCCGAGGTTGACGTTGGCACCAAGGAGCTTTATAAACCACACCTGTTGAGCCTTTTGAGGAGCTTCCCAGATAATCTTTTCGAAAGGAATCTTAGTCAGGATTTCCTGAACCAGACCTGACCGAACTTCTCCTGTAGAACGAAACAAACCGACATTTCCCCCTTCTCGGGCTTCGCCGATCACCTTCCAGGCGCCGGCATCGAGCTCCTTTTGCATCAGGTCGATCCACATGTAGGGAGGAATAATCTTGTCGGCGTCTTTGGAACCAACCTCCGAAAGCACCGTTACTTGTTCCGATAACTTGGTGATATAGTCACATTTCTTGTCGTGATCGATATCCATGGATCCATCCGATACTTCTGCAAATGAAAGATCATACTTGTCGAGGATCTTCCGGTAATCATCAAATTGATCTCTGATAACGAAGGCCTCAAACAGCGTACCTCCAAAGTAAACAGGAAGACCAGCATCCTTATAAACCTTGATCTTATCTTTCAGATTAGGGGTTACAAACGATGTACCCCATCCTAACTTCACGATATCAACGTGATCCGCTGAATTGCTTACGAAATCTTCTGCTTCACGAATACTCAGGCCTTTGTCCATGGCCATAGTAAAGCCGTATTGCCTGGGCTTGTTGGTTCGCTCAGGTAGATTTTTAAGTTCGTAGTTCATTATCGATTCTCTTTTCTAAACTGCTCGATGATTTTATACAAAGCCTTTTGAGTCTCTACTTTTGGGAAGAAGTCAAACAAGGCTGTGTGACCATCAAAGTCCAAAATTAAAGCATTTTCCAGATAATTAAAGGCTTCTTTAAAACGACCAGCTTCTATCAGATACACGGTCATGCGGTAAAAAATCTCGGCATCGTCCTGGATTTCATCAAACCCCTGTAACAATGTCTCTATCGCTTTTTCGTGATCCTCTTGCTCGTAAAAAATAAATGACCAATTCAACCAGATCTCCTTGTCCTCGGGATCAAGTTTGCTGGCTTCTTCATAAGCATCTATGCTTGAAACGGTATTCCCAACTTTAAATTCAGCGTGCGCTACAGATTTCCAGTATTCGGGATTTTCTGTGTTGATCTTCAGCGCTTTATTATAGAAGTGCAAGGCCTGATACCATTTTTCCTGTTTCTCAAGACAAGCACCTGCACCGAACCAAGCTTCGTCATAAAGACTGTCGAGTTTGGTAGCTTTCTGAAAATATTTCAGGCCTAATTCATATTGTTCCAGACTTTCATAAGCAGCACCGAGGCAGCAATAGACTTCCGGACTCGGTCCTTCAAGTTCCAAAGTCTTGCGGAAGGTATCCAATGCCTTTGTGTACTGCCCCATGTTCATATACGTGTTACCCGTATTGAAATAGGCAGAAGCAAACGACTCATCTATAGTTAGTGCGTAGTCATACGCCTTAAGCGCTTCTTCGTACTTCTCGAGCTTGTTGTATACTATGCCGAGATTATACCACGCTGCAGTTGAATAGGGATCCTCATCAATAAATTTTTGATAGTATTCAATACTGCTCTCGAGCTGACCCGTCACATCAAGACAAAATGCCAACTCATAGAGTGAGCCTTCATGGTTGATGTTTATCTCAATGGATTTCTTGTAGGCGTCAATGGCTTGCTGATAATCTTCCATACTTTGATAAGCAAGCCCGATGCTGTAATAGACTTCATCCTTATCATCAGCAAGCAACAAAGCCTGCTCATAATTTTCTATTGCTTCAGCGTGTTTGCCCTGTAATGAAAGTATAGAACCTTTTGTTAAAAAGATCTCAGGATCATTGGGCTGCATGGTATGCGCTTGCTCAAGCAACTCAAGTGCTTGTGCATATTCTTCGAGATTGGAAAGTATCTGTGCTTTGAGCGTGATAAGCTCAATAGAAAATGGATATTGACTTATCGCCTGATTGACTGCTTGAAGGGCTTTGTTGTGTTTGCCCCGTAACATGTAATGATCAATGATCTGTTCGTAGGCATCTAAATCAAAAAACTCCGCTTTCTTTTTCCTAAGGTGTTCTTCAAATCGTTTTATCAGCTCATTTCCTTCTTCTCTTTTACGATATTCTTTCGCCATGGACTAAAAGGGTTTTCCTAAAATAGGTAAATCTGACGTAAAGCTAAGAACGTTTCAGCTTATTTTTTCGAATTCACTCTTTGAATGTAATATCTGCAGCATCTTTCCAACGTTTCATCAATCGGTTGAAACTCAAAATCAAGCTTATTTGTTATTTTTCTGTTGTCAAAAAGGAATTCAGTCCCCGCCAGGCGAGCGGTTTCATAGGTAATTCTTGGCTCTGTTCGTGTTAGTCGAGTGCGAACACTTTCAACAAATGCAAGTGGCTTCAAAACTCCTTTTGTTATCTTGATTGATGGAACTTTTTTACTGAAACGTGTAGCCATCTTTTCAAGCATATCTCTAAAAGATATCTTTCCTGTTGAAGCAATGTATCGCTCACCTTCCACAGGATCGTGAAGCAACGCAATGATTATTGAAGCAACGTCTTTTACATCGACATAGTTGAGGAAGCCATCAATGTAAAACGGATGTTGCTCCCATGCATATTTAAAAAGCTGCATGCTGCTGACATTCCAATTTCCTTCACCCAGTATAAAAGACGGATTAATAACAACAGTGCTAAGTCCTTCTTCCTGCCCTCTGAAAACCTCGAGTTCACTCTGATACTTTGAAGATGCGTAAACATTGTTGGTGGGTGACTCAATCCATTTGTTGGTTTCGTCAATGATCATCTGATCTCTTTGTCTGCTTAGCGCAGCAACAGAACTCACGTGAACGAGTCGTTTCACATGTTGATCCAGACAAATGTTTACCACGTTGCGTGTGCCGATAACGTTGATGTCTGTTACTTCGTCTGCACGTAATGGATTGAATGAAACCGACGCTGCAGTGTGAATGACATGTGTGATGTCTTGTAGTGCTTCGCGCAACTCTACCGGATTCATGATGTCGGCGATTCTCCAACTCACTTTTGAAGCAACATCATTCAGTGCAGATCTGTCACTTCCTTTCCTGCACAATGCAACGAAAGGTTCACCTTGATCCAGAAGTTTTCTAACCACAAAACTTCCCAATAGTCCGTTGGCACCGGTTACTGCGATCATTGCTGATAAATTGAGAATTTGTGATAAGTGAGTGTTGACCTCAAAGTGTATTGTTCAAAAGCGGCAACGCAATAGCTTTCTGAAAATACTTCAGTTGTTGAGCTTCTTCGACTAACCTTACATGCTGTAAATGGTGGCAGTCACTTCCAAGTAAATGAACCCATCCGCGATCAATCAACTTGTTGGCGGTAGTTTGAACGATCTTGGAATAAAATCCAGTAATGGAACTAATGTTAATCTGAAATAAAACACCGCGATCAATAAGGTCTTCGGCCTTCTCAAGATTATTTTGCAAATAAATGTAACGTTCCGGGTGAGCCAATACAGGTTGATATCCCTTGGTAGTAGCCAGGAAAATGAATTCCTTTAAGTTAAAGGGTTCGTTTAGGAAATTGGTTTCAAACAGCAGATAGTTCTTGCCGAACGTTAACAGTTTCTGATTTTCGTCGACCAGTTTCACTACGTATTCATCGAGGTAGTATTCAGCTGCAGCATCTATCTGCATGTCAATCTCACGTTCTACAAGGAAAGCCCTAAGCTTTTTGAGACGGGCCAATATCTTCTCCGATGTATTCTTATAGGTGTCGCTCATCACGTGTGGTGATGTGATCAGCTTGCGATAGCCCAGATTTTGAAAGTGCAGAATAACATCCTCCGATTCCTCGTAAGATTGAACGCCATCATCCAATCCCGGAAGGAGGTGTGAGTGGATGTCAACCTGTAATGCGTTGACATTCTTTGTATCTTTTTTTCTAACCCAGTCGAACACTACGCCTTTGACTTAAAGATTTTTTTTACCCAATGAACATTGCCAGGATCTTCGTAATAACCGTAGCCATAGCCCTGTTCGCCACGATTTGGAACGGCATTGAGCAAGGTGGTAATATTAGAGAATTTATTGATGTTGATGATGCGCTGCAAGTTGAAAAGGAAATCTTTTTTAGAATAGTTGGCCCTGAAAATATAAATGGTAATATCTGAACGTTTCATTGCCATTATTCCATCCGTCACCAGGCCAACTGGCGGTGTATCAAGAATAACGTAATCGTATTCGAGCTTTAGTTCTGAAAGAAGCGCATCAAATTCGGGATTCATGAGTAGCTCCGAGGGATTTGGTGGATGAGGCCCCGCGGGAACGTAATCGAAATTATCCAATGCAGTAGGTACACGGCACTCTTGCCACGTATTCTTGCCGATCAGTATGGTGCTCATTCCCTTCGTCTTGTCCAACACATTTTTCCCCAGTGTGTCTTTAGGCTTCCGCATATCAAGATCGAGCAGGATCACCCTTTTTTTGGATAGCGCCATTACACCGCCAAGGTTCATAGCGATAAATGACTTCCCTTCACCTGAAACAGTGGAGGAAATCGTGATCACTTTCTTTGTATTACGAATGTTAAAGAAGTCCAGGTTGGTCCGAAGTGTGCGAATAGCTTCGGTGACCATCGACCGCGGATGCTCAAGGATGTGGAGATTCGCGCTATCGAGATAGCTTGACGATGGCACAACGCCAAGAACGGGTACCTCTGCGATCTTTTCGATCTCATTTAATGTGGTGAGTTTATCATTCAGCAGGTAGAGTACCCCCATCAGGATGACTACAATCATCACACTGGAAACGAAACCTATTCCTGCGATCATGATTTTATTTGGGGCAATCGGCGCTAAGGAAAGCGTTGCAGGTGACAGGATCTTGAAGTCTGGGGTACTTCCCGCTTGTGTGATTTCGAACTCAGATCTTGATTGCATCAGGCCAAGATAGAACTGCTCGTAAAGTTTGTAGTACCGCTGGTTCTTGGAGTATTGTGTCGACTTATCCGGCATATTAGAAAACGTGTGCTCAAGCGCGGATTTTTGTTTGCTAAGTTCCTCAAGCTTGCGGGTGTAGACCGATCGGAGCTCGGTTATCTGGCTTGTTGATTTCTGTTTAATCAAGTCGATCTCTCTTTGCTTTTGTCGATAGGCAAAGGTGATTTCGTTGTAAGAAAGTTTTAGCTTCTCCTTGTCGAGATAAATTTGTTGAAGACGTTCCAGATTAGTTGATAGGGCATCCGAAAGAATGTTTCGTTGAGAGAAACTGACAGAGAAATTTCCTTCCTCCATTCCAGCCATTAACTTATTTAGTTCACCAATGCGCTGGGTGAGGTCAAATCGCTGCGAATCAATTTTGTTCATCGACTCAATAGTTCTCGACAAGTCTTCATCCAGATTAACGGTTTTGTTTTGAAGCGTGAAGTTTTCGAAGTAGTGCTCATAATCCTCCATCTTCCTTTCAATGTTAACCAACTCATTGGAGACCCAATCGATCTTTTGCTTGGTAGCAAGATTTTTTTGCTCGTTACTGTAGTACAGATAATTCGTATCAATCTTATTGAGAATAGCATTTGCCTTAAATGGGTTGAAATCCTTAAATGAGATCTGAATAGTATTGGCATTGAAATTAAGTGGCTCCGCAGTCAGGCTGGATAGCAGATACTGAAGCAGATCTTCTTCGCTATGAACGATAAAAAAATATCCGATTTCATCACCCTTTCTGAACTTTTCATTTTTCTCAAACAGCAGATCAAAACCATCAAGTGAAAGCCAGCTATTATATTTTCCGCTGATTTTCCCTCTGCTCCCAGGAAGTGTAATAGTGAATTCATTCTTACTCGTCTCTTCGAAGTTGATGGGCGTGTTCAAAAGACTGTGATTCTTTACCTTGTATTTGATATTAAACGGATGACTTTGATACAGTTCATCGTCCAAGACTCGACCTATACTGTGATAACTGATATCCAGCGCTGATGAATCCAGCACCCGACTCAGGAACAATCGCGACTGAATGATTTCAATCTCCCCAGAGATAAGGTTGAGGTTCTGATCTTCCACGATCGAAGTCTTGATTCCGAAATCGGTTGCCTCCTTTTTAAGATCCAGCTTGATGACAGATGAAGAGTTGTAGACATTCTTGGTGTAACGCAAAGACAGGTATGCCCCAACGTTAATAGCCAGAAGCAAGGCCAACAGCCATATCCAGTTCGACCGGAAAACGATCTTCAGTTTGTTGAAATCGAGACCTTCATCGGTTGACTGTTTAACTTGTACGTTTCGATGATTCTCCAATGTGCGAGTTTAGAGTCGGGCTAAAATTACTGCTAGTGTTGTTAAGCTGGTGATGACACTGAGGATTACGCCGTAATCTCTCAACCCTTCAAGGAAAGGCCTTCTAACGGGCTCAACGTAAATCACATCACCTGGCTCGATTACCATATTATTCTTCAGATACCCTTCAATGGTTGTAAGGTCGACAAGAAATACCTGCTCTTGCCGCAGGACTCTGATGTTGTGCGCCTTTGCGTCGTTGTTCAGACCCTTTGCTAATGCCAGCACTTCTACGAGTTTCATGTTATCATTTGCCAATGGAATTACCTGCCCACCGGGTGCACCCAAAATAATTACTCGCTTGTTAATATATTTCAAGACGACAAACGCGTCTTTATAATAAGTTGAATATTCTTTTTGAAGTATTTCTTCCGCATCGCGAAGTTTCAGGCCATTAACCTTCAATTCACCAATCATCGGGAATCTGCAGATGCCTCGGATGTCTACGAGATAGGTGGGGATCGTTTGTGTCTGCGCAACGGTTGTATTCCCCATTTCCTTCGAGAGCTGAAAGTCCGGATCGATAATTCGCTCGCCTTTATTGGTGTAAACTTCCAGCTGGAGGTAGTCATTAATCTGAATAATATAATTTCTCTCAACCGTGGTCATCTCCTTTTGGAGGACTGTCTGATCGGAAACCCCAAACATGATGTTCTGTTTGTATGAGGAACACGAACTGGCAAGCATTGTGATGAGTAAGAGGAGTCCACCCGGAGATAGCTGCTGTTTCTTCAACTTAGAAAAATATTGATTCACCGCAGCGAAATTACGGATTTCCTGACAATATATGAGACTTCGGAATTGCTGACACCCCAGCTGTGGGGGAATCGGTGGTTGAGGAAGTTACCTTTGTTTAATCGCAGTAGGAGAGTCTGAGACTCAGGACGCATTTTTCAGGTCTGAAAGTGTTGTCAGATACTTGCTGATCACCAGGGATTCATCGTATTCTAATTCCATTTTAGCCCTACCATTTAGCCCGAAAGTCTTTAGCTGCTGATCATCAAAGCCTGCCATCAGCTTCATCTTTTCAGCCAGGTCATCAGCATCTTTGATTCTGCAAAGGAGGCCGTTTACGTTATTTTCAACCACGTTATTACATCCTGGAACATCCGTGGCGATGATAGGTTTTGCAGAACTTGCAGCTTCAAGCAATGTTCTGGGCGTGCCCTCGCGATAGGAAGGAAGCACGACACAGTCTGCTTTACTGATGAATTTCCTTACGTCATTGGTAGTGCCGAGATACTCAATTGTGCCTGAGTTGATCCACTCCTGAATTACGTCAATTTTTATTCCACGCTTGTGCTTAGGGTCCATTGCCCCCAATACCTGGAAGGTTGCATCAACTCCTTTCGACTTTAGCTTACGAACAGCATCAACGTATTCAAGAACTCCCTTATCTGAAATCAATCTCGATATCAACAGGAAAGTAAATCGTTTATTGCGAGTGAACTCAAAGGGCTGGAACCGTTGGAGGTCGATACCTGAACCTGGAAGAATATCCACGGCATTTTGGCGAACGAGCTTCTTGGTTAAGAATAGCTTTAGATCTTCAGGATTCTGAAAGAAGACTTTGTTGGCAAATCTGAAACTGAACTTGTACAGGAAGATCGCTACCGCAGAAACAAGATTGTCTTTCAGAAAGACTGTTCCTAGTCCGCACACATTATTTACCACCGGTATGCCCAACATGGAAGCTGCAAGCGTCCCATAAATGTTTGGCTTGATCGTGTAATGGAGGATGATATCAGGTTTTACCTTACGGTATATCAGAAAAAGCTCTAAGATAAGAGCCGAGTCCTTGATAGGATTTGCACCACGGCTGTCCATTTTTACTTTATGGTAGATGCAGCCCTCTTTTTCCAAGAAGGTTGTGTATTCGTCTAGAGGCGCAATAGTGTGCACCTCGTGACCCTGATCTATCAGGGTTTTAATGAAATTCATCCTGAAATTATAGATATTCCAAGAAGTGTTAAGGACAATCGCAATTCTCATTCGCTGGGCTCTGACTACGAGAACTTCTTTGACCCTTGCTTGACAGCTCATGTCAAGGATAGGATATTTAAAAAATCTCTGGGTTTAGATGATCCAAATATAAGAAAAGTAACTTTGCCCATACAAAAATACTTTGAAAATAATAAAAACCTATTACGTTACTTTCGCCTCAGTGAAAAGATGACAAATGAACGAAAAGAATATTAGTACCGCCGTTTTGATCGCACTTGGGAATGCTCATCGTGCCGAAGAAACTCAAGAACATCTTGATGAGTTAGCATTCCTTGCTACGACAGTTGGAATAAAAACCGTTAAGCAATATGTGCAGAACCTTGATCATCCAGACGGAAGAACGTACGTCGGAAAGGGTAAACTTGCCGAGATCAAAGAATATGTGATCGCTACCAATGTAACAAACCTGATCTTTGATGAAGATCTATCTCCTTCCCAGCTTCGCAATCTCGAAAGAGAGTTCAATCCAAAAGATGAGGAGGTCAATATCAGGATTTACGACCGGAGTTTATTGATACTAGACATCTTCTTATGGCGTGCCCAAACAGCGCAGGCCCGAACCCAGGTTGAACTGGCAAGAAATCAATATCTTCTTCCTCGCCTGACGAGAATGTGGACTCACCTTGAACGGCAACGCGGTGGAACAGGTACTCGCGGTGGTTCGGGTGAACGTGAAATTGAAACGGATAGACGTAACATCCGTAGTCAGATCAGTGTGCTCAAGGATCGATTGGAAAAAATCGAGAAACAGAAAATAACGCAACGTAAGTCACGCGGCAATGTCGTAAGAGTGGCTCTTGTTGGCTACACAAATGTGGGAAAGTCAACGCTTATGAATTTGTTGTCGGGCTCAGGGGTACTCGCAGAGAACAAACTTTTTGCCACGGTAGATGCTACAGTAAGAAAAGTTACATTCGGCAATATTCCTTTCCTGCTCTCTGATACAGTTGGGTTTATCAGAAAACTTCCCCATCACCTCATCGAATCATTCAAGTCAACGTTGGACGAAGTAAGAGAAGCAGATATTCTACTCCATATTGTTGATTTCGCACATCCATATCATGATAGTCAACTTGAAGTCGTATCTAAAACACTGCAGGAAATCGGTGCTGCCGATATATCGACAATCCTGGTGCTGAATAAAGTTGATGTATATATGAAAGAAAATCCCGACGCAAACCTGGAAGAAATGAAGGGCTACTATAGGCAAATGGGTTATAAAAATGTGATCTTCATTTCAGCAACGACAAACTTCCATATCACAGAATTGAAAAAAATGATGTTCGAGGAAGTAATGGCGAAGCACCTTCTCATCTTTCCAAACTTTCTTAAAGAGGGGTATGTTTTTGCACCGTGGGAAACAAGCGGAGAGTAATTGTGAATGATAAATTATGAATTGGCGCTCGTCAGTTCAAGTGTGCTCAATTTGATAGAGTGTGTTCGGAATACTTTGCATCGTAAAGCTTCGCGCCGCCCGTGAGCCCCGCAATTCAAAATTCTCTGACACGTTCAATCAAGCAGTGAAAAAAGTTGTAAACGAAACAGAGTAGACGCCGCCGCCCTTAATTCAAGCCTATCATCATAAACGCTCCCCAATAAATCGGTTCCGGATATTCAGTGCGCAATTCTTTCTTCGCATCGACAAAGCTTTGACGAAGATTGTCAGAGTTTAACCACTTCTGATAAAATTTCAGCATCAACTTTTGAGTAGCATCATCATCCACTTTGAACATACTCATGATTAAAACTTTTGCTCCGGCGACCAGGAAAGCACGTTGCAATCCATAAACACCTTCACCTGCTTCGAGATCCCCAAGTCCGGTTTCGCATGCACTAAGTACAACCAGATCTGTTTTGTCGAGGTTAAGACTCATTGCCTCATACGCAGTGAGAATTCCATTTTCCATATTATAGTTGTAGTCGGTCTTATCCATAAGATCTCCAGCCCCACGAAGTAGCAGACCTGTGCGCATTAATGGATTCTGATTTAAGGTTGCCTCACTACTTTCCAATCCCTCTTGTAATGTAACTTGCGTACTGGGTCTGTAAAAACCGTGCGTAGCAATGTGGAAGATTTTTGGACTATTCATCTCTTTCACCTTTTCTTCAGAGGCCGACTTCTCAAGATATTCAGAGGTAACCCAACCCTTCTGCTTTAACATAAACTCGAGTTGGTTAACTTCTTTTTCTGTGCCAGGAAGAGATGATATTGAATGACCTTTTGATGCAGTCGCATAAAACTCAGGATTTCCAAACATCGAAGCAGTATTCTCAGGGGCTGAGACCTTTGATTTCACTTTTTTGAGATACAAGTCTTTCGTGTTGCTAACGAGTATAATGTTAGAGTTATCGATCACGTATTTTCCATCCGGTGTTGGGATAGCCTCGAGATTGATCTGATTGTAAATTCCGTCAGCAGACAAATAAACCGTTGATGCCTGACCGATCCCATCAACTATGGGCTTCCAGAAAACTCCATAAGAAACGTCGTCGGCCAATTTGTTAGTGATCGAATTCCTGTAAAATTTGAAATACCGCGTCTCCATTTTCTTGCCATCCTTTAACATGATAGCCTTGGGCCTGGAGAAATCGCTCTTTAAATAAAGCGCTGCATAAACAACAGAATCTGTAAAATCATGATTGAAGTAACGATACCGCACCATCTCAATCGCAGTCTCGTTTGGTTTTAACGATTTCTTAACATCTTCAAACGTGATGCGTTTGTTCTCAAAACTCTGTCCAAAAAGTTCGGATTGCTGACTAAGTTCCTTTTCAAGTCGCTCGACTTCCTGTTGCAATCCTCCGGGGTCAATTTCATTTTCCGACAATTGCGTTGGACTCATAGAGAGCGCCAGAGTCAGCAGTTCTTTTTTCTGTGACCAAAGAGTAAACTGAGCCTTAAGTTTTTCATCCGTGCTGTTCAGGATTCGTTCGCGAATTTTGATCGAAGAACTCAATAACAAGGCCTTCGTCAACAATTGATAGTTGTAAACCTTGCCTGAAAGATCTTTGAAATCATCCAGATTACTAAAAGCTAGCGTATTATAGAATTCGAAATCCGCTTTGATTGTGTTCCAGTATTTTGCTTTTTCTCTTTCGCTTAGCGCAGGGAACAGTTGTTTGATAAAGCCTTCGTAGTTAGTTAATGACTCTTCAATCAAACGCTTCGACTTTTTGAATTCCTTCTGCATATAATACACCTTACTCAACTTGGAAAGGACTTTCACATATTCAGGATGCGTGGCGTTGAAGAATTTCTCGTACAGCGTTCTGGCCTGGTTGTAAAATGCTTCAGCCTTCTCGTAATTCTTTTGCTGATAGTAAACATCGCCGGTTAATGTATAGATGCTGGCAGCATTGATGTTGTTCTTCGTGCCTGTTTTTGCTTTCCAGATATTTTCGGCTGTTGTTAAGGAACTGAATGCGATGTCGAACTTTTTCTCTGAAATGTATAACACAGCCATGTTCTTCATGATCTCGGCATATTGGGGATTGTCCTTGCCTACTTTTGACTCGATGATGCCACGTGCCTCAAGCATAAGTTTTTCGACTTCTTTCTTGTTGTCGCCTTTGTAGAACTTGATCAGCGCGATTTGTGAAAGAGAGCGCGCTACTTCAATATGATTCCTGCCGAATTGCTTTTCCTGACTGGCAACGGCTTTCAAAACACTTTGTTCAGCTTTGTCATAGTCACCCAATGTATAATAGATATCACTCAGCAACTTTTGTGTTGGTGCTGTCTTGGTCGAAAGTTCTCCATAAGTCTGAATCGCGCGTTTGTTCGCTTCATTGGCAACTTGTTGAGCTTCCGTGTAGTCACCTTTGGCGAGAAGTATTCTGCCCTTATTGACTAAAGGTTCAATCAGGCGAATTGAATTTTTCCCATAGAGTTTTTCGTATTCTGGTATCTGAGTTGTGAGAAGCCGATCAGCGTCAGAAAATCTTCCAAGTTGCGTGAATAATGATGTCAATTCTTCTGCGGTGGATAACTCGCTGCCGATCACAACATCAGCTTTCGATATGAGCCTGCGCGACCGGTCAAGATTATTTTCAGCTTCATCAAAAAGACCCTTGATACCATAAAGCTTGGCTTGCGTTTCTATTGCGTGAACATAGTCCGCTATCCACTTATCATCTTTCCTGTGATCGTCCAGGATCTTTAGCGATTTGGCAATGTTTTGCTCAGCCTTCTCGTACTGACCAAGTTTAATCTGCAGCTGTGCAATTCTATCGAGTTCTACGCCGTATTCTGGATCTTTATCACTAAACTTTGACCGTGCCACATCTGAGGCCTGGTCAAGCGTTGCTGTAGCCTGCGCGTACTTATCTGTAAATTCATACAGCATGGCAAGGTGATTCAGAATGTCGAGGTGGTCCTTCTGCCACGGACCAATCTCTTTGGATACGATCTGTACATAACTTTCATCAAATATTTTTTGTGCTTCGTCAATCTTATTGGTGAAGTCAAGATAAAACGATGCGAGTCGTATCTTTGCAAGGTGATATTCTGGTGAATTTTCTCCACAAAGTTCTTTTTTGATCTCTGTGATCTGCGTGAGATAATTTTCTGAATTGACATAACGCTTCTCCTTTTGAGCCACCTCAAATAAAAAGTCGAGTACATCAACTGTAGTTTTATAATTCCTTGGAAGATATTTTGACTTCAAAAGATTGGAAGCATTCTCCTCGAGATCTTTTGTTTTGTCACGTTCAAGTTTGTTGTCAAATTCAACCGCCTTTAGATTTATTTGCACAAGACTTGATTTAACATAGTTCTTGTCAAGCACTTTTTGATACTCAACTTTTGTATTCAAATATCTTGCGCGATTTTCTTCAAGCAGGAGTTGATGTAAATAGGCGAGGTACAATTCATGGGCCAGCGCGTTTGTTGGCTTCGCGCGTTTTTTAAGACTGTTCAGAATGTTTTCGAACTCCAGTTCCTTTTCTCGATCTTCATTGCCATTGTCGACGAGCATTTTTGCATAGAGATAATTATTCTCAACGAGGGAGAGATTTGATTCACCCATGTACTTCTGATTTTTTCTGATCCAGCTTTGCGCTGCTTTGAATGCAGAGTCGGCTGACAAAAGTTTACCCTGAGTACTATACGCATTGGCGATGAGTGTAAGCAGTCGTGCATATTCGGTATAGCGACCTGGAAGTTCAGCATCAGGCACGCGTTGCGTTTTTATAGCAGTTCCCTCCGTGATGGTTTCTTTTTCCACAGCTCTTTTTGCGAAATAAGTTTCAACAGTGGAAAGCAGATTTACGGCTTCGTTACAAAAGCCTTGTCCAGTCATTGCGCGGGCTTCAACGATCCCAAGGCGCGCCGTGATATAATCCGATTGTTGATTGGACTTTTTCAAAACGTCGCGCGCCTTTAATATATACTCCCGGCTAAGTCGGTAGTTGCCGTATTCGTTGTATACATCAGCAACATCCGTAAGCGTGGTAACATAGTTTATACTATTATCACCGTATGCAGCAATACTGCTAGTAATGGCATTGTTCAGAATATTGTCGAATCCGTCAAGCATTCCGGCAGCCAGACTAATGTGGGCTTCTCTTATATAGAGTCCAGGCATATATGAATTCTGTGCACCCATTTTTGCAACAACAGATTTCATTAGCTTCTCAAGACCGCTTTTGGCCTTACTCAGGCTTCCCGCAGCATAACTTGCGTCAACTTTTTTAAGGCTTTTGTCAAACTTCTTGTTTTGAGAGAAGAGGGGATGAAAACCAATCATTACGAAAGCAAAAAACAGGGAGTACCTGAGCATTTTCATAGATTAATGTTGAGTCTAACTACTAAGCTACTAAAAATTAGGGCTTTATGGTATGGTTTGGGCACTACTGACGACATCCGGTCGATCTATTGGATCAAGTCGATTTGCAGGCTACAGTTTTCCTGAAAGGGGTGCTGAAATATGAGTTTAACCAACTTAAATATGGTAGCGGCCGTTAGTCATTTAGCGAATTTTCAGATAACAACTATACGCCACTGAGATATAGTTTTGATGTTTTCAATTGTTGGATAAAAAAAATTATGACGTCACGATTTTTTGACCAATTGAAAAAAATATTATTCCGCGTAACATGGTGATGTGTCTGCGCAAAGGACTATTTTGAAAAACAGTTATTGAAAACTGTAAATCAAGATGAGTGTTCATTTTTGGAGTGAAGAAGATATATCGTATTCCACTGTGTGTAGTAACATTCACAGAAAATCCAAATGAATTTTTTATCCTTTTCATCGCGCGATTGCATTTGTTCTATGTTTTTTGCGGGAAATAATTTTTCTGTAAAATCAACAAGATCTCAGCTTGTTTTCTTAATCTCTTTTTTTACATCTTTGTCTCCCTTTCCCCGAAATGGAAATATTAAAATCAGATAGAATACAAAGACCAATGGAAATAAGCTGCTCAACAGTTTGGAATGATTGTCTTGACGTTATTCATGAGCAGGTTGGAGAAGAGAATTTCAAAACTTGGTTTAAGCCTATCACACCAATCAAAGTTGATGGCGATATTCTCACAATTCAGGTTCCGTCACAATTCTTCTACGAGTGGCTTGAAGATAATTACGTCCCTGTATTAAAGCGCGCTATTCATACTGTGCTTGGTCCAACGGGAAGACTTGAATATTCTGTTGTGGTCGATAGCGGCAACCACCAAACACCGGCAGTGTCTGTAAATTATCCTGCGAACGGCGCTGGTAACAGGAGAAGTGGAGTGAATGGCACTTTCCCACCTGATGATTATTCTCCTTTTTCATACAAGGCGTTAAATCCCCAAACAGTCAATTCGAGATTGAATGTGGCTTATAGCTTTGATAACTTCGTTGAAGGTGATTGTAACAGACTCGCAAGATCAGCGGGTGTTGCGGTGGCGAAAAAACCTGGTGTAACATCTTTTAATCCGTTGATGCTTTATGGAGGTGTTGGCGTGGGTAAAACGCACCTTGTACAAGCTATCGGAAATGAAATAAAGAGCAGTATGCCAAATAAGGTGGTATTGTACGTCGACCAAAGCGACTTTACCAACCAATTCCTTAATGCACTTCAAAATCATAAACTTCAGGAGTTTCAGAATTTCTATCAGCAAGTCGACTTGCTGATCCTCGATGACGTTCAGTTTCTTGCAGGCCGCGAGAAAACACAGGAGATGTTTTTCCACATTTTTAACCAACTGCATCAGTCGGGTAAACAGATCATCATGACGAGCGATTGTCCCCCTCGGGATATGAAAGGTTTCCAGGAACGTTTGCTCAGCAGATTCAAATGGGGCCTCACGGCTGATCTTCAGGAACCCGACTTTGAAACAAAACTCGCCATCATCAATAGAAAGATGTTGGCGGATGGTATAAAAATTCCACCTGAAGTTTCGGAATACCTGGCATACAGCGTCGATACCAACCTGAGGGATATGGAAGGCGTTCTGAACTCGCTCATTTTCCATGCAACGTTGCTGAAAAAGGAAATTGACCTGGAGCTCGCGAAGGAAGTGCTCAAGAATATCATCAAGGAAATACAGTCTGATGTTAGCGTTGATTTCATACAAAAGACAGTTGCGGAATCTTTTAAGATCGATCCTGAAGTTATGAAGGGAAAGGTCAAAAAGAGAGAAATCGTTATCCCGCGCCAGGTAGCGATGTATTTCTGCAAGCGATACACACAATTAACACTGGCGCTTATCGGTGAAAACTTCGGAGGTCGGGATCACAGCACAGTGATCCATGCGCTTGAATCTGTCGAAGACATGATGAAAACGGACCCCAATTTCAAAGCCACAGTCGACGAATTGGGTAAGAAACTCAAACTTAGAGTTTCTTAAACTATTATTAATTCGGGATTCATGGTCGAGCCAACCCTTGGCGTAACTCGTTATTGAGAAGTTAATTAATTACGGGACGACGGAGAATCGAGCTGATAATTCATAAATTAAATTTGCGTTGACTTAAAGGTGTAGAAATAATGTGATACCGTAGAATAGAGGTTCAACGCACCCTGGTTCATCCTCCTCGCGAGACGCTACGGCGGACACAATAATTCATAATCCTCTCCGCCTATTGTGCCTTGTCGTCCGTCGCCGCGTCAATTTACCACGAAAGGAATCTCCACCTGTTGCCGCGAACTGTTCACTCCGTAAAGCGCTCCTCGCCCCTTATATTTTTTGAAGAAGTCCACCACCTCGTTTGGATCAGTAACGCGAACTCTGTTTATCGCAATGATCGTGAAATTTTCAGGTACACCGATCTTTTTCAGGACGCTTGTATCTTTGATTTTAAATACTTTAACACCATACTGGGTCGCTTCAAGCTGAGCGCCAAGTTGTTCGTTCGTAAATATGTTGCGCTTTAATAATTCTGTGCTGCCGCTGAGGTTAACCAGCGTCATAGTAGCGGTAGAACTCTTGCCACTTCTCAAATAGTTTACTGTGATCTTATCGCCAGGATAGTGATAACTCAGTTCCTCCTCCCATGCGCTCTGAGAGTTGATATCAGCGTTATTCAGCTTTATAATGATATCGCCGGGCTTGAGTCCCGCTTCCATCGCGGGTCCAGTACGCTCAATGCTTTCGAGCAACACACCATTGAATAACTTCACGTTGGTATCGAGATCATACTTTTTCGCATTCTCATAGTTGTATTCCACAACTCCGCCACCTATGAATCCCTGTTGCACGACGCCATATTTGACCAGATCCTGAAATACTTTGTGAACTATATCAACTGGAATCGCAAACGCGTAGCCTGTATATGAACCTGTTCTGCTCAGAATAGCAGAGTTGATGCCGACCAATTCGCCGCTTTTGTTCACCAACGCTCCACCCGAATTGCCCGGGTTAATGGCTGCGTCGGTCTGTATGAAAGATTCTATAGGGAATTTGTCTTCGAGGATTCCAATACGTCTGCCCTTTGCACTTACGATCCCTGCCGTGACGGTTGAAGCCAGTGAAAAAGGATTACCTACCGCAATTACCCATTCGCCAACCTGAAGATTCTTTGAACTACCCAAGGCGATCGCGGGAAGTGCAGTTTCAGAAATTTTAATAACAGCCACATCTGTGGAGGGATTTGTGCCTATCAATTCCGCCGGATAAGTACGTTTGTTGTAATTCACTTCGATCCTTTCAGCCGATTCGATAACGTGATTATTCGTAACGATATAGCCATCCGGCGTAATAATTACTCCAGACCCGCTGCTTACCTGAGTTCGGCCACCATCTGTACTTTCTCCAAAAAACCAATCCCACGTGGTGTACGACGCACCGCGGGAGATACTATTTATGTATACCACACTTTGTGTCGCCTTGGCCGCGGCCTCACTGAAGTCGACAGGCGCTGCCGCGGGTGCTGGGGAAACAGCCGAGGAAGTTTGTATAGACTGCGAATCGTAGCTCACCATGTCATACGACGACTCCTGCCTGACATGGTTTAGCTCAGGGCGGATAACATAGTAATAGACGCTGTATGCTCCGGCAAATCCGGCAATAAATCCTGCGATTATTATTTTAATCGTTGTTTTCATGGGCGATTCAATGTTTTTGGCCTATCCAGACACAAAATTGAGGTTGGAAAAGTATTAACGCAATAACAAAAACGCGGCCTTGATCTCCAAAGTTTACAAAGTATAGGAAATCAGTTTTGATCCTTGCCTGTCATTACAATGATCGACAATCAATTTTATTAGTTTTGCAGATATGGGATTGCGTTCAAGCCTGGCTAAACCCTTTGCGGCTTTCATTGCTTCGAAGACAAAAAAGTGGTCGCTAGACCCATTCAGATATCAACAAGGTATCATGAAAAATCTGGTGAGCGAAGCAGGCGCAACAATGTTTGGGAAGGATCATGACTTCGGATCAATACGGACTTACGATGACTTCAAGAAGAATATTCCGGTAAAAGATTACGAACAGCTCAAACCTTATTTTGAACGGGTCATCCTTGGTGAGCCTGATATTCTTTGGAAGGGTAAACCAAAATATCTGGCCAAGACATCGGGAACGACTTCAGGGACCAAGTATATACCCATCACTACCGATTCAGTGTCGAATCACTTTAACAGTGCCCGCGATGCTTCGCTGAGTTATATCTACGAAACAGGTAAGTCGGAGTTTCTAGATGGAAGTCTCATCTTTTTATCGGGAAGTCCGATACTCACTGAGAAGGCTGGGATAAAAACCGGTAGGCTATCCGGTATCGTAAATCATGAAGTGCCTTCGATCATAAGAAGTAATCAGAAGCCTAGCTATGCCGTTAACTGCATTGATGACTGGGAAGAAAAATTGGAGCATATCGTCGATGAAACTTTGTTGGCTGATATGCGCATGATCTCGGGAATACCTCCCTGGGCCCAGATGTATTTTGATCGGATACACGCACGCACCGGTAAAAAGATCAAAGATGTATTCCCAAACTTTTCACTTTTCATCTACGGTGGTGTAAACTTTGAACCTTATCGCGCCAAATTATTTGAATCGATAGGGAAGAAGGTCGACTCAATTGAAACATACCCTGCTTCTGAAGGATTTATTGCTTATCAGGATTCACAACATTCTCCTGGTTTGTTATTATTGGCGGACACTGGAATTTTCTTCGAGTTTATTCCTGCCGATGAATACTTCAATGATAATCCGAGACGACTTACTTTGGAAGAAGTTGAGCTTGGGAAAAATTACGCACTGATCATTAATAGCAATGCCGGTTTGTGGGGATATTCTATCGGTGATACGGTGAAGTTTGTTTCCAAGCTTCCGTATAGACTGCTAGTTACTGGAAGAATCAAACATTTTATCTCCGCATTCGGCGAGCATGTAATTGGCGAAGAAGTAGAGAAGGCAATGAAACTCACAATGGATAAATTCCCCGAAACAGAGATCGTCGAATTTACAGTAGCCCCTCAGGTAACTCCTTCTGAAGGGTTGCCTCACCATGAATGGCTTGTAGAGTTTGCAACACCTCCAAATGATATTCCCGGATTTTCTTTGGAGCTTGATGAACAAATGAGGAAACTGAATGTTTACTATGATGATTTGATCACCGGCAATATTCTTCGCACATTGAAGATCAACAGCGTTCCAAGAAACTCTTTTATAGAGTACATGAAATCTCAGGGAAAGCTGGGTGGCCAAAATAAAGTACCCCGACTTTCAAACGACCGGAAAATTGCTGACATCCTTGCGGCATACTGACATGAAATCCACTAAGACACGATTTGAACTTTTATAATGGCCCAGAAAAGCATTGCCATTCTCGGATCCACCGGATCTATCGGCACACAGGCCCTCGAAGTTATTGCTGCACATCCTGATGCTTTTGAAGTTGAAGTCTTAACGGCACACAGCAACGCACAACTTTTGATTGAACAAGCGCGTCGCTTCAAACCCAACGCGGTCGTCATTGTCGATGAACAGCAATATCCGATTGTAAAAGAGGCATTAAAAAACGAACACATTAAAGTTTATACCGGTGAGTCTTCTCTGTGTTCGGTCGTACAAATCGATTCGATCGATCTCGTGCTTACGGCATTAGTCGGCTACTCTGGTTTGAAGCCAACGATCAAAGCCATTGAAGCTGGAAAAAATATAGCGCTTGCCAACAAAGAAACACTGGTTGTCGCCGGTGAACTAATCACTCGCATGGCAGCAGAAAAGGGCGTCAATATTTACCCTGTTGATTCCGAACATTCGGCAATCTTCCAATGTATCATGGGAGAATTTCACAACCGGATTGAAAAAATTATTCTAACTGCATCCGGCGGTCCATTCCGTGGTAAAAAGAAGAATGAACTTCAATCTATCACTAAACTTCAGGCCTTAAAACACCCGAATTGGAATATGGGCGTTAAGGTCACCATTGATTCAGCCACATTAATGAACAAAGGACTCGAAGTCATTGAAGCAAAGTGGCTTTTTGGATTGAAAACGGAACAAGTTGAGGTTGTTGTTCATCCACAGTCGATCGTGCATTCCATGGTGCAGTTCGAGGACGGTTCATTGAAAGCACAACTCGGACTTCCAGACATGCGTTTACCGATACAGTTTGCTATGTCGTATCCGAATCGTTTGAAATCGCATTTTCCTAGGTTTGACTTTACCAACTACCCATCCCTGACGTTCGAAAAGCCTGATACAGAAACTTTTCGTAATCTTGCATTGGCCTTTGCCGCGCTAAATCGTGCTGGAAATATGCCATGCGTGTTGAATGCGGCCAACGAAGTAGCTGTGGCCGAGTTTTTGAAGGATAGAATTGGATTTTTAGAAATGTCGGATATTGTAGAGAAATGCCTGGAAAAGATGGATTATATAAAGAGTCCGGACTACGAGGACTACGTGAACACTGACAAAGAGACACGAATAAGGGCTTTCGAGTTCGTGAAACGATAAGAAATAGAAGGATATTAAAAATTGGTAACGACAGAATAAATGGAATGGATGACGATGTTGGCTCAGCTTCTGCTGAGTCTTTCCTTCTTAGTGGCGGTGCATGAAATGGGGCACTTGTTGGCGGCGAAGTATTTTGGAATGCGTGTAGAACAATTTTCGATCGGATTTCCTCCAAAGATATGGTCATTTAGAAAAGGTGAAACAGAATACGCGATCAGCGCTATTCCTTTGGGAGGATATGTGAAGATCTCCGGAATGATTGATGAATCGCTTGATACTGAAGCGATGAAACTTCCACCACAATCATACGAATTTCGCGCAAAGCCAGCATGGCAACGCCTGATCGTCATGCTCGGTGGTATTTTTGTGAATGTGATTATCGGCGTGATGATCTTCATAGGCCTCACCTACTTCATTGGCGATACGTATTGGAAGAAAGATGTCATTAATGATAATGGCGGTATAATGGTGGGAACCATTGGTGAAGAAATCGGTCTGCATAATGGTGATAAGATCGTAAAGATTAATGGCAAGGATTTTCAATACCTGCAAGACATAATGAATTTGCAGACGTTGCTGAGTAATAATGGATACTATACTGTTGATCGCGATGGAAAACTGATAGACTTACCGATTCCGGCAGATTTCATTCAGAAGTTCGGAAAGAAGAGCAGCGCAAGTGATTTTCTGTTCCCAAGAATTCCGCCTGTCATCGGCAGAACTGAGCCCGGCTCACTTGCTGACAAAGTAGGATTGAAACCTGGCGATAGAATTACCGAAATCAACGGAACGCCTATACTATATCACGATCAACTGATGGCGATGATAAAAGCTCAGGTAAGGGATTCCCTTAATCCTGCTTCGGATACAATATCTTTCAAGGTCCAACGCGGCGCTGAAACACTTTCATTTGTGGAACCTTTCAAGGGCCGCAAGAGTGTTGGTTTTTATGTGCAGGGAAGCCTCTCAAAAGAATTCCGCGACAAAGCGGAAGCACGTATTACCTATAGTTTCCTTGAGTCAATTCCAAAGGGAACGCAACGCGCATTCTCCACCTTAGCATCACAGGTTACAGCACTTAGTCGTGTTGTAACGGGCAAGCTATCGGCGCAAAAATCTATTTCCGGCCCCATCGGGATCATGCAAGCTTTTGGCACGGAGTGGGATTGGGCAAGATTCTGGTCTTTGACTGGTGTTTTGTCTCTCGTTCTCGCCTTTATGAATTTACTTCCGATACCCGCACTTGATGGGGGACACGTAATGTTCCTCAGCTACGAAATCATCTCACGACGCAAGCCATCTGATAAGTTTCTTGAGAACGCGCAAAAAGTGGGAATGGTATTTTTGTTGGGGTTGATGGTTTTCATCTTCGCGAATGATATCATTAAGCTGGTGATGCCGGAATAATTTTTCACCGGA
This sequence comes from Chryseolinea sp., assembly GCA_039916665.1. GTDB lineage: Bacteria > Bacteroidota > Bacteroidia > Cytophagales > Cyclobacteriaceae > Chryseolinea. The sequence continues at coordinate 31,788 of JBDSKX010000215.1, read as the reverse complement.
GACGCTAAGACACAACGAATACAAAAACTGGCGCAAGTCTTAGCAATGCAATCTTTGAAAGTTCTGATGAATTAAGCGCGAGACTCGTGCCTTAGGCGCTCGTGCCCTATGCACTCATACTTTCAATTTCCTTCACCAATCTCACACCCAGCCCGCTTACCATCGTCAAATCCTCACCCCACAAATGCACATTCGATAAAATCCTATCAACAAAATGCTTCGTCGTGGGCTCTGCCCATGCTTCCCTGATAAACTCCGCTACTCCTTCATCATCTTTTACGGGCATCTTTTCGCCCTTCCATTTCCCCCGATAAAACAGTAATAGCGCAGCGAACGACCGAACTAAATTTTCAGGTAACACACCTTTGATCAACTCATATTCTAATATCGACGGTAACACCCTCACTCTAAACTTTGATATTGAATTCAACGCGATGCTCGCCAACTCATGGCTGATGAACGGGTTTCTGAAACGTTCAATAACTTCGTCTGCGAATTTATTCAATTCACGTGCGGGTAAGGGTAGTGTTGGAATGATCTCTTTTCTGATCGCGTTTTCAACGAATTCAAATACATCAGGATCTTCAATCGCTTCTCTCACAGTCCGAAGCCCACGCAAATATGCGATCGACATCATGGCAGTATGTGCTCCGTTTAATATTCTTACTTTACGGGTATGGTAAGGCTTAAGGTCGGATACAAATTCAACTGCAAGTCCGGCTTTTCGCGAAGGGAATATTTCCTCAACCTGTTTTTTCGATTCAATTACCCAGAGGTAATATGGTTCTGCCGCGACTAATTTTTCATCCTCGAATCCAGTTGCTGCATTCAACTCACGAGCGCGTTCCTTTGGATATCCGGTGACAATGCGATCGACAAGCGTATTGCAAAATGTATTGTGATCATTGATCCACGTCGTAAATTCCACCGGCAGCTGCCAGACAGTAGCGTACTTTAGCACCATCTCCTGTAACTTATCCCCGTTGTTCTGAATCAACTCACAGGGTAAGAAATAAATTCCGACACTTTCATCACCTTTAAAATGAAGAAATCTTTGCCATAGCCACTGCGTTACTTTTGCTGGGAAACTTTCTGCAGGTTTGGTTAAGTCGATGTCACTATCGAGAAACGCAATGCCTGACTCAGTTGAATTTGAAACCAATAATTTGATATTTCGATCTTTAACGGTCTCAAGAAATGCATTGTTCTGAAGGTAGGGATCTATCGTTTCTGAAACCGATGTAATCAAACGTGTATCCGAAACCCGAATGCCATCAGCGATACCATTAAGGACAACATGGAAAAGGCCATCTTGATGATCCGGTGATGCGGCGCGACCTTTCCGGAGTGGTGCAATCACCTTGATATTCCCATTGAAATCTGTATTCTCATTCAGAACATCGATCATCCAGTCGACAAAACCTCTCAGAAAATTTCCATCACCGAACTGGAGGACTTTAACAGGACGATCTATGGAGACTTTTGCATTTTCCTTGTTGAGCTTTGCGAGCATTGATCAAGAATAAGATTGTCTGTAAATGATAGAACAGAAATAACAAAACGATACTATAAAGAAACGCCGCGTTTCCACGGAATGAAATCGTCCTGATTTAATCCGACAGCCTTTGCATTGATACGACCACTGGCGACATCAATAATGAAGTCGAGTATCTCTTCACCAACCTGTTCAATATTCTTTTCACCGGAAATGATTGATCCGGTATTGAAATCAATAATGTCAGGCATCTTTTGCGCCAGCTTCGTATTGGTGGAGATCTTGATCACCTGAGAAACCGGATTACCAGTGGGAGTTCCCAGCCCTGTCGTAAATAGAATGATTTGCGCACCTGAACCGGTTGTACCCGTTGTACTTTCAACATCGTTACCCGGCGTACACAACAAATTAAGACCAGGCTTTTTGATGTAGGTCGCATATTGCAACACATCGGCTACGGGCGCAGTCCCACCTTTTTTGGCAGCACCTGCAGATTTAATAGCATCGGTGATTAGTCCGTCTTTGATGTTACCCGGACTCGGATTCATATCGAACCCAGAGCCTACTGCTTCTGCCGCGCTGCTGTAAGTTCTCATGAGCTTGATGAACAATTCTCCAGCCTCGTCATCAACACATCGGTTAATGAGTTCTTGTTCGACGCCACACAACTCCGGGAATTCAGAAAGAATGGTGCTTCCACCCAATGCCACCAGCAGATCAGAAGTATGGCCGATCGCCGGATTTGCAGAGATACCTGAAAATCCATCGGATCCTCCACACTTCAGACCGACAACAAGTTTACTCAAGGATGCGGGCTTCCTAAAAATCTTATCTGCTTCGATAAGTCCGAAGAAAGTCTTTTGGATCGCCTGAGAAAGAAGTTCTTGTTCGGTCCCAGCATTTTGTTGATCGAGAATGATGACTGGCTTCGTTGCATCAGGATCCAGAACTTTCAAACGTTCTTGAAGTGTTTTAATCTCAGCATTCTGACAGCCAAGACTCAGTACCGTCGCGCCGGCTACATTTGGATTGTGGATGTACCCTGCGATCAGTGCACAGAGTGTTTGTGCATCTTGTCGCGTTCCTCCGCATCCACCCTGATGGGTGAGAAATTTTATGCCGTCTAAATTTTTAAAAAGTCTTGAGGTGGCATGGTTTTCTGTAGGTTGAAAAGCAACGGTTTCGAGTTGATCTGTTTTTCCATCGCGGTAACGCTGAACGAGATCGTGGACATAGTTCTTATAGACGTCAGGCTTTGTGAAACCAAGCTCATCCATAAACGCATCGCGTATCGCCTCTACGTTTCGGTTCTCACAAAATACCAGCGGTACGACGAGCCAATAGTTGGCAGTTCCTACTTGTCCATCTTTACGATGGTATCCCTCAAACGTCTTATTCTTGAATTTTGAAACGTCAGGAGCTGTCCAACTATAATTTTTTGTTCTTCCTGAGTAGGGTGCTGATTTGTGTTTCAAGTTATGAGTTCCGATCACACCACCTTCGTGGATTGGACTTAATGTCTTCCCGACGAGAATACCGTACATCAATATTTCATCGCCCGCTGCGAGCGGACGATCGGTAAACTTATGTTTCGCCGGAATGTCATCCGACAGTTTAATAGACTTGCCATCGGGCAGCGATAATTGCTCACCTGCTTTTAAGTCAGTCAGTGCAACGTATACATTATCTGCAGGATGTATTTTTAGGAATCTGGTCGTCATGCCTGTAAAAACAATTTATCTTGAGAGATCGATAGCGTAGTTTGAATCTATTTTTATACCTTAAAAAACTTTTTCCAAAAGAGTCCATAAATATCTGTTGAAGAATGTCAGTAAGCAAGAAGGAATTGACGGTCAGGATCAGGGAGCAGGGAATGATTCCGGTTTTCTATCATTCCGATATGGACGTCTTGCTTCGCATCGTCACAATAGGGTATCAATGCGGATTGCGAATCTTTGAGTTTACGCATCAGCGCGACAATAAAGGGTTGCGTTTTTTCGAGCATCTTATTGGCCAACGAAGCCATTTTCCAGGTCTCACGTTCGGTGTTGGGACGGTTCTTGATGCAACAATGACAGAACGCTACATCAATGCTGGCGCACAGTTTATAGCATCACCATTTCTTCGCCCAGATATGGGAGAAGTGTGTAAAAACAAGCAGATACTTTGGATGCCTGGTTGCTCTGCGTCAGACGAGGTAGAAAAAGCTCATGCGATGGGAGCGATCGCTATTAACATACTGCCGGGGAATGTATTGGGTTCCGATTTTATAGCCCCAATCGCCCGTCGTTATCCTGAACTTTCATTGCTACCATCTGGAGTATCTGATCTCCGGGATGAAAGTCTGGCGAGATGGTTTGAATCTGGCGCTGCAGCTGTTAAAATTGGAGGTCAGATATTCACTAGAGATTCGATTGTTGCAAAAGACTGGACTAATATAGCCCATCATCTTGTAGAACTATTAAAAGCCATTAAACGAGCACGTACAACAGTAAAGCCAATTAAGATAGATTCATGACACCAATCAATACCGCTTTGCTTTCTTTTGGGATGTCGGGCGAAATATTTCACGGACCATTGCTGGAAGCACATCAGGGTTTCAACTTGTCTACCATTGTACAACGAAACTCGATACGTGCAACTCAGACTTACCCAGGCGTTGCCGTTGTGAATAGCGTTGATCAGGTATTGAAGGACAAAACTATTGAACTTGTAATTGTCAACACTCCTAATGAAACGCATTTTGACTTCGCATGTAAGGTGCTTGAGGCGGGTAAACATGCCGTTGTTGAGAAACCATTTTCAGTAACGACAGCAGAAGCTGATAAGCTTATTGCACTTTCGAAGAAAGTAAAGAAGACGCTTACCGTATTCCAGAATCGCCGCTGGGACGGAGACTTTCTGACTGTAAGAAGAATTTTAGAATCGAAAATGGTAGGGCAGCTTGTCGAGTTCGAACTTCACTATGACCGCTACAGAAATTATATAGAAGCCAATACATGGAAAGAGAACGCTGCACCTGGCACGGGCATCTTATATAATCTTGGATCTCATATGTTAGATCAGGTTGTCGTCCTTTTCGGAATGCCACTTGAAGTCGACGCACGGCTTGGCGTTCAGAGACCTCTCGGTAAAGTGGATGACTTTTATGACATCAGACTTCAATACTTGGGTTTTTATGTGATTGTGAAATCAAGTTACCTAGTACGAGAACCATCTCCGCGATATATTATTCACGGAACGGATGGTTCATTTATAAAGTATGGAATTGACCCGCAGGAGCAATTATTAAAGGACGGAAAAATTCCAGGAAGCGCTGGCTGGGGAATAGATACTAAAGAATTTTGGGGTAAACTCAATACGACAATCAACGGACTTCATGTGGAGGCGCATATTGAAACGCTTCCGGGTAACTATTTGCTGTTCTATGATTCTGTTTACGACTCGATAAGAAATGGCGTCGAGTTAGTCGTGAAGCCTGAAGAGTCAAGGGATGTGATTCGGCTGATTGAGACTTGCGTCGAGAGCAATGATAAAAGAGCAGCAACAAAAATTAGTAATTGATCCAAAGAGATATTGATGAAGAATAAAGTAGTTACGCTTGGAGAGATTATGATGCGTTTGTCCACTCCTGGATTTGCGCGGTTCACTCAGGCGGATAGCTTCAACGTTGTATATGCGGGATCGGAAGCTAATGTTTCAGTTTGCCTGAGCAGCTTTGGTATTCCTGCCACGCATGTTACACGTTTTCCAGACAACGACTTTGGTAAGGCGGCGACAGAAACATTGAGGAGGTTCGGAGTGGATACTTCATACATTGTTTATGGCGGTGATCGCATTGGTGTTTACTTTCTCGAAAATGGTTCAATGCAACGTGCTTCCCGAATCATTTATGATCGTTTTGATTCTGCCTTCGCGCACATCAAACCAACAATGATCAACTGGGATGAAGTTTTTCAGGATGTCAACTGGTTTCACTACACCGGAATCACTCCGGCAATTTCACAGGGTGCTGCTGATGTTTGTGATCAGGCAATTGAAGCAGCAAAGAAAAAAGGAATTACGATTTCAGGAGACATCAACTATCGAAGGAACCTTTGGCAGTACGGAAAGTCGGCACGTGAAATTATGCCATCACTTATCTCAAGGACTGACCTGATTGTTGGCGGCATAGCTGACTTTGAAAATTGCGTAGGGATCTCGGATAAAGATTTCACGACAACCTGTAAAAAAGTAATGGCTGGCTATCCAAACATAAAGAAGATTACACATACTCACCGGGAATCGATAAGTTCGTCGCACAACAAAATGATTGCTTACTTATGGGATGGCCAGCAATTATTGACCTCTAAAGAGTATGATCTGACGCATATTGTTGACCGGGTTGGAACCGGGGACGCTTATATGGGGGGATTAATTTATGGATGGCTGACTAACAAAGATGACCAGCAAACAATAGAGTTTGCCATTGCTTCGTGTGCGTTGAAGCATTCACTGGAAGGCGACGTGAATCTCGTTAGTGTTGGTGAAGTTGACGCACTGGTTAAAGGAGAAAACGTAGGAAAACTATTACGATAATGACAATGAATTTTACGAATCAGCAGATCGTGGATCAGATGAAGTCCACAGGCGTCGTTCCGTTATTCACGCATGATAATCCCGACGAAGCCCTCGCAGTTTTGAAAGCTGTGTATGATGGCGGCATCCGGGCCTTTGAATTCACAAATCGCAGAAAAAATTCTTACGAGGTATTTGTTCAATTACTGGAAGCATCGAAGTCTCTGCCCGGACTGATGATGGGCATCGGTACCGTGATGGATGCGGTTACGACAAAACGATTTATTGAAGCAGGAGCTCATTTTATTATTTCACCGATTATGAAAGTCGAGATGGCTGAGGTTTGCCGTCTTTATGATAGACTTTGGATGCCGGGATGTGCAACTTTAACAGAAATCGTTACGGCACGCGAACACGGTGCACATGTAATTAAAGTGTTTCCTGGTTCAGTACTCGGGCCAGGATTTGTTTCCGCGATCATGCCGGTGGTTCCCGACATACAATTGATGATAACTGGTGGAGTAGAACCAAATGAAAAAAGTCTTTCAGCCTGGTTTAATGCAGGCGCCGCTTGCGTAGGACTTGGCTCACAGCTGTTCACAAAAGATATTATGGAATCACGCGACTGGCCCGCACTTACAAACAAGGTTAAGGATCTTCTTGAATTAGCAAAACGCGTACGAAACCAATCATAGGAATACACTGATGGCACTGCAGAATCAAACCGTTGGAAAATATCGCTGGGTTATTTGCGGGCTATTGTTTTTCGCGACAACGATTAATTACGTAGACCGTCAGGTAATCGGATTACTCAAGCCAACACTTGAAGAAGAGTATCATTGGTCAGAGACCGACTACGGGAACATCGTGATGGCATTCAGTGCCGCCTATGCAATCGGATTACTTTTGTTCGGCAAAATCGTTGATAAAGTTGGAACAAAAATGGGCTATACCATTTCTGTCTTTTTCTGGAGCATTGCAGCCATGCTTCATGCAGTAGTGCATTCAACAATAGGGTTCGGTGCTGTACGAGCTTTTCTGGGGCTCAGCGAAGCGGGTAATTTCCCGACGGCTATTAAAGCAACGGCTGAATGGTTTCCCAAACGTGAGCGCGCCTTTGCTACTGGTATTTTTAATGCAGGTACCAATATTGGTGCCGTTATAGCACCTATTGCTGTGCCGTGGATTCTTGGTGAATGGGGATGGCGTCCTGCTTTTATCTGGACTGGTGCGATCGGATTTATCTGGTTGATATTCTGGTGGATCTTTTATGAAATTCCGTCGAAACAAAAGCGCTTGTTAAAACCTGAATACGATCTGATACACAGTGATGTTGATGAACAGGAGAATGTCGCGCAAAAATCACCTTCATGGATCACATTACTGGGCATTCGTCAGACTTACGTTTTCTTATTCGGGAAACTATTGACAGATCCTATCTGGTGGTTCTTCCTATTCTGGTTGCCTTCATATTTCTCTGATGCGTATCAGATCGATCTTAAGAAACCAAACCTTCAACTCGTAATTGTTTATACTGCGACTACTATCGGTAGCGTCGGTGGCGGATACTTGTCATCATTTTTGATCAGGAAGGGCTGGCTGGTCTTCAAAGCCAGAAAGGTTTCAATGCTTTTCTTTGCCATTTGTGTGGTACCTATCATTACGGCACCTTACGCACCGAATATTTGGGTTGCTGTAGGTTTGATTAGTCTAGCCGCTGCAGCGCATCAGGCGTGGAGTGCCAACATCTTTACAACGGTTTCAGACATGTTTCCAAAACATGCGATTAGCTCCGTTGTCGGCGTAGGAGGAATGGCCGGATCAATAGGAGGGATGCTCTTCCCTTTGCTTGTCGGAAATCTTTTGGATCACTATAAAGCGCTAGGCAATATTGTGATTGGTTATAACATTCTCTTTACAATCTGCGGGTTTGGGTATCTCATTGCATGGGTGATCATGCATTTCTTGAACCCGAGAATGGAACGGGTAAGATTTGAGCGTTAGGAGTGATGTGGATCAACTCCCAACTCATAACTTTCTAAATTGCTTCCGGCCCCCGTTCACCCGTCCTGAGCCGTATCACTTCTTCAAGTGGCGTGATAAAGATCTTTCCACTTCCGATCATGCCACCGTCATTTGCTTTTGTGGCATTAAGAATTGCGTTGCATGTCTTGTCTACAAAGTCGTCGTTGACAGCGATGTCTAATCGGATATTAGGGACAAGGTTTGGAATAACTACCTGTCCTCTGTAGATCTCTTCAGTTTTTGCTCGTCCGTGACCTGATACGTGACTTACCGTGATGCGGGAAATATCTGCGTCGATCAACGCTTCCCTCACTTGATCAAGTTGATTTTCGCGTATGATTGCTATGATGAGTTTCATGGTTTCGATTAGTTAGGGTTTGTCATGCCGTATCCGCGTTCGCCGTGATAATGATTATCAAGGCCTCGCATTTCACCTTCAGCACTTGCGCGAAGCGGTACGAATTTGCTGAGAACAAATAAGATGATCCAAGTACCAATACCAGCGTAAGCGATCGCGATCGCAACGGCGAAGGCCTGAACCCCGAGTTGCTGCATAACGGACCAGCTACCTGCAGCAGCGGCCGCTTCAGCCATCCAGGAGTCGCGGATAAAAAATGTAAGAAATAGGGCACCTACAATTCCACCCACGCCGTGTATACCGAACGCATCCAACGTATCGTCATAGCCAAGCTTTTCCTTTAAGAGAATGGCGACGTAACAAATTCCCGTCGCGAGTACTCCAAGTGCCATCGCACCTCCTGGTTTGACGACCCCTGCGGCGGGTGTGATGGCAACAAGTCCGGCGAGGACACCACTCACAAATCCTAATGCTGTAGCCTTCTTGCGATGTAAACCTTCAATGATGATCCAGGCCAATGCACCCGCTGCAGCAGCTACCTGCGTGGCGGTCAACGCCTGGGCTGTACTTAATCCACTGGCAATACTGCTTCCAGCATTGAATCCAAACCATCCTACCCAAAGTAATCCTGCGCCGATCATCGTCATCACCAGATTATTGGGGCGCATTGGAAGATGTGGAAATGATTTTCTTGCTCCAAGGTAGATGGCAGCAACCAAACCACTGACACCAGCTGAAATATGAACCACTGTACCTCCTGCAAAATCAATTGCACCCTTAGCGCCCAAGTTGAACAGGAAGCCGTCGGCCGCCCAGACCCAATGACATAACGGATTGTAAATAAGAACGCCCCAGAGTGCGATGAAAAAGCAATATCCTTTAAATGATACCCTTTCAGCAAATGCTCCGGCAATGAGAGCGGGAGTGATGATGGCAAACTTTGCCTGAAACATTGAAAAAACGTATTCAGGAACGCCAGCGCTCATAATGTTTGTGTCTATCCCCGACAACATGAAATAATCTGCGCTCCAGCCAAACCATCCGCCGAGAACGTTAGGTCCGAATGCCATGGAATATCCACAGATGACCCATAACACTGTCATAATTCCCATCGCCGCAAAGCTGTGCATCATTGTGCCCAGAACGTTCTTGGTTCTGACTAGCCCCCCATAAAACATCGCGAGTCCTGGAATCATTAAAAGAACCAGCGCCGCAGAGGTAAGCATCCATGCAGTAGCACCCGAATCGATCGGGGTTGCTTCCTTGGCCATGGTAATAGATGGGACGGCGCCAATCAACAAGGCTGTGTAACATAAACGTCGTAAGATCTTCATTGTATGGTTGGTCGTTATCTGGAATTTGTAAGGGCAAAATAATGTACTTTGTTTTGGAATAGCAATACGCCAACCTAAAGCGATCATGGTGCATCATGGTTAACCTCACTAAGTTCTTGAGACCTAGAATTATAAATTATAAATCAATGTGGTTGACTCAGTGCCGAGGTGGCATTAGATATCAGAAAACCGAAGTTCAGCGCCATAATTAATAATTAATAATCTATTAGATTGTGATATGCCAGAAAATTCTCCCGGGTTTGTTATGATTCCCTACAACACATTGGAATCCAAGTTTAACAGTGTCTTATTAAAGCACGACTTCTCAGAAGCTAAAGCTAAGACCTGTGCTCAGATATTTGCATCCAACAGCCTCGATGGTGTTTATTCTCATGGTGTCAATAGGTTTCCGCGTTTCATCCATTATGTAAAAGATGGACTTGTAGTTCCGAATGCAGAAGCCATTATCTCTGGGAAGGCAGGAAGCATTGAACAATGGGATGGTCAACGTGGTCCGGGGCCACTCAATGCTTTGTTGTCTACTGAAAGAGCGCTTGAGCTAGCCGATTACCAGGGCATCGGGTGCGTGGCATTAGCGAACACAAATCACTGGATGAGAGGTGGTGCCTATGGGTGGCATGCTGCGCGCAAGGGATTTGTATTTATCGGATGGAGTAACACCATGGCTAACATGCCGACGTGGGGAGCGGTCAATAGTAAACTTGGCAACAATCCGTTGGTAATCGCTGTGCCCTATAAGGATCACGCGATCGTACTCGACATGGCAATATCGCAGTACTCATATGGTGCTATTGAATCATATAAAATAAAAGGCCAAAATCTTCCGGTTCCTGGTGGATATGATACAATGGGTCACATTACTTCTGACCCATCAGAAATATCCAAGTCTCAAAGGATTCTGCCAATAGGGTATTGGAAAGGAGCAGGGCTGTCTTTGCTACTTGATATTTTGGGAACAATTCTCTCTGGGGGCAATTCGGTTGCCGACATATCAAAACAAAAGGGAGAGACGGGATTGTCACAGGTTTTCATCGCGATCGCACTAAAAAAATTACAAAACTACGCATCGATCGCCGGTTCACTCGAACACATTATTCACGACTATCATCAATCTGAATCAGACAACGGCGCGCCTATACTATATCCTGGTGAGCGCGTGATGGCGACGCGAAAAGAAAATCAGCATAAAGGAATTCCTGTGGCGAGGAAAGTGTGGGAGGAGATAGAGAAATTGTGACATTAAATGCAGTGGCGCATTGGACGCAAGTGTTTTCTTAGCTGCCTGCGCGTCACTGCATCTTTGCGGTAAATTTTACTCATACCTCAACGTGTTGGCTGGATTACCCAATGCCGCCCGTATCGTTTGAGTACTGACTGTAATCAATGCGATCAATACAGCAACTGCACCCGCCAGTATGTAAGTAACCAGACTCATGCTCACGTGATAAGCAAATGTGTTGAGCCACTCGTTCATAAAATACCAGGCTATTGGCCATGCAATAATATTGGCAATTATTATCAGTATCACGATCTCGCGACTCAACAACTTAAGAATACTGGGTACAGAAGCACCAAGCACTTTCCGAATACCTATTTCTTTTACCCGCTGCATAGCATTAAATGTTGCGAGTCCGAATAGACCCAGACATGCAATCAAAATGGCGAGCCCGGCGAAGATGACGAACAGTTGACTTTGTTTTTGCTCGCTCTCATAAAGATTCTTGTATTGCATGCTGAGGAAGCTGTATTCAAATGGTAAATACGGAATGAAATCCTTCCACACCTTCTCGATACTGGCAATTCCATCCTGAACATTGGCGCCCGATAGCTTAACAGAAAGTCTCTGAAGGTTTCCACTGTTCTCAAATACGATTGGAACGATGGGTTCATGAAGCGATTCAAAATGAAAGTCCTTGACAACACCCACTACGCGTCCTTTAACACCAGCATATTGAAATTCTTTATCAACAATATTATCGTTGGTCATGCCCATCATCTTAACAGCAGATTCGTTGAGAATGAATGCGAGAGAGTCATCTGTTGGGATATTCTTTGAGAAATTTCTACCAGAAGCAAAACTGATTTCGTATGTGTTGAAGAATTCCTCGTCGACGTGGATATTTTTTAATACCACATTGGTATCAGACAAACTATCACCTTTTTGAATTCGTCCTGTCCCCTGTGAATCCAGTAGGCGACCCGTTGGAACCCGGCTTGATCGCGAAACATTTTTAATGGCAGATGCTTTGGTCAGTTCGTTGTAGAATGCATCATAATTGTCTGCAATTTCGCTTGGAAAAGACAGGGTAACGACTTGATCCTTGTTATACCCAAGCTGCCGATCATTCAGATAATTCAACTGTCGCAGTGTGATGATCGTTGAAATGATCAATACAATTGACACTGCGAACTGCGCTACGACAAGAGACTTCCGAAGCAAGCCTTTTCCTTTGGAACCTTGCTGTCCCTTAAGAATAAGAACTGGCTTGAAACCTGAGATCACAAAGGCGGGGTAAATACCAGCAAGTATCCCAATCGTGATGGCAAACACAACCATGGCCAGGACCAGATTCCAATGATTTACAAGATCTATGGTGATTGATTTGCCAGTGAATGCATTGAGCCATCCGATGGCCAGATAACTAAAACCAATTGAAATGATCAGAGCGAACATCGCGATCAGAATTGATTCGCTGAGGTACTGATTAATCAATTGCGCCTTTACTGCACCAACTACCTTTCTCATGCCAACTTCTTTTGCCCGTTTGGATGCTCGTGCTGTTGAAAGATTCACAAAGTTGAAACATGCTATGAGCACAATAAAGAGCGCGATCACACCCATCATGTACACATTGTTCATGTTTCCATTTGCTTCCTCCTCAGAATCGAGATGAGAATTCAAATGGATGTCAGTGACTTTTTGTAGGAATAGTGTCGTCCATGTCGATGGCTTCGGACCAGTACCATCACCCTCACCCGCGTTAACATGCTTGTCCACAAAAGCCGGAAACTTTTTCTCTACAGCTGGAATATTCAGCGGGGTCTTTGCAAGTACAAAAGTGCCAAATGAATTGTTGCCCCAGTTTCTTTCCAATCCTGATCTTCCGTAAATAGTAGTATCATTTAGTGTTGAAAATGATAGCAATAAATCAGGATGCCACAAAGATTGGGCAGGCAGGTCTTTAAATATTCCACTGACTGTAATATCATAGTTATTACCCATTCTCAACGTCTTGCCTATGGGATCTTCACTTCCAAAGTATCGCTTCGCTGTTTTTTCAGATAGCATGACATGAAAAGGATCTTCCAGATTTTTTTTGACATTGCTTTCCACGACTGGTATCGTGAATATTTTCAGAATTTCTGGTTCTGCAAAATAGGCGTGCTCCTCGTTAAAAGACTTTTGCTCATTTCCATTCTCCTTACGGGCGACCAGAACAGTCCAGTTCAGCGTTCGTCCCACTTCTTCAAATTCACCGAAATCATTCTTTAACAGAGGTCCGAAGGGTGGGGCACAATGGCCCAAATGAAGGTTAACAGAGCCATCAGGAGACAGGAAGTTCCTGGTAACACGATACATTCGGTCAGCATTGTCGTTATACTTGTCGTACGATACTTCATCCCGAATAAATAAATAGATGAGCAGCGAACAAGACATCGCCAACGCTAGCCCAAAGATGTTGATGAATGCACTGAGTTTATTGCGGAGGATAGATCGCAGGGCAACCTTCAGATAGTTTCTGATCATAATGGCTCTATAGTGTGGTTCAAAAAAGCTTTTACCTCCAAAGATCATGCAACCGACGAAAAGTTGCTTTTTAAGGGATTAAATCAACTTTGCGAATGCCTAACTGTTCAAAACTGTTCAGTCCTTGTGCGGAATGAGCCTGGTTTTCTGATCTTTTAAGCGTCGAAACGCGATAATCCTTGCGGCAATCAACTCTGTTACACTAAATTAAAAAGTTTTACCTTCATTCGTTGCTGATGGTTTTAATAAGCCCTATGAAACATTTGCTCGTCGTTCTATTCTGCGCTGTTCTGTCAACAGTCTGTGTACAGGCGCAAAAGACTTATTGTAATCCGATGGATATCGATTACAAATACAACTATGAGCAACTCAATGACAGCATCTCATATCGGTCTGGAGCCGATCCGGTCATCGTCAATCACAAAGGGGAATACTTTCTCTTCGTGACGATATCTGGTGGTTACTGGCATTCTAAGGATCTTGTGCACTGGAAATATATAGTGCCGAATAAGTGGCCGATGGAAGATATGTGTGCGCCAGCGGCAATGTCGGTAAAAGACACGCTTTATCTTTTCCAATCTACCTTTCAGCAGCGACCTATATTCTATTCGCTTGAACCCGAAAAAGGCAACCTCCTTTTTTATAACCGTTGGTTACCGCAGCTTCCAACGGACATTGGTCCCTGGGATCCTGCTTTGTTTTATGACGAAGATCTTAATAAATGGTATATGTACTGGGGATCATCGAACGTTTATCCCCTTTTTGGAAGCGAACTGGACAAACACAAACGTCTGTCCTATAAAGGTGATTATAAGCCGTTGTTCTATCTACACCCTGAAGAACATGGTTTTGAAAGATTTGGAAGAGATCACCGTAGCAGCATAAAGCCATTCATGGAAGGAGCGTGGATGACTAAACACAATGGCAAATACTATTTACAATACGGCGCACCCGGAACTGAATACAACGTATACGCTAATGGCGCGTATGTGAGTGATGATCCTTTGGGTCCATTTACGTATGCTCCATATAATCCGGTTTCTTATAAACCTGGGGGATTTGTGACGGGTGCGGGCCACGGAAATACGTTTAAAGATGTACACGGTAATTACTGGAACACAGGAACGCCATGGATCGCAGTAAACTGGAATATGGAACGCCGTATCGCCATGTTCCCGGCAGGTTTTGATGCGGATGGACAGATGTTTTCCAATACACGATTCGGTGATCTTCCCCATAAGTTGCCGGAAAGTAAATGGCAATTGAAGGATGAATTATTCACAGGGTGGATGCTATTGTCCTATAAGAAAAACGCAACGTCATCATCTGTCCTCGATACATTCAAAATCTCAAACATCACAGATGAAAATCCAAGAACATTCTGGGTTGCCAAGGAAAACAAGGAAGGAGAATGGATAACGATTGATCTAAAAAACGTGAATATGGTTAACGCAATTCAGGTAAACTATACTGATTATAAGTCAAACATATTTGACAACGATCCCGCACGCGTTTACACGCAGTTTAGATTATATCATTCATTGGATGGCAAGAGGTGGGAAAAAATCGCGGATCTCACTGAAGAACCAAAGCGTGATAGACCTAACGCTTACATCGAACTTAAGACTCCGGTAAAAACACGTTATATTAAATACGAGCATGTCTACGTAGCTGCGCCAAAGCTTGCGATCAGCGATGTTCGGGTCTTTGGAAACGGAATTGGTTCATTGCCTAAAGCGCCTTCAAGTTTTAAAGTCAGGCGTGATACTGATCCACGCAATGCCTTTGTCACGTGGAACAAGGAGACAGGTGCGGTCGGATATAATATCCTTTGGGGCATTGATAAGAACAAATTGTATCAGACGTACCAGGTATTTGGCGATCACCAAACATCCCTCGAAATACGTGCACTTAATAAAGGTGTGGATTATTATTTTGCCATTGAAGCATTCAACGAAACGGGTGTATCAAAGCTAAGTGAAGTGGTTTCTTCTAAATGACCTAACGGCAGCATGACGTGTCGGAACTGATAAACGATAAGAGAATTTTCACGCTGCTTGAAGTTGCGCGGAGCATTCGTAAAGCGATTTCGGACCGCTATCAAAGCACGTTCTGGGTTAAGGCGGAGATGAATAGGCTTAATCACTATTCATATTCTGGCCACTGTTATCCTGAGTTGGTGGAGAAGGTAAACGGAAAAGTTGTGGCACAAATGCGCGGAAGTTTGTGGCGTGATGATTATCTGAGAGCGAACGCTAATTTTATCAAAACTTTGAAAGAGCCGCTCAAAGATGGAATCACAATTTTGTTCTGCGGAACGATCACTTTCGATGCTGTACATGGGCTTAGCCTTCGAATCATCGATATCGATCCGGTGTTTTCATTAGGCGAATTAGAACGTGAAAAGCTAGAGACGATTGAGAAACTTAAATTCGAAAATGTTTTCGACTTAAACCGATCATTACAAATTCCATTATTGCCTAAGCGTATAGCCATTATCTCGGTAGAAACGAGCAAAGGCTATTCGGACTTTATAAATGTGCTGAACAATAATCAACAAGGCTTCAAGTTCTTTAGCTTTCTATTTCCCGCACTCTTGCAAGGTGATCGTTCAGTTGATTCGATCATCGCGCAATTAAAGCGGGTTAAGAAAGTTGGGAGCCATTTTGATGTCGTAGCTATCATTCGCGGCGGTGGAGGAGATGTAGGACTATCATCTTACAATCATTACAAACTTGCGTCGGAGATTGCGCGCTTTCCCATGCCAGTGCTTACGGGCATTGGACACTCTACGAATGAAACGGTTTCGGAAATGGTGGCTTTCAAAAATGCAATCACCCCAACAGAACTGGCAGACTATCTCATCCAGAAGCTTCATGATTTTTCCAATCCTTTGGAGCGGGCTTACGAGACGATTATCTCGAGCGCTAAACAATTGATAGCCGATGAACGGGTGACCTTCAGAAATACAGTTCGTCATTTCAGATCATCGACAGTAAGCACCCTCAATCTGAGCAGAGAACAAATTCGTTCAATATCAAAAGGGATTTCACGGAATACCATGTTCATGCTAAAGCGAAACACGGTAGCCGGCATAGAATCCTTAAAGAGATTGAATCGCGCAATGCTAAATTTCGCGAGTAAGCAGCACAATGAACTTTCAGGTATTGAAAAGACTATACAGGTCATGGATCCGGTCCATGTGCTTCGCCGTGGCTTTTCGATTACTACCCTGAAAGGAAAAGTTATCTCCGACATATCGACCGTCGTCATTGGGGATGAGTTGTCGACTACAACAGCTGGTGGAGTCATTAATAGCACAGTAAATAGTAAAACAGAATTGTAACAGTGAAAGAACAGACAAATTATACCGAAGCATTTGAGGAATTACAACAGATCGTTACCGAAATAGAAGACGGTCAAATCTCCGTCGATATTCTGGCGGAGAAAGTAAAACGCGCCGCCGCATTGATAAAGGTTTGCAGGGCAAAACTCAATTCAACGGAGGAAGATGTTGGAAAGATATTAAAGGAGTTGGAGGGAACTGAGTAAGTGCAAGAGAGGTTTTCACCAAGGAGACGCAAAGCTCGCGGAGGACCGCAGAGTTCTGGTTTTGTTCGTTTCTTATTGTTGAGAACTAGGGACTTTTAAAATCATAACGTTGAATGGGTAACGCAACAAACGTATTTCTTTGCGGTCCTCAGCGTCCTGCGGTGAAGAGAATCTGGCTCTCATCGAAACGGGAACCCAATATTAACATACCCGTAGATCTTATCCGATTGCCCATTGTACATCGCCGTTATTGAGAGCGGCCCGATTCCTGAGTCATATCCTACAGAAACTCCCACGCCCGAAAGATATTTTTCGAAAGACATCTGCTGCTCGTTCCTGAAATTATAAACAGCAACATTGGAACGAACGGTTGTATACAAACTTCTTGTCAGCTGATATTGTAAGCCCATCATAAATACGCCAATACTGTTTGTGTTCACCGCGTTTTCCGGCAGTCCGGTAAATGGTACCTGATTCCTGACGAAGTCGTTAATACCGCCAACATTGAAGAAATTCAGATACGCATTGGTGCCATTGAAGTTTATCGAAACGTTGAATTGTGTCATTAACGTGAACCTTTTACTGAGTGATAAAAAGTTTTCTGCCTTCAGCTTAAAAGTGACATAACTATGGAGATCGAGCGTATCGCTCTTTTCCACGGCTGTGCCATTTGTAATTGAAATGGCTGTTGGATGTTGACCGTATACCGAGCCAATTTTACCTTCAATATACCAGCCGCGCGTTGAGAAATTTCGCTTGTTAAGCGTATTGTGCTTGTAATAAATATAGGTCTCCATATAAGTGTTACCACCCTGGAACGATACATCCTTTACTAATTTTGGTTTCAATCTGAAATTTTCAAGAGTCGTGCCCAATCCAATCGCAGAACTGAAACCAAATGTTCGTTGGAGTTTAATATCCGCGTTGGTTAACCGACTTCTGTATAAATTGTTTTGTTTAAAGTTCTCGTATACCGGAAATTTGAATGTTTCGTGATAAAAAGATAAAATGATATTGTTGTTATCCTTTGTTCCAAAGAGTTGATTGTGCTCTAGCAGTAGTCGGAAATTCTCGCTGATATTGATTTTAGCACTTGACTTTGAACGGTCGAAGATAAGATTTTTGCTTTCACCGGCGAGGATGAGCGCAACGTTGCTATAGGTGTGATAGTGAATACCAGCCTTGAAGGTTGTTAGAGGTCTTTCCGTGACGTTAAATGCGAGTGTTGCGTGCCCCGGGGGCTGTAGTGGATGCCACTCATAGGCTATGCGGTCATAGTTGCGAGAACCATATACACGACGAATGCCATTGGCCACTTCTTTTCCGTTGTAACGTTTGCCAGGTTCTAGTGCTAGTCTGTTCTTGAACGATGTGTTTGTAGTATGTTTCAAACCGGTTATCCGAATACTATCAACGACAACATGCGTCGTTTGTGGTAGTCTTTTCGGAATGGGTTTATAATCCGGATAAATACTCCTCAGAGAGTCTGCAATTCTTTTAAAAACAGGATAATATTTGAGTCCCGTTTTTTTCCCAACGCTTATGATACTATCGGCACTGCTAAAACTTCCGGCAGTAAACTTTGCTACAGGTGGTTCGATAAGAACATTGCATAGTTCTTTCTCATGTTCAAAGTCGTCGGCATCTTTGTAAAAACCAATTTGATAGAGTATGTCGATCACTGACTTTAGTTCCTTGGAAGGAAGCAGTCCCTGCGACATGTTTACACCGATCACAAATTCAGCACCCATATCTTTCACGTCGCGCACTGGAAAGTTTCTCACAATTCCACCGTCGATAAGTCGCGTGTCTTTATAGTCGATAGGCGTGAAGATAGAAGGTATGGCCATGCTCGCGCGAATTGCCGTGACCAATTCGCCCTGATCCAGAACAACGGCCTTTCCTGTCGCTATGTCGGTCGCTACGCAGCGAAAGGGTATACTAAACTTTGAGAAGTCCTTGATGTCGTAAATGGGTAGAAACAGTTCCTGGAATTTCAGCCACAGCTCTTGACCTTCAATAATGCCGCTGCCAATGCGTAGTCGTCCTTCAGAATAGGGAACTTCTATTGCGTAATTATCGAATTCGGTTTTCTCATCGATGTTTACGGTTCTGATTGACGGCCTGCCACTGAAAAGAAAATTCCAATCCATGTCGTGCGCGATCTTCTCGATCTCCTTACCTGTATAGCCAGCGGCATAAAGGGATCCGAGAATACTCCCCATGCTCGTTCCTGTGATGGCATCAACTCTGATTCCGGCGCTGTCAATCGCCTCCAGAATCCCTATATGTGCGAGGCCCTTGGCGCCGCCACCACTCAATGTCAGTCCGAGTTTTGGTTGAGCATTCGCGAGAAAAGTCAATGCAAATGAGAACAGGATCAGCAGCCAAAGCTTCATGCGCAGCAAAATACAAAAAAGAAAAGGCTGGTTGTGGGGATATCCGACGGGGAGATAGGGCATACGCCGGAATAGCTGCAAGCGACAACCTGTACGCTCTGCGCCGGATAGCGTCAAGATTAAGCGTTCTGTCTGGCTTGGGCGAGGGAAGCTTTTAGTTTAGTAGCCCAAGGATACTAAGGAAGCGACGAAGAGTAAAACGTTAAAGTTCAGATGCACAGCTAGTGGCTTGCAGCTTGTCGCTTCTCTTGTACCTTGCAATCGAAATATCCCCTTATGCGATCTCGTACTATCGTTATAATTCTTCTGCCGGTCATGGCCCTTGCCGTTACTTATTTCCTCGGACCGAAGCCTGCGACGCCTGCCTACAGGATTCTGTTGCCCGAAGTTCCTGAACAACCCAAAGCACTTGAGGCTTATGTCTCCACCCAGGAATCAAAACATAAACTCAAACCCGATAACAATGCGATCATCGTTTGGAACGATTCGTCCAAACAAAAAACGGAGTACGCAGTTGTTTACCTGCATGGCTTTTCCGCGAGTCGAATGGAAGGTGATCCTGTACACCAGCGTTTTGCTAAGGAGTTTGGATGCAATCTTTACCTTGCAAGGTTTGCGGACCATGGAATCGACACAACGGAGGCCCTATTGCAATTTACGCCCGATCGCGCATGGGAAAGCGCGAAGCAGGCGATGATGATCGGCAAGCGCCTTGGACACAAAGTGATTCTTATGAGCACATCAACGGGCGGTACGCTGGCGCTTAAACTTGCCGCCGAATATCCTGAAGATATCAGTGCGCTGATCAATATGTCGCCCAATGTTGCATTAAAAAATCCCGCAGCTTTTATTTCCAATAATCCATGGGGGCTACAGATTGCCCGCCTCGTTGTGGGAAGCGATTACAATGAAAGCGAATCTGAAGGAGAAACTGAAAAATACTGGTATAACCGCTATCGACTTGAGGCCGTTTGTCAGCTCGAGGAATTGCTGGAAACTACAATGAATGAAAAATTGTTTAGTCGTGTGAAGCAGCCTTCGCTGTCGCTTTACTATTTCAAAGATGAAAAAGAACAGGATCCTCAGGTTAAAGTCAGCGCCATCCTCGAGATGAATGAACGACTGGGAACTCCAGCGGGCAAAAAATTTGCCATTGATGTGCCAAACGCCGGTGCTCACGTATTGGGTTCGTCGTTGCTATCCCACGATGTTGAAGGCGTTTATACACTTATTGAGAAATTTGCTGACGAAACAATTGGATTGAAAAAAGTCCGATAGCGGAGGCAATCACTAAAATTTAATTATGGAAATGATCAAAGACTTAAGGCTAGCCGTGCTGATCGATGCCGACAATGTTCCTTATTCAAACATAAAAGGAATGTTGGAGGAGATGGCCAAGTATGGCACCCCAACATTTAAAAGGATATACGCTGATTGGACGAAACCAACAGTTTCGGGATGGAAATCAGTGTTGCTTGAAAATGCAATTACACCCATTCATCAATACAGTTATACCACCGGAAAAAATGCAACAGATTCGTCAATGATCATTGATGCAATGGACATACTTTACTCTGGAAGGGTTGACGGATTTTGCCTCGTATCAAGCGACAGCGATTTTACCCGACTGGCTACACGCCTCCGCGAGGCCGGTATGAAAGTATTTGGATTCGGAGAACGAAAAACGCCTACGGCATTTATATCTGCGTGCGACAAATTCATTTACATCGAAATCCTGAATCAGGAGAAAACAGAACCGAAAGAAAGGCGCCCCAATCGCGTTAAACCAAAATCAGCACCGGCAGCTACGGAATCCATTGAACCGCCGACAGGTGTAAGCATCGGAAATGTTACCCGTGAGGTTGTCAAAATGATAACGGATAGCGTCGATGATCTCGCTGATGAAAGCGGTTGGACTTTTCTGGGGGACTTGGGTAATATCCTGATCAAAAAACAACCGGATTTTGATCCAAGAAATTATGGCTACAAGAAACTTGTACTGCTCATCAAAAGCCTGAAGAAATTTGAGATTGAAATGCGCGATACCGGTAAAGCGAATGTGAAGAACGTATATGTGAAGACGAAATAGCCCGCGCTATTTGTAATAGGTCACTTCGACGCGAAAACGAGAGTCAATTGCACCCAGGCGATCATATGCAGATCTGGAGATCTTGATTACAAGTTTGTCACTCAGCGCGGTGTCCGGAAGTTTTCCCATCACGCGTACGAACACTTCCCTGTTGTTCATTTCATTCTTCACTTTCAAAATAGTTCCCACGGGCGCCGTACGATGAAGTGCCAGATATTTTCTGTTTCCTTCTGTTCCTTCAATCAATTCGGCAAGACCGTTTTGAAGGACCTCATCGCTATTTTTGACCGACTCGGAGATCCTGATGGTTTGTTCCTTTACTTCGGCAGGTGCCGGTGATGGATCCTTTTTGATTTCAGCAGCAACAGGTGTTTCCTTCTTGATCTCGGAAACAACCGCTGGTTCCTGCTTTTTTACTTCAGGTGATGGCGTCGAAACCACCGGTTTGGATACGTCAACTTTCGGAGACGAGACGTACAATTCCTGACCAATACTGATATCGTTGACTTCCATGCTGTTCCAATCCTTCAGTTGTTGCACCGTAATGCCATATTGACGCGCAATGGAGAACATCGTTTCCTTCGCTGCAACAACATGCATCCCTTTGGATGAAACGGCGGGAGATGTGGAGGGGGCTACGGCAGCCTGAGGCGGTTTTGTTGGGCTTCCTTTCTTTATAATAATTTCTTGCCCGACAGAAAGTGAGTTTGACGTCAGATTATTCCATTTCTTGATATCATCAATTGAAACATCGTAAGTTTTAGAGATGGAAAACATCGTTTCCTTTGCTGCTACGACGTGGACGTTCCCTTCAGGCTTGATTGTTTTTCTTGGAATGTAGGGTACTTTGATGATCTGCCCTACTTCCAATCCGGCATCAGCGGTTGGATTGTATTGTAGGATGGCATCAATAGAAGTTCCGTAGCGCTTGGAAATAGCATAAAGGGTTTCCTTTTCACCAACCTGATGAATGACGAATATCTTGCCATTTATTGTTTCAGTACCGATAGAATCCTGTAGCACCGGCGGGTGAAAAAATAGCGCACCCGCTAAAATCAGTTCGTTGATCATACTATTTTGTAACTAAACAATCCTCTCTTATTCTTCACGAAAAATACGCAACCCTCATAGATGAAAAAAGTATCCAGACCGATTCCTTTAAGTCGTTCGTCAATTTTTTCGTGCATGAGCATTTCCCCCTCCTCAGACAAGATTAAAAGCTCATTTGAGAGTTCGTCACCCCTCCCGATATAAAATGAGATCAGAATAATCGACTCGTACTCCAGGTACTCCAACGCTGCAACGGGGGAGAAATTGAACCGGCTTGTCAAAAAAATTTCCACTGTGGAAAAGTATGGCTGATCTTTAGCATATTGAAACGGTCGGACGACATTATCAGCAACTTGAACGAGTTCGCTTCCTGAAATTTCGCATCCATTGCTTACGTCAAGCACGATTTCCCGCGTTCCGTACTTGGTAGCGATGCCTTTCACAGCGTGTTCACCAATCGTAATTAACGAGAAATCATTATTCCACCATGTGATCTTCTGCTGGGCTACATCGTATCCAAAGATGCCTTTCCGATCGGGATTGTTAGTTTCCGTGTAGATCGTAAATAACGCAGTGCCGTCTGATGCGCCGTTCAACGAGATCCACCAGGGTTCCTCAAAAGAGATATTATGCCACAGGAATTCACCTGTTTTGCTGTTTACGGCGGAAAACGTTACTCTTTTTTCTAATGCCGACCTGATTTCCAGCAATAATATATCTTTACCTGGCACCAGCACTGTATTCCAGATAGTCCCTTGAAATTCGCGTGAAAAGTTAAACTGTATGCTCCGTGTCAACGGCTTATCCATTAATTTTATGCAAAGTAACTCAACGATTGTAATCATGACCAACAATCTGGGCACTTTACGTTATGCATAGACTTCATAATACTTATTCGATGATGTTATTGGTGTTGCTAAACATCTGTTGCATCGCAGCAATGGCGCAGCGAAAGAACATCATGGTCATGGACATTAAGGCTGAGATTGATCCGCGGATGACAAGATACGTGCACCTTGCCTTGAAGCATGCAGAGGAAAGCAAGTCTGATGTGGTGATTATAGAGATGGATACTTACGGTGGCGTGCTTACCGATGCAAAAGACATTGTTGATAAAATCATGGCCGTGAAGGTGCCGGTGTGGGTATTTATCAATTCGGATGCTGCCTCAGCAGGAGCTTTAATATCGATCGCTTGTGACAGTATTTACATGGCACCTGGCGCAAGCATCGGTGCAGCCACAGTTGTCGATGGAAGCGGCGCAAAGGCACCAGACAAGTACCAATCTTATATGCGTTCGATCATGCGATCAACCGCTGAGGTGAACAACCGAAATCCAACGATCGCGGAAGGAATGGTTGACGAAAGCGTGGAAATCGACAGTGTGAAAAAGCCAGGGAAGATTATCACGTTGTCGACCTCGGAGGCGATACGGTATGGCTATTGTGAGGGACAGGTGTCAAGCATTGATGACATATTAAAACTGAATGGCGTTAAAGACTATCGAATTGATCAATTTGAAATGAGCGCCGCTGATCGCGTGGTTGCCCTTTTTCTAAATCCGGTTATTAGCGGTATTCTCATCCTTGTGATTCTTGCTGGAATATATTTTGAATTGCAAGCTCCGGGCATTGGATTCGCCGGAGTGGCAGCACTGATCGGCTTAATCTTATATCTTATTCCGTACTACCTCAATGGTCTCGCAGAGAATTGGGAAATCATACTTTTATTGGTTGGTATAATACTGATTGCGTTGGAAATATTTATTATTCCAGGATTTGGTGTCGCAGGGATCACAGGTATAATTACAACGGTATTGGCACTTGTGCTGATCATGATCAACAATGACGCATTCGATTTTGAATTTGTTAGAATGGACGACATCCTGCTCGCTATGACCGCAGCGGTTGGTGGAGTGATGGGTGGTATGGTGGTATTGTTCATTGGCGGAAGTCACTTATCGAACACAAAATTCTATAAACGTGTCGCCCTCACAGACACGCAGGAAAGTAAAGAGGGATACAACTCAAACTTCAATACTGAATTGATGATCGGGAAACGCGGATGCGCACATACGGTTTTACGCCCCAGCGGCAAGGTGTTGATTAATGATCGTATCTACGATGCTTTCACAAGAGGAGATTATGTAGATGCGGGGCAAAGTATAGAAGTTATTAATGAGTCAGGCTCCAGCCTCCAGGTTAAGCGAATTCAGGATTAACATCGCGTAAGTAAAGACTATCAAAAATATGAGCATTCTGGGAATCATACCATCGCGGTACGCCTCTTCAAGATTTCATGCCAAACCATTGGTGGTGATAAAGGGTAAATCAATGATCCAGCGTGTTTATGAGCAGGCGAAGCGTTCGAGTCTGCTCACGGACGTAGTCGTTGCCACCGACAACATCGAGATTTATGATCATGTGGATGGATTTGAAGGTAAAGTCTGCATGACCAGCGACAGTCACGTGAGTGGAACGGACCGTTGCTATGAAGCACTTTTGCTACAGAACACCCGCTATGATTACGTTATTAATATTCAGGGTGACGAACCTTTTATACAACCCGACCAAATCGATTTACTCGCCTCTAAACTGGATGACAAAGTTGAAATCGCTACGTTGGTGAAGTCAATAAAATCTCGTGAGGAGCTATTCAACCCCAATCTTGTGAAAGCTGTATTCAGCTATAAAATGGAGGCGCTATATTTCAGTAGATCGCCAATCCCGCACATCCGTAACGCAAATGAGTCGCAATGGATTGAGAAGCATAAGTTTTTCAAGCACATTGGTATGTATGCTTATCGTGCTGACATTCTCAAACAATTGACAAACCTCCCGGTCTCGACGCTCGAAAAAGCGGAATCTCTTGAACAATTGAGGTGGCTTGAGAATGGCTACAAAATAACAATAGCAGAGACGTTCACTGAAACTTTGGGAATCGATACACCCGAAGATCTAAAGAAGGCAGTTGCATATCTGGAAGCTTCAGGAACTTTATAGCAGACGACGCTTGTGAGAGCCGAAAATCTTTTTATCAGGACCCTTTGAATCGATACGGCAGTTTGAAAACAGGCTGACTCTTCAACGCTTGTCTGAGCGCATTCTTAAACAAACTCCCGGTGTCCCTTATACAGGCTTTATAGATACATTATGCAGACCTAGATGGTAGTTTCCTCTCTGACTCACCGGAGTTATCGTGCATTGGTACTCACCTAAGGTTGTCTTCGTGGAGTGGTAGCGCGGCGCACCTATAGTCCAAAAACGGCAACAAGCTTTTGTGTCAAATGCAAGCAAAGGCTACTCTACCGACACCATCTGGAACAGACTTCTCTTTCGCAATGAATCGGCGTTCATCTCCTTCAGGTAAGGCTTGTTATTATCGATAAAGTCATTGTAGTCGGCGACAACGCCGTCGTATTCTTCGCGGTAGTTATTGACACGGTCATCGGCAAGGAGTATATCGTCGACAAGTTTTTGAAGAAGCATGTTTTTGTTGTATTCAATGCGCGACTCGGCCAGACTTATGAGTTCCATCACCAATGTGCCTGATGCAAAATCGTACTCTTCGATCACGTCAGCATTCGACATTGATTTCTGCGTATAACGTAGCCTGCCGAGTTGTTCAAGCTGCTGACCAAATCTTTCAAGCTTGTCTCTGTCATCGATGCTTGTCGACTCAAGTTCGTGAAGCAGCGTTTGCATTGCGTTAATTTTTTGATTGTCGTCACTGATCATGATATTCCATGCTTGAACGAGACTGTCCTGATATGCTGCAAGACTATCCTCAACGGAATACATTGAGTTCAGTTGATCTGATTCTTTGTGCACGTTGCAGCTTTGGAATGCAACAAATGAGATAGTGAGATAACCCAGATACCGCTTCATTGGCTTAATGATTGCCCGAGATCAAAAATCGTCTGAATTATCAACAATCTTTTCCGGCTTTACTCTGAATTATGAGTCGTGTATGAATGCCATTTAGTTTGCGAAATTTTGTCCATACGTGGGTCTCATCCAAGGCTGGCGATAGATGAAGTTTTCGTTCCTAACGCTATCAGCAGTATTGATGCATGTATGTTTTTTGCCCGGATTCCAGGTATCAATTCCAGTGCATTTCAGGCGTCTCACTTTGGGTAAATATGACCGGGAAATGAGTGAGGAATAATTTGGTTCAAATGATGTTTCAGATGTTCGACATAGTCTCGCGCCAGCCAGTCGAGCGCATGTAGATCGGGTTGGTCTTTTCCTGTGTTGCAGGCCTTTTGATAGTTAGACTCAGGCATGTTTTCGATGACAACACAAATGCGTTCGTTGATTAATTTCCAAAGGAGAAGTACATCATCCTTATCCGCTTGGTTATAATGATTGACATCAACCCAAAATTCCTGAGCATATACAATGTGTGGTGGATTCTTTTCGTATTGACCTGTTATAAATCTTCTGAGGTTATTTTGCGCGCTGTCAACGAGGTGACCGACCACTTCCTTTTTACTCCACTTTCTCGACGATGGTTTCGTCGAGAAATTTGTATCAGCAATCATTTTCATTTTGTCATAATAACCTGAAACGATCTCACGGAGCTGATTGGAAGTACGTTCTAATTCGGTCATAAATTATCATTCATAAACAATAAGTTTTCCAACGGAAAAGCCGTAGCAGAGTTTCGTGCGAGGATTCTGCCATCGCGTCGTTCAGTCCATACGGCCGGCCGTTTATCTCGTTCGAATCCTCCTGGACAATTTTTCCTTGCAACTTTTAAGAATTTAAGACAGCTTCAATCTGGTAATAAATGCTGGTCGTTAATACTAATCCGGATGATGAAGTATCTAGATTTTTTGTGGGCAATGGATCTTCTGGACCGCTACTATCCTAATTATCAATCAAATGATATTATGATTCTGGCGGATGACATTCTAAAATGGTTGAATAATGAACTTCCGGAAGACAGTAGTGCTCTGAAGTATCTGAAAAACTATTTCGATTCGCCCTATGAGGCTGTTTCATCTATATGGAAGGAATTGCTCCTGATGTCGGGTCCTTTTGCTTCGCCGAATTAAGGCGTCTTTTTCAACCCGTTCACCAGCATATCTGCTAGTTGGAAACCGAGCGCCTGGGGATCAATGGCAGAGCCCGGGTCATACCACATGGGCATCCAGTTCAGAGACGAAAACAAGGTCATTACGGCAAGTTTCTTGTCTATCGAGCTCTTGAACTCACCAGTTCTGACACCCTCTTCAATAATTGTCTTGAAACGGTTGATATAGTTGATGCGCAGCAGCAGGAAATCGCGGAGGTAAGGCTCACTTAAATGACGATGCTCGTTCATAAATACGGCCGACGCAGTCAGATCCTGCGCCATTACCTGAATATGTCCAATGATGCCATTCCGGAGTTTCTCGCTGGCGCTGAGCTTTTGCTTCTCAACTTCTTCAAGCGACTTTCTAAATTCCGTAGCCATGTCAAAACAGAGATTCCGCAGAATTTCTTCTTTTGACTTGATGTGAGAGTACAAACTCGCAGCTTCGATGCCCAGCAACTGCGCCAGATCACGCATCGACGCTGCGGCATACCCCTTTTCTTTAAAGAGCTCTGCAGCTTTTCGAATTACTTGTTCTTTCCTGGATAAGTTTCCAATGGCTTCTGACATACCTGTTAAATACCTAAAGTTAAAAAAATTAATCATTTGGCGTGATCTAAAAGTTTGACGCGCGAATGAAGTGCAGGTTGCTTATCAACTTCAAGGATAACGCAAACAAGTGTTAGCAAAAAAATAAGGGCCTGGAATATTTCATTTCCGGGCCCTTATTACCTATGATTTAATGTCTATGATCAGAAGACAACTCCGAAGCTGAAGGCGTTCAGATCGGGACCTTTTTTGGTCGTAAACATATTGTTCAGATCGTAGTTGAAAAAGAAGTCTGTCGACCGGAATCCCAGTTGCAACCTGAGACCATACCTCACATTGTTCAGGTAAAAACTGTCGTGATCTTTCTGCTTTTCGCGGTCGCCGTCTTTGTATACAAGCTTGGAATGGCTGCTGATCCTGTATCCAACATAAGGGCCAAGACCAATTCTGAAAGCGTTGCCGTATCCATCCCATATCCGCGCCTTACGACTTTTGTCGCTGAAATCGATGACGGGTATAAGCGATGCTGTGATATAAGAAGCAGTCAGTTTGCTTTTCACATAGTGAACGTCGCGTGTATCTTCGATAAAGGAAATGCCGTCATCATTTTTTTGAATCAGGATATTATCCTTTTCGAACTTAAAGTTGTACCAATTGATTCCTCCGCCCCATTCGAGGAAGAATTTACGTCCGAGCCTTGTTCTCTGTATGGAGGCGAGTCCAACATACCATGACCCCCACGGACGAACTGAATATAATTGATCTGAAGAATTGGGAAATTTACCTTTCGATATGTAATTGTTTGTGCCCAGATCAAAGTTGAACGATTGCCACGTGCGTCCCCAGTGACTATGACGTACATGCTCTGTCCAATCATTATTGCTGCTGGTCCAGTCATTGTTTTTGTTACCATCACCGCGGTCTGCATTGTTCCAGTCTTCTTCTTTCCGTGTCGTTGGTGAAACATCGGCAACGGAAGCCGTATCTGTTTTGGTGCCTGATGCCAGTGCTGTGGTGTCGTTCGCTTCCAGTTTCCTAATTACATCCTGAAAGAGTTCCTGGAAATTGTAATGTTTAAGCGTTTCAAGATCTTCACGATCTCCGACTGTTAATACTACTTTGCTTGTCTTGGCGAGTTGTACAACGATCGTATCACTCTTATGCTGCGCATTCAACATCTGACATTCCGCTAAAAGGAGTGTCGCTATTATTAGTATTCCTGATTTCATTGTTTTCTCGTTTTGTCTACGTTCCCTAAACCTTTGAAATTCAACGCTAGAATTTCATTCTTCTTCTGTCTCAGTTCGCCGAATGGATCCTGAGCGCTCAGGTCATTAGCTTTCATCAACAGCTTCTTCAACGTAGATGGCTTCTTTGCATTGGAGGTTGCGTCATCATCAATATTTTTATCAAGATATTGTGATACATCGCTGGCAGTATACACCAACGTCATTGTTTCGCGCTCTTTTGTATTGAAATCTGCGGCCCCAACTTCATTGGAAATGGAAGCTATTGGAGCATTTTCAATTCGTGGTATGGATTGAGCTACTTCTTCTTTACGTATCTCGTTTAAGGTTTCTTTGATTTTAACATTTTTATTTACACTAGGCCTGCCGTTAGATTTAGGAAATGTTTTTTCTATTCGATTTGTAAGGACGCTTTCAGATGTTTTTGTAGGTTCGGCCGACGGAGGAACATTATTCAGCTGAGCAGGAGAAACGTCTTTTGTTTTACCACTATCAACGGATGCAGTACTTGATTCTTGAACCACGGGCTTGTCGTTGTTATTATTTCTGGCGAGAGGCGCAGAATCCAGAGTGCGTTCAATGGGCCACATTATATATCCCGCGACCATTAACGGAAGTATTGACGCGGCAATCCTTAGCCAGATGGCTGCATGTTTTTTTTTACGCTCTGCAGAAATAATTTTATCCCAGGCAGTATCGGGAGCTGGTCGTTGGTAACCTTCCAGCTTGTCGCGAAAAAATTTATCTGGTTGTTGATTCATCACCACTTATTTTTTTATTGTTCGTCCAGTCTTGCTCAATGAGCAGTTTTTGCAAATAGGTTCTTGCTCTGCTGAGTTGGGATTTGGAAGTATTTTCACTGATACCCAGTTGTTCGCCAATTTCTTTGTGGGTATAGCCATCAATGGCGTAGAGATTAAATACTATCCGATAACCGGTGGGCAACTCGTGGATCATCTTGATCAGATCTTCCTGTTCCAGATGGTCGCTCAAAGACGAATAGTCTGGTTCGCGGTCAGCTTTTTCTAGTTCTGTTTCCAGATACATCGAGCGATTGCGCCTTAGAAACGTCAATGCTTCATTAACAACAATCCGACGAACCCAACCCTCAAAGCTTCCTTCACTCTTAAACTGATGTATTTTGTCAAAAACCTTCGTAAATGCGATCACCAGGATGTCCTCAGCTTCCATGGTACTTTTAACATACCTGTAGCAGAGTCCATACATCTTGGAAGAATACATGTCATAGAGGATTCTCTGAGCGTTTGGATCACGCTTCAGACATCCCTTAATCATCTCGTCTTCCTTAGTCCGGTAGATTTTTAAATGCATTTATAGGTTTCCAGGTACAAGATGCAGGTTACCCCGTACCCGTTGCTTGACGTTACAAATATTTGTAATGGAAGGCTTGCAACCTAGTAGGCTGCCTCGTAATCGACTGTAAATGAGACCCAGGAGAATTTTTTGGGGTTCACGACAACACAGCTCACGCAGCCACCATTGTCGATTAAATTGCCAAATAGACCCTTTTGCTCCCTGGTGAAAATGGAGTACTGCCCTGGTGGCAATTTAACCTTGAAGGTTCCGTCCGCTTTGCTCCACGTGGTAGCGACAAGTTCGGTATTGACAGCTTTGTAAAAAATACCGTCTTGTTCAACGTCTTTTAATGTTGCAAACTGATAGATCTTGATCTCACGCGCAATACCGGCTTGCGGGGAACGGGTCTTATCGGGGCCGGGCATTTGGTCGCCGCTGACCCAAAAAATCTCACCTTGAATCCCCTCGTGTGGGGCTTTGGAAAATTGGAAGGAGATTAAAAAAGCCGATATCAGGAGGAGCTTTTTCATATATGAAAATACAAAATTTATTGAAAATTACGGCAAGGTCGCGAAGACGCAAAGAACACAATGCCATTCAAAAAATATTGCGGCCAACGCACGATAATTTCAGGACTTGTTTGCGGCCTTGCGTCACGCGCCATCGCGGTGATTCATTGCCAAACCAATCCAATCAAAACAGCCAGGAGGAAAAGTAGAAAGAGTATCATATAAAAATGGTTTAATCTCTTTTTGTAACATTTGGACTTCCGTGGTAATCAACGTCACTTGCCAATCCTTCTTCGATCTCAAGATTACCAGTCACAAATACTTTTGCATTCGATGCGCCATTCACTTCCACCATCGCATTCTGTGCCTCAAGGCTGTACGCACGCAGTTTCGACGCAAGTTGAAGTTTAACATCCAGGTTGGCCGCGTGTCCTGACAAATCGACTTCCGACTTTCCGG
>JBDSKX010000214.1:0-40112 GCA_039916665.1 Chryseolinea sp. | reverse complement strand
TGCGGATTTTGAAATGATTTCCAAAGTCACGAAAGCACTGCGCGAAAAAGCTGCGGCGTATGGGGGTGAGTACGATGGTTGGACTGCTTCTGTAATCAGTAAGTAGTCCTGGTTTGTCATGTTAGTCAGCTAACAAGCATTATTATCCTCAAATTACTGCTCCCCGCTTGGGGATTGCCTCCAATATCATTTCGGCCAATGCATCCGTCGACCATTATCTGAGTATAACACCAAAAAAGTTGGCCTGAAAGGCCAGCATACTGACTGCCATGTTTTGCCCTTTCAGGTCAACTTAACCAATACAGTTGATTATTCTTACAGCATCCAGAAAATTACAGCCGCAGTTTAGCATGCCAGCCACAGCATCGTATATTTCATCGCAATCAAAAAAACTGGGTCTAGTCCATCATGAATATTGATTTATTGATTGTTGATTGTTGACTGTTGATTATTATTACAGCATACAGACAATTGCAGCCGCAGTTTAGCATGCCTGCCACCGCATCATATCTGGCAGCCTATGTCGACATAGTGCCAGGCGGCAAAGACCTGCCGGAGTCACCACTATTTTACGATCGTGATTAATGACGATGATCTTGATTTCAAAATGCACGATACTGAAGGCCGTCTTTGAGATTATCTGGACCTGGAGAAAAGAAATAAACAGGCATGCTTTTGATCTTAATCATATTCTAAATTACTAATGATTTGTACACCCCAGATTTCGCTTAACTCCTAACTTCTAAGTCTTTATATTGACCGTTGATAAGTTCAATACCAGACTATGTGCTATCATAAATCGCAAACCAACAGCATCGATTATCTCGCAGATTATTACTCCGTCTCCTATGGCGAGCGAATGTCTGATTTGTATTCACCTCATTTTCACGAAAATGGGTTTGATTTTCTTGCGAGTCCGGTCATTACGACTGAGGACAAGGGCGAGCTTCTTCCGTTCAATTGGGGTCTTATTCCATGGTGGACAAAGTCGTTCCAGGATGGTGTGAAGCTTCGTGTTCAGACTTTAAATTGTATATCTGAGGAGATGTATGATAAGCCGGCTTTTAGGGATGCGGCCAGGGATGGTAAGCGTTGCCTGATTCCCTGTACCGGTTTTTTCGAGTGGCGATGGCTTGATCCGAAAGGAAAAAGCAAGGTGCCTTATTACTTGACAATGCCAGGTCAGCCACTCTTTTCAATTGCCGGTTTGTATTCGCGTTACAAGGATAAGTCGACAGACCAGGAATATTTTACATACACCGTGCTGACGACAACGGCAAATGCGCTAATGGAGAAAGTTCACAACAGTAAAAAGCGGATGCCGGTCATCATCCCTCGTCAATATGAACAGGACTGGCTGAATGCAAATCTTTCCAAGGATGATGTTTTGACTTTATGTCAACCCATCGCCGCAGATTCCATGAAAGGGGATACTATTAGCAAGTTGATCACGAATAAAAAGGAAGAAACTGATGTTCCGAAAGTATTGGAGCACGAAACGTATCCCGAAATTGAAGTAATGGATAGCGGTGGAGATATTACAGCAAAAGAAAATGGACCGGTTGCGTCTGGAAGAGATGAGGATAACGTAATAAAGACAGTGGATGAAAAGAAGCCGGGAAAGAAAAAGATAACGAAAAGTAAAGGGCCCGAAAATCAGACAGAATTATTTTAATGTACAGGGAGTCACTCGATACAAAATACATCAGAGATATCCTCGAAGCCGAAGATATTGAGAAGGTATGGCAATTGCTGAGAAATAGATTTCATTTTAATATCGAGGGTTGGAAGAAGGCCTTTGAAACGGAAGTACTTCGCTCCGGGCGATTTGTAAGTCGCGAGGAAGCCTTTATGATTTTCGGAAAGAAAGAGATCGAACCTTTGCTCAACGTTGTACTAAAACGAAATCTTTATCCAACGTGGATTAGGTTATTATGCTACGTTCTCAAGGACAAGCTCGATGAAAAAATGAAGCGCGATGATTATTATAAAAATCGATACGGCAAAAAAATTGACTGACTTCAAAACGGCCGAAACCTGGCGACCGATCATCACATGTACTAACGATCGGGGTCGCCTGATTTATAATTCCCCCGCCCTTACATTACCTCGTTAGGACAACATAATCTTGTAAGACCGTCTGCAGGAACTTCAGGTCATCGTTCCCGTCATAGTCAATATCCAGAACTTTTTTGACCCTTTCAGTCAGCAATTCGACGGCTTCGCGATGAGCGTCATTTTTAAATCGCCGGTAATGATCCAGCGTCTGTTTGATCAGTAAAGCATCCTCCTCATGAAGCTTCCTTGATTGGACATACTGCGGCGTATAGGTCTTTTGCTCGTGAATAGCCAGCAGGTCCTGAAGACTCAGGTTCATTTTTGACGCCAGCTTAACGACTGCGGTATTGGCCACAACGTCCCCGATACGCTGCCCTTTGGAAGAAGACACGATCAGCATAGAGGCTACGGCGCCAAGCGACAGGTAGATATCAATCAGTCTGAAAACCCATCGCGCCAGGTAATCTGAAAATGTAGCATGTCCACCCGCCATCTTGATAACCTGAATTCGCATGGCCATTTTTCCAATGCTCTGTCCCTTGTTCCACAGCTCAAACAGCAACGAATAGAAAATAAAAATGCAGGACACGAATATACTCACGATAGTTTGAGCTGTTTGAGACCCGCCGGCGATGCCTGTGCCAACAGCAGACAGAATGCCTATCGAAATCATAAGACACACAAGATCAATCACAAATGCGAGCGCACGGTCTCTGAACCCGGCTAGCTCATACTGCAAAACAACATTTTGTGCAGTTATAATTTCTATGTTCTTCATTTTCTGATCATAAAACGATATTTTCAATCATGAAAGAGACCCGTTTTGTATCTCAAAATAAGGAAAAGTGGCTTGAATCTGAAACGTTGTTAACCAATCCCATTAAGGATCCTGAGAAACTGAGCAATCTCTTTACTCAAGTAGTCGACGATCTCTCATATTCCCGGACTTACTATCCCAATCGCTCTGTTCGTGTTTACCTGAACAAGATAGCACGGCAGTACTTTTCAATTATTTATAGTCATAAGAAAGAGAAACGCAACAGATTTAAGCTGTTTTGGTTAGACGAACTTCCTCAGATCATCATCTACTCCAGAAAGCAACTCGCAATTTCCCTTATCATTTTCCTGATCTCAACGGCAATAGGTATTTTTTCTTCATACAAAGATCCCGAATTCGCGGCGACAATCCTCGGAAAGGATTATGTGTCGATGACACAAGAGAATATTTCGAAGGGAGATCCAATGGCTGTATACAAGAAATCCCATCAGGTGGATATGTTTCTCGGAATTACTTTCAACAATCTCTTCGTAGCGTTTCGTATTTATGTGTTGGGCGTTTTTCTTAGCATCGGAACCGTTGCCATTTTGATGTATAATGGTATTATGGTCGGATGTTTTCAGTTTTTCTTTATTGAACGCGGACTGTTTTTAGAGTCTGCATTGAGTATCTGGCTCCATGGCACGTTGGAGATCTCATCGATTATTCTTGCCGGCGGTGCGGGACTAACGCTGGGAAGCGGATTGATTTTTCCCGGAACCTATTCAAGACTGCAGGCATTTCAATTGTCCGCAATCAGGTCGTTAAAGCTCATGGTCGGGATTACACCTGTTTTTGTTTTGGCGGCGATTATTGAAAGTTTTCTCACCCGTTACACTGACGTGCCGGATGCCGTGAAGCTTGTGATCATCATACTTTCAGCCGCCTTCATTATTGGATATTTTATCGTTTACCCGTGGCTAAAATCACGCAGTGGTTTTGAAGTGCCATTGGTAGAAGTCAGGTTACCGCCGCAGATAAAAGAGACGATCAGCTACACCCGGGTGAAAAACAATGGCGAAATACTAAAAGATACTTTCCTCTTCTATTCGCGTAACGTCAGGAAGTTATTACCCTGGATTGTCGCAGTATCGTTGTTTTCGACGACGGTATTCTTTTTTCTTGGACAACAGGAAGAGTTTATTGTATTTGAGAAAGAATGGTGGCAAATATTGTTTTCGAATTTGACGTTTGCTATGATTACCAACACACCCTGGTCTATTCTGATTAATACCATTAGCGCGTCCGTTATTCTATACCGTGTAATGAAGCTCCTGGATGGAGCCGCTTCCAAAACAAAATTCAAGCTTGACATTCAGGCATTTATACAACTGTTCCTGATCACGGCTGTGATGTACGCCGCGATCTACCTGGGAGGATGGGGAATTTTTGGGTTGGTATGCGCCTTTGGATTGATGCTGTTGATGGCCTTTACGCAGCTTACAGAAAAATCCGGCCTGCCATACGGTGTGGCTAAGGGCTGGCAACTTTTTTTTGCAAATATCAGGCTCGCGGGTGAACTTCAGATCATGCTCTTGTTCTTATCCTTCACTTTTCTGTTGGTACTATCTGCTCCTTTGATCTGGATGTATACTTCGATATTACAATGGAATTTCGCTGAGACTGATACATGGTCAAAGGATATCATCAGATTTCTGGAGGTATTTATCAAAACGTGTTCGTTCTACATGATCCTTCCGGTCATGGCGGCATGCACAGGATATCTCTATTTTACCCTGGAAGAAATAAACACCGCCAACAGCCTGAAGGAATCAATTTTGCGCTTTGGAAACCGCGGACTAAAAGGGTTTAGAAGATGAAATACGGTACCACGCTATTTTTCTGTGTCTTCCTGCTATTCAGTTTGCGTTTTGCAAACGCCCAGGACTCTGTCTCAACACAAGCAGAAGAATACACGGAGGAAGAATCAGATGATGTCCATCAGACCCTTAATCCAAAGGATCTTACTACGACAAAAGAATATGAGTCCGATGACATAACCCTTAGAAAGTTTGATAATGACCGATGGAAAAAAGTAGTGGGTTCAACTGACTACGATGAAACCCATTCAAAAAAAACCAGAGGTAACACTGGAAGTAATTCAAAGGAAAGAAAAGGAAAGCGTTTTTGGGAGAAGGATCATGATGATGATGACGATGATGCTAACGGAGGATTTTTATTCAATATTGGTCCTTTCGGGGGACTGTTAATAAAGCTGATATTTTATGGAGCGGTGATCACGATCATCGGACTCATTCTTTATAACATCATCAAAGACACATCACTGAAACCGAGGGTGAGAAGGGTGGGCGTTGTTGAGCAGGATTTTACGAACCATGTCGAGGATATTGCTGATTTAAACATTGATGAGCTGCTGGCAAAGGCACTGGCATCTGGAAACTACCGTTTGACAATCAGGATATATTTTCTTGGATTGCTCAAGAAATTAAATGCGTCAGGATTTATCATTTGGAAGAAAGACAAAACGAATCGTGATTATCTGACGGAATTATACTCGAAGCCGGAATACTTTGGTGAAGTCCGGAAGCTTACCATTGCTTATGAGCAGGTATGGTATGGAGATCACTCGCTATCCAGTGGACTATTTCAGGAACTCAGCGACGAGTTTAAGGCTATTGATCAGAAATTAGAAACTGGAAAAATCAATTGAAACGACAGAATCTCATCCTGACAGTCCTTTTTTCAGTCCTTGGGGTATTGCTCCTGGCTTATTTCATTCTGAACAGTAAAGATGAAAAGCGGTATCAATGGCGTGAAACCTATCGCATAAACAGCGACCAACCATACGGAACGCTGTTTATCAGGCAGCTGCTCGAAAGTTATAAAAAGGATGGAAAGTTTATAGTTAATGATAAGAAGCCGCTAAGTCAACTTTTGGATAGTATCGCGAAACCCGATTCCACTGACTATGTTTTTATTGGCGAGGGCATGTACATGGATTCTACAGACCGCGATGCATTGCTTGGATTTATAGCCTCGGGACACGATGCGTTTATTGCAAGCTCCTATTTACCGCTCGAACTACTCGACAGCATTTATATCAACGAATGCAATAGAAATTTATTCCTTGAAGATCAGCAGGTCGATAAGGCAATGATGAACTTTTATCATCCAGCACTGCATACCGCTACAGGGTATCAGTTCCGTTATCGTGATCATCAGGCACGACACCTCTATCCTTGGAGAAATCTCAATCGTGATATATTTTGTGACTCGTCGACATATACATTTCCACTCGGCTATCTCGCGCCTGACCTGGTAAATTTTTGCAAATTCCCCTATGGTGATGGCAATTTATATCTTCACACAAATCCAATCGCATTTACAAATTACTTCCTGACCAAACCAGACAAGGCGGCGTATGCCGCAAGCGTGTTCTCTCATTTGAAGGGGAAGTCGATAATATGGGATGAATTCAGTAAGTCGCCATACACCGGAGAATCTGAGCCTGAAACCAATCCATTAGCCTATATATTGCAGCACGAAAGTTTGAAATACGCATGGTGGCTTATGCTCCTGGGTGCTGCGTTATACACTTTGTTTACAGCCAAAAGAAAGCAGCGCGCTATTCCGGTGTTAGAAGAAAAGGTTAATACATCCCTGGAGTACGTTAAGATGATTTCGGCGCTTCACTTTGAAAATGGAAATCATCAGGATATAGCGCAAAAGAAGATGAAGTATTTTTTATACTTTATCAGGGCGAAGTACGGGTTGCACACAAATGACTTTACTGAATCTCATTTCAAAAGACTGTCTGAAAAATCAAAAGTGGAGGAGAAGAATATCACAGTCATCTTTAATCAGTTTCATGAGATTGAAAATAATGTCTTCAACGCGCAGGGCGCGGAACGGCTTGTGAGTCTGTATAATTCAATAGACTTTTTTTATAAACACTGTAAATAGGACACCCGTAAATATGGAAGAACAGCCGTTAGAATCTAACAACCCGCTACAATCAGGTATCGACCTGCTTAACGATAGGGTTATGCGCATCAAAAGAGAAATAGGTAAGGTGATTGTGGGACAGGAGACAACCATTGACCTCATGTTGGCCGGAATTTTTACGGGTGGACATATACTGTTGGAAGGCGTTCCAGGCATTGCCAAGACGCTGACAGCAAAAATGGTCGCCAGGGCTGTATCGGCTAGTTTCTCAAGGATCCAGTTTACACCCGACCTGATGCCTACAGATGTCACAGGTACAACGATATTTAATATTAAAACATCGGAGTTCAATTTTAGCAAGGGGCCGATTTTTGCAAACATTGTACTCATCGATGAGATCAACCGTGCACCTGCGAAGACACAGTCGTCGTTGTTCGAGGTTATGGAGGAACGCCAGATTACTGTGGATGGTACAACGCACTTGATGGATTTTCCATTTCTCGTGATTGGCACTCAAAACCCGATTGAACACGAAGGCACATACCGACTTCCTGAAGCGCAGCTTGATCGTTTTCTGTTTCGGTTAAAACTCAGGTATCCAACCTTAGACCAGGAGATCGACATTCTTAAGAAATTCAGGAACGACTTTAATTCAAGGGCACTTGAGGAAGTTCATCCAGTCATTTCGATTGATGATCTGAGGGTTTGCCGGGAAGTGATCGAAAAGGTGCTGATCAAGGATGAAATTATTGTATACATCGCCCAACTGGTCGACAATACCAGGAACAATGGTGATCTGCTGTTAGGAGCTTCACCGCGTGCATCACTGTCTATCATGCGTGCATCAAAAGCGATTGCCGCCATGAGTGGACGCGACTTTGTCACGCCTGATGATGTTAAATATGTTGCCTATCCCGTATTGAATCATCGCATTATGCTTACCGCAGAGCGTGAAATGGAAGGCATTGAACCAGAAGATGTGATCAAAGAGATCACCGAAAAGGTAGAAGTG
The DNA here is from genome assembly GCA_039916665.1 of Chryseolinea sp. GTDB lineage: Bacteria > Bacteroidota > Bacteroidia > Cytophagales > Cyclobacteriaceae > Chryseolinea. The sequence continues at coordinate 32,319 of JBDSKX010000214.1, read as the reverse complement.
CCACGCTGATTCACTATGAAGAACCTGTTTCTCACGAATCGCTTTTACTATGGTGTGGCACTGTTGATCGCTGCGATGATGTTGTCGTATCCATTCCCTTTCTTGCTACCATTTACAAAAACCGCGTGTATTCTTTACGCGGTAGTAATTCTGATTGACATCCTGTTGCTCTATGGTACCGGTATTAAAATTGAGATTAAAAGAGAAGCGCCTTCAGTGCTATCGTTGGGTGATGACAATACGATTACCATTTCACTCGTCAACAAATCCGGTATCCGACTTCGTGGCGAAGTTATTGACGAACTGCCTGAACAACTGCAGGTCAGGGATTTTCTCAGGCGCGTCGATCTGTTACCGAATAAACAACATGCGCTAACGTATGCGATACACCCCGTGACTAGAGGTGAGTATGCCTTCGGACATGTTCATGTTTTTGTGATTACAGCACTTGGATTGATCAGGAAGCGCATCAGCAGCGGCGAGAAAGAGCGGATACCGGTTTATCCTTCTATTATCCAAATGAAGAAGTATGAGTTGAAAGCCTTTGCGCGTACAGCCACAGAGTATGGGGTAAAGAAGGTCCGCAGGATTGGACACAGTTATGAGTTTGAGCACATCAAACAATACGTTCAGGGTGATGATTACCGCAGTATTAACTGGCGGGCTACTGGTAGAAGAGCGACATTGATGGTGAACCAGTATGAAGATGAGAAATCTCAACAGATATACTGTATCATCGATAAAAGTAGGGTAATGCACATGCCTTTCAATGGAATGAGCTTGTTTGATTACGCTGTCAATACTGCGCTGGTCATCTCCAATATCGTACTCGGCAAACAGGATAAGGCCGGGCTAATCACCTTTGCTGAAGTGCCCAAGGGTATGGTTAAGGCTGATAGAAGTAAGGTACAGTTAAAGAAGATCATTGAAACACTTTACAAGGAGAAAGAAGCTCCGGTTGAAGCTAACTATGAACGAATGTACATGGCTTCACAGAAGCTTATTACGGGCAGGGGCTTGCTGTTCCTCTTCACCAATTTCGAGAGTACATATGCATTGCATCGCGTGATCCCTCAACTACAAAAGCTTAATGACAAGCACGTTCTCGTGGTAATATTCTTTGAGAACAATGAGATCTCATCTCAAACATCGGTAAAGGTAGAGACATTAGAGAACATCTATACGCAGGCCACCGCGGAGCATTACGCGCTCACAAAAGTACAGCTGCTACAAGAACTAAGGCAATATGGAATTATGGGAATTATGACGAAACCTGAGAGCCTGACTATTTCAACGATTAATAAGTATCTCGAGGTGAAGTCGAGGGGGATGATTTGAATATCGAAGTTTTCACCGCAAAGGCTCGAAGACGCTGAGTAAATTCAAAATGCCTTTCGCTGCGTCTCTGCGGTGAAAAAACTATTTACTTCGCGTAGAACACAAACGTGTTCGCGATCTTATCATGTAGACCTTGCTTTTTATCATCCCAGCCAACCATCATAAAGCCGATATAAAGGATTAATGCTGAAAGGATCTTGGCAAAATATCTGCCGAGTGCATTTCCAAAACTTAATTGCCGGCCTTCTGCATCACCAACTTTCAGGCCTAATGCCATCTTTCCAGCAGTAGCTTGATGGGCGGAGCTCTCCATAATTGGAAAATAGAGTATTTGCAGGATCAGAGCGGTTATTGCAGGCAGGAATGGGTTGGAGCCAGATGCTATGACTAACGATAATACGCCATTTACAACCGCCAGAATTATCCCGTCAATAAGGACAGCACCGACTCGTACCCAAAATCCTGCGTATTGTAATTTCTGACCTGCGAATGCCGGGGCATCAAGTATTTGATCGGTGTTATCCATGTTTGATTGTTAAGAGTATAGGATGTTAAGATAGAAGTACTGCAATAGATAATATCAGATTCTTATATTATTCTTCTGAATGTTGGTTCACAAAATTAGCATCGAGAATTTCATCTGGTACCGAGAAGGACTTTAACTTTGACCATGAATTCTCCAGGATCTTATAGAGACCCCAGCATGCAAGGATCCCGGCAGGTACTGACATTAATCCGATCAGTACGTCATTGACTTCTTCTATTGACTTTGAAAACCCGAACTCATAGATCAAAGTGATGATAATGGCGCCAACAACAAGTCCGACGTAGTAAGATGCTACGCCGAGAATGGCGATTGCCCACTTACTTTTATTATGCAGCTCCGCAAGTTGATAGTAGGATTTTCCAACAAAATATACAAGTGCTAATCCGATCATAGGTTTAATTGTTCGTACGTATTATCTGTATCAGAAAAATCAATTTTCGCCCGCACATAATGCCCTTAAAGAGGCTCGCATGAATGCCAAAAAACTATCATCCAACTCCAAATCATGCTATGGAACACATTGCACGTCCCTTTCTATAAGATAACGAATTGCCTAAAATTTTGAAACCGCCGTCGGTTGAAAATGCAAGACAGGAATTGTCTGAGATGTAAGAAAAGATTTCGGAATGGATAATTTCAGACGTGATATGTGCTGCCAATCACTCCTGTGCCGATGTTCCAACTCACAAGTTTGAGTAAGCTGATATTGGGACATGCAATATCAATCGACTCTGTTTATAGGAGTGCGACTTCAGTAAACTTTCTTTCGCCCAGGCATTGTCTGCATACCTCGTGGGACGCTGCACTTAATGCCTTAGTGCCATGCGTCATAAATCGAACCCTATGCAAGTTTATCCAACTCCTCGCGAATACCCTTAACCATATTTACGATTTCAGTAACCTTTCGTTTTGGAAGCTGCTGATAGGCATCTATCAGAAAATCGAAATGTTCCAACTCGCTTGATTTCTTTCCGTGCGTGCCAGCCTTCACCCAGATGCTTTTATACAAAGCCAGCAATTCCTTAACAGAAGTTTTCGATGGCTTTAATATATTCAAACAAAGTTCTATGGAAGCCACGCCAACAAGATTGCGATAGTCCATTCTATCTGGTGGCATATTCAGAATGACTTTCTTAGCTTTATTTAACTCGATTATTGCATCATCGGCAGACGCAGGTAAGTAATATAAGATCTTGCCACCGGCCCGGACACCATCGCCCCACTTGCGTTTTCCGAGCAACACGAGTAAGTGCTCGCCTTCAATCCAGTTGGCAAGTGAGCTTGCAAAGAAAGGATTGTTTGGCGCCGTATAGGCCTTCCGGTAGAACGATGCCATCTGCACGTATGCGGTGACCTTTTGTGTGAGCACCGATTGCATAAGGGACTTTCTCTTATGCGTTGCTCCCAAACCTGCAAACCGGCTTGCGGTTTCTCCAAGTCTTAAAAGGCCATTGAAGTCTTCGACTACATTGCCTATTTCATTCAGGTAAGCTCTGACCTTTTTAGGATTAGTTCCATAATCGATCACACATTGCTTCACCCGAATACTACAATAGCGTTCCAGTGCATCTGGCGAAAGGGAAAAACCATCCGCCTTAAGACTCCTGAACTTTTTAATTGCTGCAAAGTATTCATAAAGATCAGCGTGTACCATCGCTTCCTTCTCCGTGACCAGTGAGTCTCTCAATCCGCGTTCATCTATTTCTTTCGAAATGTTTTCAAGGCGTAGCAAATATTGATCGTTAGAAAGATTTGACGTCTCCAGTTCACTTTGCAAGTTAGAGAGTGCCACCAGTGCTTCACGTGTTGTGATGAATGAGTAAGGCTTGCTCTTCGTATGGCCTCCTTCCGTAAATTTATAGTACGGATCACCATAACACTGATAAGCACCCCAGGTGTTATTTGACATCCCGGAAAGTTTGTAGACAGACGCTCTCGCATGCTGAACTGCTTCTCCGAAAGTATAGCCATCGAACATCGCCCTGTAAAACTTGTCCATGAATTCAAGAGCTGCCGCATCGTCGACCGCCCAACCTGCAACTACTACGGCTTTCACACCATTCTGAATCAGCTGTGTTCCAATGTTAGCAGCAAGTTTGCTACGGTCTTGATAATACTTCTCGTCACCACCGTTGATTTTTCCCAGATAACAACAGTTTACAAACACCAACTCAGGTACCGTCGGCATTTGTTTTATCTCGCGCGTGGAAAGGAATGAGTTATTACCGATTACCATACCCGAACGCTTCGGTGAAGCAGGATCGTAAATGCCGTGTCCCGCTAAGTGGATGATCTTATAGTCAGCGCTGAACAGCGCTTCAATGATTTTACCTGACGTGCTTCTTAACATTGTCGTGGTGTCAAAGCCTTCTGAAGTAAACAGTGAAGATGCTGACTGTCCTTCTTTAAGCGCTCCGGGCAGTTGACTGATCATTCCGCTTAAATCCGGATCCGCAATTACCAATGCTTTGTTGCTTGTGGCAGCGTTGATCTTGACGCGGTAGTCCTGTGTTGCAAGTTGCCTGATCATGCCGGCATTGACGGAAAGCGGCTGCGCATTCTCAGTACTGTCTTGTAGTAACTCCCATGGATAAGACGCGGTATAGGTGTCGAGGATCCAGGCAATGTTATTTTGTTTCTTTACTTGTTCTTTAAAGTCCGTCGGAATTAGCAACTCGAACACTGTTTTTGCTTTGCTGACAGACCAATTGTTTTCAGTTGATATTTCATTGACGAGCTGCTCGATAATATCTGTGCTGGTCGATAAAATGCGTTGCTCTTCGCGTGCCCCGCCCGATGAAATATTGAATCTTATATCCTGAGCTTGGTTGTCAACGGGCTTCTCTTGCATCGCGGTAATCCTTGTCCACCATTCTGATGAAGTGCTTAATGCAGTGCTCTCAACCGCGCCCGGTCTTTCAACGATTACCTTCTTTTCGAGAACAGCCAGGCTGTTTCCATCATTGTTTTTCCCGAGACGATGTAAAGCATAAAATGCTGTGAGGGCTTTGACTTTGTCTTGTTCAACGAATTCTATGCAGTCAACAGTCTGTGCACTATCGCCATACAGCTGTTTGATTTTTATATTTGCATGGTTGACGCCCGTGATTACTGCGTTAATAGAATCTTCGATAGTCAATCCGCCATAACCACATCCGATGATGAGTGAACTGATTCCATTAATCACTCGGCCATTGAATGACTTGCTGTTCATCTGGATGAGATACTTTGAAGCACCCTGCTCAATTGTCTTTGCGAGCAGGTATGATGTCAGGCAACCGACATCACCCAGTCCGACAATGATCGCACCTTCGAAGTCTTCTCCTGATGATATCAATACTTCATTGGTGCCAATCGGGCCAGGATACAATCCCAATTGATGCCTTTCTGAAAGTGCACCTTTGAGATAAGCGTTTATAGCCTTTTCAGCGAAGAGTATTCCGTCGTGGTTGAAATGCCCGGCAACAAGCGGGAAGCTTGCGTACTTAAGATCACCATTGGCTACCGAGACTTTTAACGGCTGTTGTACGATTGCAGGTTTGTCGTCTGTACCGGTTAAACCCAGAAGTGATTTTTCAACTCCTTCTGGTGAAAGGTCGAAATCAACAGGTTCCGGACTTCTGAACAATTTCTGATCACTGCGCACCGAAGGTCTCGTCTTACTGAGCAGCGTAGTCGAACCATTGGTAAGGATATCCGCGATGCCATCAAAGATAGTGGGCTCGTTTGCGAGTGCCCCATGCGTTGCGTTGACATAGTAGACTGAATTGTCTTTGATCATCTTTTGTGGTATCCCTGTTTCCCAGGTTACACTTTGATCTCCTTCCGCAGTGGAGAGGAAGACAAGTTCTTGTCGATCGCCAGTTTTGTCGATGCGATAGCCGCATGAAGTGGCTTTATCGCGACCGGCAATATATGTCACGTTGGTATAGTCGATCTCATCGAGACTGGCTTTGATCGTGTCGCGATATGCGCCCCAATCCTTCAGGTCAGTCGTTTCAGGTATTGGCCACGTCGAATCACCATTTGCATCCTTCATTGCAGTCCAGGTCAGCTGGTCTGAGAAGTCTCCATCATTGACGTGGGGTAGAAGACTTAGTATACCGGGGAACCTCGCGAAAAACTCCAACAAGTCTTTTTTGGTATGCCGTAGATCAACTTTCGCCAGCGTGTTGATGATACTGTCTTTACCAAAAAGAACAGAAGGGATACGATACGATCCACCCAACGGCGCACCAAGGAATATCAATCTGAAACCACTTGATTGATTCAACTTCGACCATACATTGGGATTGTTCACAATGAAATCACGAACGAGCACACCACCCATGGAATGCCCAATGATTTTTATGGGTTGATTGTGTTTCAACAGATCTTCGATAGTATCGCTGAACTTCTTCGCGCTTTTCACAAGCTGCACACGCCAATCGAAAGGGAAAGTCACAACATCGTAGTCAGAAGAGAAATGTTTAACAAGCTTACCGTAAGACGTTCTGATCAACGAGGGCGCACCCATCGTATTTTTAATATCAAGTTTTTTCAGATTGCCACTTAGAAAGCCCAGATAGTTAATCCACACAAGGCTATCCTTGTCTCCAAGATTAGATCCCATAATACCAGGTAACACCACAAGAATTGGTTTGGAGCCACTGACAGTATTTTGAAATACTTGTCCGCCTTCGAGACCAAAGACGCCACGCTTAGCACCGCCCAGATCACCTTCAACCAATCTGAAGTCAACAATCAGTTCATCCTCTTTAGCCTTTATTGCATTGGCAAGGGCATCTTGTGTTCGTTTGTTTTTGTAATAATGGAAATGGTCGATCTCAGTTCCTTCATCGATAAAAAATTGAACCATTCCCTTTCGTGGTGTGCCCGCGTACATGGATTCGGTGTCGACGATCATATCATTTTTGTGACCAAAGAAAAGTTTGGTGGTGATGACCAGCAAAGCCTTTAGATTAATCTTCATCGTGGTATTCCCTGAAATGATGATCAGAGAATTGTCAATCGAAGATTCCGGATTGTTCAATACTTTTATAAATGGTGATTGAGGATTTAAAGACTCAATCCCTGGAAGAATATTAGGGTCGTTCTTGCTGGAAAGCACCGCGGCGATAAGAGTCTTGAAAGCACCAAGTATGATGTTGCCAACGGGTCCGCTACCTGTCCCGATCAGGTTGACCACTACATTGAGAAAGTGATCCAGTCGTTTTGAAGCCAGTGTCGACCCTCCGGCCGGACATGCAACGCGAATGAACTTTTCGATCCTGATGGCTTTACCGGGAACGATCTTCTTGATGGCATTGATGTTGTCGACCTCTTCTTTCCTACCCGAGTCTTTAAGTAATTTGATCTCAACATCGCTGAAGCCAAGGTTATTTGCATCCTGATTGCAAAATCTTGAAAGTATCTCACCGACGTGACCACCATGAGATTGTGTGACGAGGTGAAGCGTGCAGTTCTTTGGTAATGCATTCACGAGGTCGAGTGTGTTGAGGAGTGGGCCTTTTGTCAACGTTTCATGTTGAAATGCAAGCACTCTGCCGTCGTAACTCTGATGGATCAAGTCCCATGCAGGCGTACCAAGAAGACCGCTAAAGGATCCCTTAACATTATTGGCAGTGCCGTGGATGAAAAGAAGATAGGGCTTGGCATTCGTTTCCGGCGTGAATTTCTGTAGCTCGAGGTTCTTGTCGAGAATGAAGAGACCTATTTTTCCCTCAAGCTGTTTCTTTTCGAGATCGGCGGCGAGGTGGCCGACAGTTTGGGTAAGTTTCTTTTTCGTGAATACATTAACGACTTTCAGAAGAATGCTGCCGATCAGTCCGCGGTCGATCTGGTCGCCAGACAGGGCGAGTGGTATTTCAACTCCTTCACCAGCGGAACGGCTCACTGCCGTGGTTTCAGGAAAGACTTCGTCAATCGTGTTTGGACTACAAATCCACGACGTATCGTCGTCAAAGACAAACTCTATGATGGAGTCGTCATTGAGTGGAACTTCATGTCTTTCAGCGGCACCTCTTGTCGTGGTGCGGACACGGTAGGAAACTTCTAAATCAAGAAACTCGGAAGTTGGAACTGACGAGGCTGGCTGCACTTCGCCGCGGACAATAATTTTTTCTGTTCTCATTGAGGGGTTTTGTTGCTTACAGTTATTTGTAATAAATGTAAAACCCATCCGCTAGTTTGCATCAACAAACCAAAAGATGGGCGCTAAATTCAAGCTAGGAAAGGAAGAGAAGTTTACAAAAGTAAAGCAAGCTTATTTTCGACAAATACCAGTTAAAAGGTGGTGAGAGAAGGACGGCAAATGTTATAGTCGCTTTTGTGGGGATATTAAAGGGATGGGAGGCAATAATCAACAGTCAACAATCAATAGAATCAACTCTCATGATGGACTAGACCCCGTTTGTTTTATTGCGGACTCCGAGTAGTCGGCTTCGTCGTTTGGTTCTCTGATTCGACGAAGTGCGAATTGAGAAGAACAGATTTAAGTCTTTGTGGAATTATCAACTTCGCGAACGCTCGGCGAGAATCGCGCCAGGAACATACATTGACACCAACAAAAAACCTGGGTCTAGTCCATCATGAGTATTGACTTTATTGATTTATTGACTGTTGATTATTAAATCACCCCCTATGGCCATGATATTTATAAAGTCCACCCCTATTGTGCGTAGCACAGCCAGCACCCTGCCATAAAAAAAACTGGGTCTAGTCCATCATGAATATTGACTTATTGATTTATTGACTGTTGATTATTAATTCGCCGCCTATGCTCATAATATTTACTCAAAGTCTTCTTTCGTCAAATGAGCGCCTTCGTGTAGTGCTGCCGTGATTTTCTGCACGACAGTATCAAGCTCTTCACTCGACTTCTTCAGCAACGCCACAATTTCGCTGGTCTCCATCACATCCGCATGTTCAAAAAGGTTTATTAATCCCATGATTCGCGACACAGGTCCTCTTAGCACGTGGGAATTGATAAAAGCATACTCCATCAATTTCTTGTTCTGCTCTTCTAACTCTTCCGTCCTTTGCTTTACCCTGATCTCGAGGGACTCATTCATTTTAGCGATCTGGGTATTCTGCACGGTGATCGCTTCCTCATATTTTGTCCGTTGTGCTATGTGTAGTGCAAGCGAAATTATGTCCGACATGCAACTCACGAAAATTCTATCCTCCGCGGTCCATTTTCGTGTGTTATGTTGTTGTTCACAGCAAAGCAGGCCCTTCAATTTTTCATCCTCGTAAAAGGTCACGTCTAGCATTGAAAAGATGTCACCTGGAATTAGGTAGGAATCGCTGAATTCAGAAGTCGCAGGATGTGTTCTTGCATCTTCTGCAATAATGATTTTCTCTTGTTTGATAGCGGCAAAGTATTTCGGTGCCTGCGCAAACGAAAGCTTGATATTATCCGGGAAACGCTCCGGTTCTGATTCAAATAAAGTAAGCGTTTCTATGCATTGCTCAGCATCATTGTAGAGCCAGATACTGACGCGGCTCGTATTAAGATTTTGAGCGACTGCCTTTACGATATCTTTTAATGCAGGTTCAAGCCGACCTGCCTGTATGCTGGCATTCTTCGAAAAGTTTGTAAGGGTGTGGATATGCTTTTCCAGCATTAACCTTTTTTCGTTCAGGATATGATTAAAATTCTTGATCGCCTGATTCCGGTCCTCCAGTTGACGGTTTATTCTCAAAATTTTCGCTCTGAACTTTATCTGCGTATACAGGATGATACCAATCAGCATAATCATCACAGCCAGCACAAGAATGATAGCAGTCTTTTGAAAATCGCGTATCCGAAGGATTTCATTCTCTTTATCCCGCTTCTCAATCTCTATATGAAATTTTAACTGTTCAGTTCGTTGCTGACTTTCAAGTGTATGTAGTGAATCACGCAGCACCAGATATTGTGTATAGTGATCGATTGTTGCCGAATTATCGCTGTTTTCTTTTTTAAGGGTCTGCCAAAGAAAAAAGTTTGCTTCCATGCGTGTTCTCAGATCCTTTCGCAAAGCCGATACTTTTAACATCAACGTAAAATATTCTTTCGCTTTGATAAAATTATTTTTCTTGAATTGTAGCTGGCCCATGGTCAAGTATGCATCAGGTAATAGCCGAAGGTTACCAGACGCTTCAATTCTGGTAATTCCGCTGGTTACAAGTCGCTCTGCTTCATCGAGATTTCCCTTTAATAACTGGCATTGTCCCCTGTGTGTTTTGATCTCGGCAATGAGCAGTTCATCGTGAATGGACATTGCTATTGAGTCGCCAATTCTGAAATATTTGAGTGCAGTGTTTATCCGATCAGTATCCATGTAAAATTTCCCAAGTGGTATGATGGCTGCAACTAACCGTGGCTTATCCTGAATTATTGATCTGATTTCATATGCTTTTTTATAATTAAATTCTGCCTGTGTATTATTCTTGATTGCCATATTGTAAGCGGCAATACTTTGATAGGCGTATGCAAGACTTGCATAATCTTTCAGGCGTTCGAATATACGCTTGCTACGATCGAGATACCTGTGCGCCTTTGTCAGGAGTCCTTGTTCCAGAAACAGTCTTCCGAGATTATTACAGGCATGGGCGATCTGAAGTGAGTCGTCTCGTCCTTCCGAAGTTTTTAATGCACGAGTGAAAAAGTCATAGGCGTCGAGATGATTTCCCTTGTGATTATAGGAGACTCCGATAAAATTTAGTGGACGCGCGAGATCTGCGCGGTTAAGTTCAAGTCCCAGTGTGTATGCCTTCAGTCCATAGTAGATACCACTGTCGGGGAGGGATGTTCTGTATTCCCAGGAGAGATCCGTAAGGATATCAAATTTCTTTTGATCGTCGGCATCGACGATGTCGTTCTTGAGTTTGCCGATCAGTTCTACGTTCTGCCCATACATCATAGAGGCGCCAAGCGACAGCATACACACAACGGCCAGCGTAGATCTCATAGATTGGGATTGTAGAGATAAGTTAACTATAAATTATGAGTTATTAGATAACAATTAAGGCGCGTTGAGGTTCGGTTTTCTGTTATCAACTGCCCCTGCGCATTCAGTCAACTACGTTGAATTCTGAATATCACGCGAAAGCTGAGTGATTGGCGTTTTTTGCGTAGACCCAACACCCTGGAAATTGGGTGGAATTCGTAGTATGAAACATGTTCTCAAGAATAGTGAACACCCTTGAGTCTTAACAAAAAAAAATCCTCATGGTTTACAGGAGGACTTTAAGTCTTAACATAAACAATTAGCGCACAACTTACATTCTAGATTCTTTCTTGCTCACGCGGGCTGTCTTCATATCATTCGATGGCAAAAACTTAAGATCCGCGCTGCTTGCGATCTCTCCAAGAGACTGAAGCTCCATCAGTATAAGAGAAATTGTATTGGCATCCTTTGAGTCTTTAACGCCAGTGATCACAAATCCGATCAACTGATCGTTGTCATAACTTGCGGTAAACTGCAGATTTGGATAGTTAGTGTATGAATCGTGAAGTTGAGCTGAGAGCTCGTCTATGGTTTTTTCTACTTCAGCAAATTCTTCGGAAGAATTGATGAAGGTGTGAATATCATGGTTTGAAAGCAGGGCAGACGCGGTTGCGAGCTGAGCTTTGACTTCGGATCCTGAAAGCGATAAACTTAGGATCAATCCTACAAACACGGTTCTGGCGGCTAAGTTTTTCATATCAATTATTTAATGAGGTATTTGGGGTCAATTTTCTACACCAAGGTTCCAAATTCGACTTTGAAGCGCATCTTATGCAGATAACTTGACAAAAGTAGCCGGTGAATGGAATGGCGATGATGACGGATGTCATAATCGTGAAAGACTTTCTCACGCTTTTTACGGAAAACAGGGGGGAGAATAAAAACGCGAACACGCGCCGCGGTCCCGTTTACGACCTGGGAAAAGCCGGTAAAGATTAGAAATTGAGATAGAGTGTGTGCAAAAGGTAAATCTATACGCTGCTGAGAAGTACTAAAGACGACTTTTTAGTTGGAATGAGATTTCCGATGCCTGTTTTTGTGACGGACGATAGGCGGATTGCCGCGGAACCTCACGTTGCCCCTGGAATGGATAACAGCCATTCACCACCTGACCCGAGTTCACTTCGGGGTAGGCACTGCTGGACGAAGTCTCCTGGATGCTGTCTGTTGCCAGGTCGAACGCCTTCCCATATGCGATATTGATACGTCTCGACCCGCAACTTCTTGAATGAATTTCCCCAAATTTTCACAACTCAATCCGGGAAAATCCATTGGTTTGGAGATCATGATGATACTAAAAATCGTCATAATCTCAGTAAAGCGGTGAGTATGCCAGTGTGAATCCTCAATTCAATACCAGCGGCGAATAGGGATATAAATAGCAACGTTCATCCCGTAAGCTTCGATAAGCCCCATGATGTTGTACTCATTCCCTTCGGGCAATATCGTGGATGTGCTAGGATTACCAACACATTGTATAATGATTGCCGGTAAAGCATACGCGTAACTGAATTAGAATTTATACGAGAGGCTTATCACTGCATTTCTGGGCTTCTGAGGATTCACAGTCGAGTAGCCCGTGAAATATTTTTTGTCAGTAATATTATTCACATTCAATCCGATCCTGAACTTGCTCACAGCATAGAAGACTGATCCATTGATGACGGTGTATTCTGGAAGGGTAAATGTGCCTGTCACCTGACTATCAAGTATGTTTAATGCACTGCTGTAGTTACCGCCAGCTCCAAATCCAAGTCCTTCGAATTTACCACTCATAATGGTGTAAGATGCCCAAAGATTGATGAGATCTTTTGGACCCGAGTATATCGGCCTTCTTCCGGTTTCAAGCCATACATTTCCCTGATCACCATCAAGCACTTCACTAACATTGTGTGCGAATCCGGCGATAAACGTAAGCCCTCTAGTCGGATTGATGTTGACATCAACTTCCACCCCTTTACTTTCGACTTCGCCACCTTGTAGACTGTTGTAAAGATTGGTTGGGTCGCCAGTCACGAGGTCGGCTACCTTAATATCATAATAGCTTACAGTGGTAGTGACCCGATCTGAGAGTAAACTTGTTTTTACTCCGAATTCCATCTGATTTGCATGTTCCGGTTTAAATGCCTTTATCCTTGGATTGGCACCATCAGCGTCTGCTATTTGTGTAGGCCCAACGTTGCGGAAACCATTCATATAGTTCGCGAACACAGATAACTTATCAGGAATAATCTGATAAAGCAACCCGAACTTGGGTGACAAGGCCGATTGATGATAATCGTATGCGTCAATGCTGACATCGCCTTCAGTGTCAAAATAATCATATCGTAACGACGCCATGGCAATCAGAGATGGTGTAATGTTGATGACGTTTGATGCATATGCACTATACGTTGCATCTCTTGAATTGCTGTTACTTATTCCACTCGGCGCTAACAAATTATCAATGGAGGGTTTCGAAAGGTAACTAGGTGCTGACTCGACGCCAGTGTAGGGATCGACATAGTTAATGTTGCCCTGAGCATTGACATTGTGGACCCATGCGTATCCCGTGCCGTTGTCGATCATATTCCGATTGAAGTAGTCTAGACCAACCACCAATCTATTGCGTATTTTACCAATGTTGAAATCGCCCGTGAAATTCTGCTGGATGTCGGTAGTCGCAGTTTGTGCATTTTGTGAGCTGATCCACAGACCAAATTCTTTCTGGTCATTTTCATTGTCGTACAGGTATGAATAATAGCCATGGGATTTTGTCGATCCACGTGACAATACTGTTTGAGAAGTCCACTGATCAGATATCTTGTAGACCATTTGTCCCTGTAGATTGTATCTAGGATTCTTGATTGAAAGATCATTGCTGGTTAATGAAAGCTTCGAGTTATAGTTCAACTCGTCCATGTTGGCCCACTGTAACGGACTATTACGTCCGAGGAATAACATCATAGGATTTGTTTTTTCCTGTTGCATAAATTCGGTGACGAGTAAAAACGAAAGCTTGTCGTTGACTTTGTATGAAACTGTTGGCGCAACAAAAAAGGAATTGTGAAAACCTGCATTCTGGAAACTATTTTCGGTGTGGTATGCTGCGTTTACTCTTACAATGACATTTTCATTTTCTCCAAGCGGTGTGTTGATGTCTGCTGTTACGCGGTTCAATCCAAAGCTTCCGGCTGTGTAACCAATTTCTCCACCAAAGCCTGCGTATGGCTTCTTCGTTACGGTGTTCACGAACCCGCCATAAGAAATCAAACTACTTCCATATAAAGTACCCGATGGGCCTTTGATGACTTCAATCCTTTCAATGTTTTCGGGATCAAGATTTCCATTCGTTAGTCCCGGAAGGCCGTTGACGATAGAAGCCTGTGCTTCAAATCCGCGCAAAGAATAATATGATGCACCATCTCCTCCGCGACCGGTAGATTCCCAGAGTTTATGTATACCGGGTACGTTGTTTAATGCGTCATCATAGTTCGTGATCGCCTGCTGTTTCATCAGGTCGCTTGAAACGGAATTGTAAACTTGGGGATTTTCAAGATTCTTAAGTGGCATCTTGGACGCGAACTGACTATCGTGATTTAGTCTTGCTCCCGAGATGACAATTTCCTGAAGCTGCGCCGCGTTTTCATGTAGTATAAACTCAACACTTGTCGGTTCACCGGCCTTTACTTCCACAGCAAGTTTTTGCGTGATCAAACCAATGAATGAGACAACAAGATTATAAGATCCTGGTGTAACTCTGTTGATTTCAAAGTTCCCCGCTTTACCTGCAATAGCACCTTTTGCAGTATTCTCGACCTGAATACTTACAAATTCGGCCGGATTACCATCTGAGGTTTTAACGATCCCGCGTATTGACCCCGTTGACTGGGCAAAGGCAGCGCTATAAACAAGGGTTGTTATTAACAAGGGGTAGAAGAGCTTCATGAATACTTTAGATTTGTTCTAAGCAAAAGTATAGCAAAGAGTAAACTGACGTCAATAACCTCTTGGAGTGAACCGGTTATCACCTTTGGAGGGTATGCAGCAGGTGCGACCTTTGTTCCCGCGAATCCTGGTTTCGGCAACTACGCTAAGTCGTCCATCTTTTTCTTCATGATATTTTTATCGGCAGACGATATCGCCAGTTCGAATGCTTTTTCGAAATGGGTTCTTGCTTTTACTTTGTTAATGGTCGAGTAGAGTTCGCCCAGCAAAGCGTGGTAAAGATGATTTTGATCAAGGTGTAATTTTTCAGCCTCAACAATGGCTTCTGCCGGCCCGTTTGCTTTTGAAAGCGCGTAGGTCCGATTCAAGGCGGCGATGGGGGAGTATTCCAGGATCAACAACTGGTTGTACAATTGTAAAATATTTTCCCATTTCTCTCCCAAATCGGATTTGTTAGTGTGCCAGTAAGCAATACCCGCCTCAAGGTGGTAACGTGAAAGCGAATTACCGGTATAGGCAAGATTGAGATGATATTCGCCACGGGAGATAAGGTCGTGGTCCCATAACGAATCATCCTGATCTTTATAAAGAACAGGTTCGCCAACGTCATTGACCCTTGCTTGAAATCGTGACGCATGAAAACACATTAATGAAAAGAATGCGTGGACGGCAGGCTTGTTGGTACTTTCATTTTCCAGGAGCAGGTGCGTCAGGCGCATCGCTTCCAAGCAAAGGTCCTTGTTCAGGGTGATGTCCTGACAGGAAGAGTAATATCCTTCGTTGAAAATGAGATAAAGGGTTCTTAGTACAGTGTCAAGTCTGTCTGTCAGTTCCTTTGCATGGGGAATTTCTATCATAATGTTTCCGGCGCGAAGTTTCTCTTTCGCACGGAATAGTCGCTTGTTGATATTTTCTTTTGTGGTAAGGAAAGCTCTTGCTATTTCATCGATTCCAAAGCCGCAAAGAATGCGCAACGCTAATCCAACCTGGGCATCATCGGGAATAGATGGGTGACAGATCACGAACAGCATCTGAAGTTGACTGTCCTGAATGTTCTTAGCCGACAAGTCGATTTTGAATTCTTTTGCATCAATATCATTTCGATCACTATTCATTCCTGTAGACAGGTGCTTTCGAAATATGGCGTCATTTCTCAGATAATTCTTCGCCTTGTTTTTTGCGACAGTGTATAGCCACGCCGTTGGGTTTTCCGGCAAACCCTTTAGTCCCCATAGTTCAGAAGCCGTCAGAAATGTTTCGCTCGTGAGATCTTCAGCAATTTCTATATGAACCAGACCGAAATGCTTACATAGCACAGAAACGATCTTTCGATACTCTGTTCTGAACAAATGGGGAAGCAATTCCTGGTGGCTCATGTGATCTAAAGTAAATACCTCCGCGCTTATGCGGAGGTGTTTTTCGGTTACATGATGCTAATTTCTCTGACCTCAACATTTCCGTCTACGGAAAACACAGGACAGCCGCTGGCAAGCTGCACTGCCTCTTCCAAAGATGCAGCCTTGATAATAGAGTAGCCACCCAGTGATTCTTTTGTTTCCGTATACGGGCCGTCGGTTACCAGGCCATTGGGCTTTAATACTTTGCCACCGTTGTGAAGTCGGTTTCCGCGATCCGTTAATTTGTTTTGGGCAGCAATACCGCCAATCCAATCCATCCAACGTTTGGTGTTTGCCTGCATCTCTTCGGGTGAACGGTGCGCTGTCTTGCTGTAATCCATTCTGTACACTAAAAGGAAATCTTTCATGATTGTAATGTTTAAATGACTTTTCTCCATGACACCAATCTGATCTGGAATAGGACAGAATAATGAAATTATTTTTTTAGAAATGAAAAACAATTGGCACAAGTTCCTGTTAAATGCTTGTTGGCGAAAATCTAAGCAAAGCGCATGAGTTGTGCCCTGCCTTTGTTTCCACAAGAAAAAACGATAAATATTCCATCCCTCACTTGGAAAATAGACTATTCACGTCCTTGTTGCGTCCTGATTGATTATGAGGAACAATCTTCTTACTACATGGTAGATCACCAACCTTCTATTTTTCCTTTCGGAATACGCATTGATGAACCAATGGCAACTGCAACGGACGTCCTTGTATCTGCCGTGTGTCTTTACGCATTCATAAACCTCACAAAGAAAAATCTACCGTCGCGAGCACAGCTTTACATGCGTTACTATTTTCTCATGTTGAGCGTAGGCACCTTGTTGGGTGGAATTATCGGACACGGTTTCTTATACGCGCTGAGCCTTCCGTGGAAACTGCCGGGCTGGATCATAAGCTTGCTTTCTGTTATTTTGATAGAACGCTCGGCGATATTTCATGCACGACCACTGATCGATCAGAAAGTCGGCAAGTTTTTTCTTGCGTTCAACGTTGTGGAATTCTTTGTCGTCGCGGCGCTGACTCTGATCACCGTTGACTTCAAATGGGTGGAATTTCAGTCGGGTTTCGGACTATTGGTAATTGTAGGAGGGTTTCACACGCTGACTTACTATCGCACGAAGGATAAAGGAAGCCTCATTATTCTGTGCAGTATAGTAGTCACGATCATTTCAGGATTAGTCTTTTCATTCAAGCTTTCACTTCACACCTGGTTTAATTACCTCGATATTTCTCACACATTGCTGGCGGTTGCAGCTTATGTAATGTACCTTGGTGCTATCCGCCTTAAAAGCGGTAGCACTGGTATAACCCAATAGGAATGAGAGCATTGATAAAGCAAGCCTGTTTTTTACTCAATACAATTGTACTAACTGTTGTTCTATACGCGTGCGGCAGTACGCCAAAGTCGGAGGAAAAACTGAGTTCCGAGAACAACACAACTTCTCAATGCTACGGATCATACACCGACAAAGACAGCGTATTCATGAAGCTCTCTTTTACCGGTGAAGCAGTGAAAGGTGATCTCACTTATAAATTATACGAGAAGGATAAGAACTTTGGTACCATTGACGGAGTATTGCGCGGTGACACGATCATCGGCACATACAAGTTCAGCTCGGAAGGAAAGATCTCGGAGCGTGAAGTTGCATTTCTGAAACAGGGTGAGGATCTGGTGGAAGGCTTTGCGCCTATGAACGATAACGGAACGCGGTTCAAAAATGAAGCAGATCTTGACTTTACAGGAATTGTGCTTCAATCTGATGATTGTCACGAGTAATCGATCCATCTGCGAATATTAACTTTCAAGCATGATTAAGGAAAGACTTGTTATAGTAGGATATAGGCCGCTCCCCGGCAAAGAAGCGGATCTCAAAACCTTGATGAAAACTCACGTTAGTATTCTCCGAAAAGAAGGTCTTGCGTCTGATCGTGAACCGATTCTCATGCAGGCTTCTGATGGTACTATCATCGAAGTATTTGGATGGAAATCACAGGAAGCGATCGAAGCCGCGCACTCGAATCCGGCGGTGCAAAGAATGTGGGGCGAGTATGCCGAAGTATGTGAATTTATTCCTATCGCCAACGTGCAGGAATCGAGCAATATTTTCTCGGCCTTCAGTCCACTTTAGTAGGCATTTCTCAAATCCGTAAGGATTGATCATATCGTATTTAAGGCAAAATTCTCTTACAAGTCATTCCTTCTCTATGAAAACGTTTCTGAAGATCCTGCTGTCTTGCGTCCTGATTTTTATGATCTGGGAAATCATTGATACAAGTATGGAGAGCAATCTTTTTGCAGAATGGCATACTTTGGGCAAGATTCCCTGGATGCAAGCAACGCTCTATGATTTTTATGCGAATATATTGTGTCTTTATCTCTGGATGTTTTACAAAGAACAATCCGTGTTAAAGAAAATACTTTGGTTGATTTTTCTGGTAACAATGGGAAGCGTAGCAACCTGTGTCTACATTCTGAAAGAACTGTTCGCCCTGAACGAGGATGAGGATTTAAAAACACTGCTCATCAGACAAAATTTCTGATCATGAACGAATATCTGTTACTTTCTCTTTGTGGTCTGGCGCTCGCCCTAACCGTGATGACGCTCGTGTGGTGGTGGCAAACGAAAACAAAAAACGCTGGAATTGTTGACGGATGGTGGTCATACATTTTTGGAATGCTCGCCGTACTGTACGCCATAATTGGAAGTGGGGATCCTCTGCGAAGGGCGACGATTGCTTTGTTGGTAGTGATCTGGAGTGTGAGGCTTGGTACGCATTTACTGATTAGAAACACCGCTCATGAAACTGAGGACGAACGATACAGAAAACTTCGTGAGGAATATGGCAACCGAGAGGCGTTTCTGATGTGGCGATTCTTTATCTACCAGGCCATTTCGAATGTTGTTCTATCCATTCCATTTCTTTTGATAAGTGTCGATAGATCAAGTGAATATTCCTTTTTGGTTTGGGCGGGTGTGGTGATATGGTTTGTCGCACTGATCGGTGAAAGCGTAGCCGATCAACAGTTGAGAAAATTCAAAATGAATCGTTCCAATAAGGGTAAGGTTTGTGAGGATGGTCTGTGGAATTATTCACGTCATCCGAATTATTTTTTTGAGTGGCTCATCTGGGTTGGATACGCGATGATAGCGTTCGACAGTCCATACGGTTGGATCTCGATAATTTGTCCCGTTTTGATGTATATTCTTTTAAATAAAGTTACAGGCATTCCAATGCTCGAATCACTTTCAGTAAAATCGAAAGGGGAACTTTACATTAAATATCAGCGAACCACCAGCGCATTTTTTCCCTGGTTCAAGAAAAGTGCAGGATGAAGCATTGCTTTTGCTTTTAATCATGACGGCTGTATAACTATTTCAATGAATACAAAAATGATTATGCACGAGGGCTCTTTAAGGTTTTCACGGATAAACCGTCCACGTGGAAAGTTTTGATCCCGCCAGGTCGAAGACTTTTCCAGCTATCACGAATAGCAGCCGGGCTTTTCATCAGGCATTATTGCTGATTAAGGGAATCTCTGACGATCAGGTGATTAAAGTTAAAAAGCACATTCCTATGATAATCCAGTTCTTCTTCAGGCACAACAAAGCATATGGTCGGATATTACCCTTCCTAAGGACAAATTTTGCGCATTCTATCATGAGTTGAAATCCAACCATAATCGCGGGTGCGTATATTTTATAAACCAATTACCGGATGGAACCTATGTGGTACGATACGCTGCTAGAAAAAAGAATTGTCCCGGATTTTATTATCAGACAACAAATCAGAAGTCTGCTTAAAGCAAGGCTCAAGGAACAACAACAGGCAGCTGATCAATCACTTGAACAGACGATACGCTCGTTCGTTGCCGAGTTATCTGAAAGTCCGATCGCTGTGAATACGCAGGACGCGAATGAACAACACTATGAACTTCCCACTGAGTTTTTTGAATATGCGCTTGGCCCGCACATGAAGTATAGCTGCGGCTTCTGGGAGAATGGCGAGACTAATTTAAAAGATTCTGAATACAGTATGCTTAAGCTCACGTGTAGTCGTGCAGAATTGAAGCCTAATCAGGAAGTTTTGGAATTGGGATGTGGCTGGGGTTCACTGTCACTGTTCATGTCCAAGCAATTTCCATCAAGCAACTTTACGGTTGTATCAAATTCGAGAACACAGAAAAAATATATTGATGAACAAGCTGAGATGCGCGGCATTCATAATCTCACAGTAATCACTTCCGATATTAATGCATTTAGTATTGATAAGAAGTTCGACCGCGTTGTTTCGGTAGAAATGTTTGAGCATATGCGCAACTATAAATTGTTGATGAAGCGCATTGCGGGTTGGTTAAAAGACGATGGCAAACTGTTCGTACATATTTTTACACATCACAAGTATGCGTATAAGTTTGAGGTGAAGGATGAGTCTGATTGGATGAGCAAATACTTCTTCACCGGAGGTATTATGCCGAGCAATGACCTTTTGTTCTATTTTGATGAGGACCTCGTTAAACAGGATCAATGGCTTGTCAATGGGAAGAACTATCAAAAGACGTCGGAAGCATGGCTTACAAATATGGATGCCTACGAAGCGGAAGTGATACCCATCATGAACGCAACGTATGGAGAAAAGAAGGGCATGCTATGGTTAGCCTATTGGAGGATATTTTTCATGTCTTGCGCTGAGCTCTGGGGATACCGCGGCGGCAACGAATGGATGATCAGTCACTATTTATTCAAAAAAAGAAAATAGTGATGAAGAAATCATCAACGTATATTGTATTGGTCTCGTCATTGATCGCATTTGCTTTCGCAGCGGCGTCGAATGTCAATTCTTATAACGGCTATGCTTATGAGAAGGGAAAGAAGATCTATACGGAATCGTTCACAGAGAAATTCGTCGATGGTAAACAAACTGAGATGGTGACGCTGTATTATAGCAACGATAAGAAACTCATTGCAAAACGTACACTGGATTATACTCGATCACTGTTTACCCCTGATTTTATAACCGAAGACCTGCGTACCGGCTTCATGGAAGGAGCCGAGATGAAAGGGAAGAAGGTACGGTTGTTCTTCAGAAAAGACAAAGACTCGAAGTTGGAGGAGAAGACACTTGAGATCCCTCAGCCGATGATAGTTGACGGTGGCTTTAACCAGTATATCAAATCCAATTGGGATAAATTAAAGGACGGCAAGATGTTGACCTTCTATTTCACCGTGTCCAACAAACTTGACTATTTCAAACTTCGTGCATCAAAGGTGCGGTTGACGGACAAGGAGATGAGCGTCAGGATTGAACCCGATCGTTCTGTTATCAGGTGGATATCGTCGCCGATTGTTGTTAAGTATGACGTAGAAACAAGGCGCATTGTGTCTTATGAAGGAAAATCAAACATTCAGGACGAAAATGGAAGTAATCCTGTTATCAGGCTGGAATATCCCAAGAAAGGACCTTAGATCATGGGTAACAAAGTAGGAATTGTAGGAACCGGGATCGCAGGAATGGCATGCGCACATTTTCTCCAGGATGACTATAACATAACGATCTTCGAGAAAAACGACTATGTTGGCGGCCATACCAATACCGTCTCCGTGACAGAGGGCGCTAAGGAAGTGCCGGTAGACACCGGGTTCATGGTTTTTAACCCGCTGAATTATCCAAATCTTGTTAAACTTTTTGACGAGTTGCATGTTCCTGTTAAAAAGACAGACATGTCGTTCGGCGTACAATATCTACCAACCGGGCTGGAATTTTCCGGAACGGGGCTGGATGGCCTGTTTGCACAACGCAAGAACATCTTCAGTGTGGCCCATATCAAGATGCTGCTTCAAATCAGTCGCTTCAACAAATTGTGCGTGGAGGATATGCAATCGGGAGAGTTCCGCGACCTGACGGTGGCGGAATATGTTCGTCAGCGCGGATATGGAGAAGATATGCTGTTCAAATATTTGCTCCCCATGACTTCAGCATTGTGGTCCACGCCTACTGATACCACGATGACATTTCCAGCGCTTGCGTTGGTAAGGTTCTTTCATAATCATGGATTCCTGGGTCTTGATACTCAACACCAGTGGTACACCGTGGATGGTGGTAGCAAGGAATATAGAAAGAGACTTATCAAGCCTTTCAAGGATCGGATCAAAACATCGGATCCCGTTGTGAGTGTTCGCAGAAGCGATGGTAAAGTTATCGTAACGACAGCCCATGAAAATGTATATCAATTTGATACGTTGATCTATGCATGTCATGCAGATCAGGCCCTTGAAACTTTTGCAAATCCATACCAACTGGAAGTTGATCTTTTAAGTAAGTTCGCTTATCAGAAAAACGTGGCAACGCTGCACTCTGATTCAGCCATTATGCCCAAAAATAAAAAAGTATGGTCGTCATGGAACTATCGGATAGAAGAAGTGAATGGTACACTTCAGCCTTCATGCATCTACTACATGAACATGCTGCAAAAAGTGTCGGATACTAAAGATTATTTCGTGTCAATCAATGACCCTGGAACAATAGATAAATCGAAAATTCATAGTGTCATAGATTATGATCATCCGATCTTTACATTAGATGCTATGGAAGCGCAAAGGCGGCTTCCCGAGTTGAATGAAAGCGGTCCGGTCTATTATTGTGGAAGTTATTTTCGTTACGGCTTTCACGAAGATGCATTCACGAGTGCTGTAGACCTTTGTAAAAAAATCTTGGGTAGTAATCACTTGAAGGTAAATAAGTACACTTCGCCACTTCATGGTGAAAAAACGGCGGCGCTCTGGTAATGAATAATTCTTGCATATACGAATGTACGGTGATGCATCACAGGCTCGAGCCGAAGGATAACAAATTCTCTTACAAGATCTTTATGTTCGCATTGGATCTTGAAGAGATCGATGAGGTCGCGAAGAAGAATTTGTTCATCAGTCGAAATCGTTTCAATATTTTTAATTTTCGGGATAAAGATCACTTGCAACTTCCGATAGAAGCCCCTGATACCTCGAAGGACGTAAGGGTGCAAATCCTGAACTACGTATCTGACCATGGTGTCGCCAGGGAGAAAGTGAACAGGATATTATTGATCACAAACCTCTGTACGCTTGGATATCAGTTCAACCCGGTTTCGTTTTACTACTGTTTTGATGAAGGCAACAATCCGTTGTGTTGTGTTGTTGAAGTTTGTAATACCTATCGCGAAATGAAGACTTACTTTCTTGGTCATGAGACCTTGAGCGAAAGTAGATTTAACACGATCAGGACAAAGAACTTTTATGTTTCACCTTTTATCGACATGGACGCAGATTTCCATTTCAGTTTGTATGTTCCTGGTAACAAATTAAATGTAAGCATCAATGATCATAAAAAAGGAAAAAGGTTTCTTCTGACCACATTGACAGGTAAGCGCAAATCATTAAACAGCGCCAACGTTTTCCTTTATGCGTTGCGTTTTCCTTTTATAACAGTTCAGATAATAACGCTCATTCACTGGCAGGCATTGAAGTTATATTTTAAGAAACTACGTTATCACAAAAAGACATCCGGCATCGAGTTACAGCAGGATGTACTAAGACCACATAAATCAATCGTTCAATAATGGAAAGCTCACTAACAAGATCAGCAGAAGGTACGTCAGATAGCCTATGGCAAAGTATCGTCTTGGGCATGCTTCAAAAAATGAATAGAGGTAAGATGGTTATCACCCTTCCCAGCGGATATGCTGTCCATATCGGAGACGGGATGGATCCTTATCATGCCGAGATGACTATTCGCGACATGGATTTCTTCAAACGGTGCGTTATGTATGGCGACATCGGATTCGGAGAAACTTATGTCGATGGATTGTGGGATACACCGAACATTACAAAAGTCATTTCATGGTTTTTGTTTAATGTCGACAAGGCGCCAACGATTTCCGGAAATGCCATCAACGATTGGGCTGTAAACGTCCTGAAGTTTGCCAACCGCCTTTCGAACATTGGAAAGTTGAACACCAAACTTGGTTCAAAAAAGAATATCAGTGATCACTATGATCTGAACAATGAGTTTTTCTCAATGTTTCTGGATAGTACGATGACATACTCTGCTGCTTATTTCAAGCGCTCAGACATGACATTAGAAGAGGCTCAGTATGAAAAGTATGATGCCCTTAGCAGACGAGTAAGGCTTAAGAGTACAGATCACGTTCTTGAAATTGGTACTGGCTGGGGTGGTAATGCGATTTACATGGCCAAAAACTTCGGGTGTCGTGTTACCACCACGACGATTTCAGCAGAACAACACAAGCTTGCGGTGGAACGTGTAGCCAATGAGGGATTATCAGACAGGATAACGGTCCTTTTGAAAGACTACCGCGATCTGGAAGGCACCTTTGATAAAATTGTTTCGATTGAAATGCTTGAAGCGGTTGGTCACAAATTTCTGAAGACTTACTTCGCAAAGGTTTATTCATTGTTAAAGAAAGATGGTCTCCTGGGTATTCAGGTGATCACGAGTCCTGATAGCCGATATGCCAATCTGAAAAAGGGTGTTGACTGGATTCAAAAACATATTTTCCCCGGATCGCTTATCCCATCCGTTGCTGCCATTAACCAGGCGGTGAACGAGACTGGTGAAATGACCCTGGTGGATCTGCAGGACCTTGGAAAAGATTACGCAACTACTTTGCGTTACTGGTATGATGCGTTTAACGCCAACTGGCCACAGATCAAGAGTATTGGCTTTGATGATCGCTTCAGAAGAAAGTGGAATTATTATCTGTGCTACTGTGAAGCGGCGTTTGATATGCGCAACATTAACGTCATGCAATTGGTCTATAGCAGACCAAATAATCTAAACTGGTAATGAAAAGCTTTTTCAGAAGGCGGCTGATCGATCCGTTACTCGCCTTTCTGAAGCAGGGTGTATCACCTGAGAAGCTTGCACTAGCCATCACGTTGGGGATAATATCCGCGGTTGTGCCGGTGTTTGGGGCAGCTACGCTGCTATGCCTCATTCCGATTAAAGTTTTCAGATTAAATCCGGGTGCGATTCTTTTAGTTAACCAAGTTGCTTATCCGCTTCAGTTCTTGCTTTATATTCCATTGATAAAATCTGGCCAGTGGTTGTTTAATGACCACTCATTGACGCTAACAGTCTCTATGGTATTCAGCATGTTCCGCGAAGACGCCATGCATGCGATCGGACAATTGTGGAATGTCACAATGTATGCTCTTGTGGTGTGGGTAATTACCTCGCTGCTTGTCGGCACTTGTCTGTATTGGGCATTGAAGGCGCTTCTTCAGAAAGCAGCAATTCGTATGCAGATAGTGAATCATTAGAATTTTTTCCCACGATTACGGCATTTGTCCTTCATCTTCTGGTATACGGCACCACGAATTTCTTGTCGTTACTCACAGACCATCGTGACCGTCAATTCATAATTCCCTAACCGGCATTCTGAAGTGGTTCAAATTTCTTAGATTTAGTTCCTAACCTATCCGCTATGATCCGAAGCCTGCTTCTCCTCCTGCTGTTTCCCCTGTATGCCTATACGCAAACCGACACGCTGAGCTATTCACGGCAGGAAGTCATGATCACGATGCGCGATGGCGTGAAATTGAATACGCTCATCTACACGCCGCAAAGAACTACTGCAGAACAGAAGCCTGACGAAAAATTCCCCATTCTTTTTATGCGTACGCCTTATGGTGTGAGCAAGATGCCGTCTCCCAACAAAACCACTTATATCGCAGACATGGCAAAGGAGGGTTACATTTTTGCATTTCAGGATATTCGAGGACGTTACAAATCAGAAGGTAAATTCGAAATGCAACGATTTACGCGCGATAAAAAGAAGAACCCAAAGTCGATTGATGAAAGCACCGACACCTACGATGCGATCGATTGGATGATAAAAAACATTGGCGACAACAACGGTAACGTCGGTATGTACGGGATCTCTTACGGCGGCTGGACGACCATGATGGGAACAATCGATCCGCACCCTGCATTAAAGGCTGCGTCAGAACAAGCTTCACCGTCGGACATGTGGATAGGGGATGACTTTCATCACAATGGCGCGTTTCGTTTAAGTTATGGATTTGAATATGCGTATATGGAGGAGGCTTCTAAAGAAGATGCTCATTTTCCCTTTGATCAGTTTGATACTTACGAATGGTACCTTAAACTTGGGTCGTTGGCAAATGTCAATGAGAAATATTTTCATGGCAAGATTCCGACGTGGAATGATTTTGTAAAACATCCCGACTACGATGAATTCTGGAAGAAGCAATCGATGCCTTATCGGCTGGATGCACCGACGGTTCCTAACCTTCACGTCGCGGGTTATTGGGATCAGGAAGACTGGTATGGACCCTTAAAGGCATATGAGGTATTGGAGAAGAAGGATAAGAATAATTTGAACTTTATAGTCATCGGCCCCTGGAATCACGGTGGTTGGGGTGGACGAATGGGTGTAGGCAGTCAGTTGGGTAACATTAATTTTGATCAGCCAACAGGAGAACAATTCCGTCAACAGATACAGGCGCCATGGTTTGCGTATCATCTTAAAGGAAAATCAGAACCACCGAAGCCTGAGGCAATCGGCTTTAATTCGAAAGGTGTAGGAGCAGGTTCTTTTCCAGAAGCGATGACGTTTCAAACTGGCTCGAACACATGGAAAGCCTATCAACAGTGGCCTCCGGTAAATGCGTCCGCGAAGAATTTATATTTTTCAGCAAGTGGAAAATTGACATGGGATAAACCTGTTGAGTCCGATGCCTTCGATAGCTATCAATCCGATCCTGCACATCCGGTTCCTTATCGTGCCAGACCTGTCGAGGCAACGTATGGCCCAGGCTCCAGATGGTCTACATGGCTTACTGAAGATCAACGATTCGTACACAATCGTCCGGATGTTGCGACCTGGGAAACAGACATTCTGCAGGAAGAGGTGACCATTACAGGCAGTATCGTTGCCAATCTTTTTGCCGCGACCTCTGGAACCGACGGTGATTGGATCGTCAAGCTCATCGATGTGTATGGCGAGGACAACACCGAAGATCTAAAGATGAATGGTTATCAGTTGATGATCGCCAATGACGTTTTCCGCGGCAGATATCGAAAGAGTTTTGAAAAACCTGAAGCCTTAAAGGCAGGCGAGATAAATCCATATGCTATTGATCTGCATGTGGTGAATCATGTTTTCCGAAAAGGTCACAAGATAATGGTGCAAGTTCAAAGTACGTGGTTCCCGATCATCGACCGCAATCCGCAGACGTTTGTGCCCAATATCTTTGAAGCAAAGGAAACAGATTTTCAATTGGCAATGCAAAAGATATATCGGAGTGCTAAATTTCCTTCCCACATAGCGCTACCGGTAGTACACGATTGATTACAAAACACCTTTCACAACGATAAATACATATTCTCGGCGCTGTTCTGCTATTCCGAAGGGACGTATATTTGAAGTCCCGAGATAGCAAACTGATATTCGCCTGTTTACTTATTCCCTTGTGCGTGTATTAACCTCCCGGTAAATTGTTACCCTAACCTTACGTTGCTGCAACTAGTATGACGGATCATTATTCTTCTCAGAGCGGGTCAAGACATGACCCGTTGTCTCTGAACACCTGCCTCCTTTTGATTGTAATTTTTTTTTTATCGATTGGCAGTTCTGATACCCTCGCACAGGAGCATGGCTTTAAGTTCGGGGAGATTACCTACAAGGATCTTAATATGAGAGTCTATGAACCTGATACTTCCGCGTCTGCTGTTGTATTAAATGAGTTCGGTGATGCATCTGTACAAAGAGACGAGCGCACCGAATTGGTTTTTGACTATCACGTTCGCATTAAGATTCTAAAACAGCAGGGCATAGAGCAGGCCAACATCACTATTTTAGCCTATCGCCAGGATAACAGCACAGAGGAAGTGCGTGACATCAGAGCTTCGAGTTATAATATTGAAAACTCAGCAATCAAAGAGACAAAGCTTGAACAGAAAGGCATTTTCACTTCAAAGGTCAATGACAACTACGAAGAGAAACGATTTGCCATTCCAAATGTCAGAGTTGGTTCTATCATCGAAATTCAATATCGGACTAAATCGCCATTCCTGTTCAATTTTCACAACTGGGAATTTCAATCAGAGATACCCAAGGTTTACAGTGAATATTGGGCTACCATCCCAGCCAACTTCAAGTACAACATCAGTATTCGCGGATATTTAAAACTTGACAAAGACGAAGGAGAAGTACTACAGGATTGCTATAGTGTTGGTTCCGCTAACGCTGATTGTGGTCGTTACAAATGGGGGATAAAGAACATTCCGGCATTTCGTGAAGAGGCCTATATGACTGCGAGATCAAATTACTTATCGGTGGTAAGATTTGAGCTTTCGGAAATAAAATACTTCGATGGAAAAGTTGACAAGTACACGAAAGAGTGGAAGGATGCAGAACAAGAGCTAAAACTAAGTAGCAGGTTCGGCGTTCAGCTCAAACGTGGTAAAGCAATTGTAGATGATCACGTGGAACTTCTGGTCGCTGGAGAAAATGATCAACACGTAAAAGCTCAAAAGATATATGACTTCATTAAGGGCTGGTATCAGTGGGACAGGAATTATAATAAGTACAGCGAGTTGGGAATTAAGGAGGCATTCGACAAACGCAAGGGCAATGTGGGTGATATTAATCTGTCATTGATCGCAGCGCTGAGATATGGTGGTATAAAAGCGGAGCCAGTTCTGCTCTCCACACGCAATAACGGTCTGCCTACAGACGTTCATCCGGTGCTAAGTGATTTTAACTATGTCATCGCCAAGGTTGACATCGCGGGTAAGTCGTATTTACTTGATGCGACCGACGATTTTATGCCGTTCGGTGTTATTCCACAACGATGCCTGAATGGCAAAGGTCGCGTGCTGGGTGAAAAAGAATCCTACTGGTATGATCTTGTACCTTCAGAAAAGTCGCGTTTTGTAACCATGATGAATGTTAAGCTTGATCTTGATGGTTCGCTCAAGGGTACACTTAATACATCATTTTTTGGTTACGACGCTATTGATGAACGGACGAAAATCGCGAGGGCTGGAAGTGTTGAAGCCTATATAAAAGGCTTTGCTTCGATACATCAGGCCTTGGAAATTACTTCGTTTAAAGTGGAAAATGCGGACGATTTGAATAAACCATTGATACGAAATCTTGAAGTTCAGATTACCAACGGGGATAACATGGATGCAGACCAGTTCTTATTTAATCCATTTGTCACGGGCAGAATGGAGGAAAATAAATTGAAATCAACTGACCGTCTTTATCCTGTCGATTTTGCAGCGCCAATCGATCAGTCGTTTATATTGACCCTTGAATATCCAGAGGCGTTCGGTCCGGTAGATCTTCCAAAGACAGTAGCCCTGTCATTACCCAATGCAGGCGGTAGATACATATTTGATGTAAAAGTGTTTGGAAACAAACTTACTTTGAATAGCAAACTTTCAATTAACCGTGCTGTGTTTAGTGCTAATGAGTATCATTATCTCAGGGAGTTGTTTGCGAACATGGTGAGTATTCAGCAGAATGATTTTTATTTCCGGAAGAAGTGAGTTTTTTTTCGCCGTGAAGGGGCAAAAAACCGCAAAGTTTTTTGTTGATTTTTATTTCGAGAAGAAGTGAGCATTGTTCTTCACAATTTTCATAGGATTGAAGTCCGCTAGCGATCAGTAAAAAAGAATGATCCGAATAGCAAAAGAATAGTTTCGAAAACTAAATTCTACCGGTGAAAAATGCATGCCGCGTTCCAACTCATTCGCTCTTCAACGTATTCGCCGGATTCAATTTTGCTACGCGCATCGAAAGTAAACAAACTGTTGTCCACATTAACACCAGCGATACCAGGCTGCATACGACGAAAACAACAGGCCCCAGGTCAATTCTGTAGGCGAAATCACTGAGCCATCCACGCATCACATAATAAGAAGAAGGGATTGCTATGACCATGGCAATAAGCGCAAGTCTTGTAAAGTCGCGTGAGAAAAGCACCATGATCCCAGTTACTGTGGCTCCCAAAACTTTGCGTATCCCTATTTCTTTGGTTCTTTGTTCTGCCATGAATGAGGCTAAGCCTGTGAGTCCCAAAAGTGCAATGGAAATAGTCAGTATTGTGAAGCCTGCAAAAAGTTTACTTAATCGTTGTTCAGCTACATATTGTTGTTCAAAATCTTTATCGAGGAATGAATACACAAACGGGTTTTCAGGTTCGAATTTCTTCCAGGCCTTTTCGACTTCAGAAAGTGCGGCTGTAGGATTACCGGGCTGGATTCGGACGGCGATATAATCAAACGCGAGGTCGGGGATGTAATAATAGAAAACCAATGGTTTTACATTGCTATGAAGCGACTCGACGTTGAAGTCTCTTATAACACCAATGATTTCAAGCTGTTCTTCGCCTCGTGATCTATAATTGATCACTAGCTGCTTGCCCACAGGATCTTTTAAACCCAGGATGCGTGCAGCGGCCTCGTTGATCATGACTTTATGCGCGTTACTTTGTTGGTTATAAGTAAACTGAGATCCGCTGACAAGTGTTAAACCAAGTGCCTGAATATAATTTTCATCCACCAGAAAGAGATTGATACCTGTCCCCTTTGCTTCACCCGGCTCTCGGAAATCGCGCATCATTGACACGGGTTGTACAGGAAGTCCGGTATTAAAACTCACCTTCTTTATCTGGCTTCGGGACTCAAGATCATCACGAAATGCTCTCCATTGATCTTGTATTTCCCCATTTTTTATAACAATCACATTCTCGCGATCGTAGCCTGGAGTTCGACTTTGCATAAAATCTAATTGTCGCAATATGAATACACTACAAATCATCAAGCCGATGGAAATGCTAAACTGAAATATCACCAGTCCATTACGCAGATGATTTTTCTGCTGCAATGAATTTCCTTTTAGAGCGCGAACGGGGTTGAACGAAGAAAGGTAGAATGAGGGATAGCTACCGGCTAAGATAATCACCGCGATGAAGGCCACTAGGAGTTCAACAATAAGGACAGGGTGGTCCAGCCAGCTAAATCTCATCTGCTTCCCGCTAATGAAGTTAAAAGGAACGCGCAGAAGTTCTGCAATGCTCAGGGCAAATAAAGCTGCTGTGATAGTATAAAGTGCTGATTCTATAAAGAACTGTGAAAAAAGTGAGCTCTGTGCAGATCCAAGAGCTTTTCGAACGCCCACTTCCTTTGCTCTCTTGACTGATTGTGCTGTAAAGAGGTTAACAAAATTGGCGCAAGCGAGCAGCAAGATTAATGAGGCCACCGTCACCAATAGTCTTACCGTTGCATAGTCACCGTTAGTTTCATGCTCCCTGAGAAAGCTTGAATGAAGGTGTATATCACGGAGAGGTTGAAGTTTGAAATCCACGGCTTTGATATTGGTTTCAGCGCCTGCTAACTTGATGTAACGGGTGGCAATGTTGGTCAGCTTAGACTGAAGTTCCTCTTGCTTGACAGGGTCATTTTGAACGGACTCATTGACCTTCACATAAGTGTGCAGGAAATTAAACGCCCAGTCGCCAAGTGTGTCAAGTTCTGTGTAACCAAAGTTAATGTTCACGAGCATATCAAAATGAAGGTGCGTGTTTTGTGGAGGTTCCACGACAGCGGTTACTATTCTGGCGGTGCGATCTCCCCCGAAGAGAATCGTTTTGCCCATCACGCTACCTTGTTGGACGGCATCAGCCCCGAAGTACCGAATTGCAGTGGCTTTTGTAAGGACAATTGATTCCGGCCGCTCAAGCGCTGTACGATTACTTCCAAGGATTACGGGATATTGTAACACTTCCAGAAATGCGGGATCTACAATAAATATTCTCGTTTCGCGAAATACTACTTCATCGTTCCTTTTCGTTTCCTCAACCGGTAGCCTCATCGTTGAATGGTTCCAGTTGAATGCTCTTGCAACTTTTTCTACTTCCGGGATTTCAGCTTCGATAACTGCTGCGAGTGGTGCTGGTGTCGACGCATAAATGTCAGTTTTAGGATTATCGCCCCAATAGGTGTTGATGCGATACACGCGATCGGATTCAGTAAGGTTGTCGAAACTCAGTTCATCATAAACATACCAGGCGATAAG
>JBDSKX010000213.1:0-12417 GCA_039916665.1 Chryseolinea sp. | reverse complement strand
CATCAAATTTCAATTGAAGCATACCGTGATGTCAGGCAGAAAAACTCAAGAAAAGATGATGGCTTCGTTCAGGTAAAGTTTATCCGCGAAATTGAAGAGTCTAAATGGAAGGTTCAGGCGATGGAGTCTATTCCATCCATTCTGGAAGACCTTCAATCCAAGGGTGCATCATTAAGCGATATTGCTATCCTGGTCAGACGCAATGACGAAGGGCAACAGATCGTCGCGCATTTATTGCAGTACAAGAACTCCGAAAAAGCACGTCACGATTGTCTTTATGACGTTGTGTCTAACGAGTCTTTGCGAATTGATGGCGCGTCATCTGTCAACCTGCTGCTTGCAGCTATGCGTTATCTGCTCAACGCTGAAGATGCTATTGCCCGAGCCCAGTTGGCCTACGAATTTAACAAGATAGTCGATCCCGATCGTCCTCTTATAGAAGTATTCGCCGTTACGAACAACGCTTTTTTCGAGTCCAATCTTCCGCCTTCATTCATAAAAGAAAAAGTCTGGCTGAAAAAACTTCCCCTGGTTGAGCTTACTGAAACACTGATCTCAATTTTTAAACTTGGCGAGCATAAAGGAGAAATCTCATATTTATTGGCTTTTCAGAATTTGGTGCTTGAGTTTTACGCTCGTGAGCGGAACGACCTTGGTGCGTTTCTCGAATGGTGGGAAGATAATAAACACAAAAAATCGGTTCAGCTGTCGGGTGAATTAAATGCTGTACAAATTCTAACGATCCATAAATCGAAAGGACTTCAATTCAAATATGTGATCATTCCATTCTGCGCCTGGGGTCTTGATCATGATCCCTGGAAATCGCCAACACTTTGGGCCATAACGGACGAAACGCCGTTTGATTCGGCGGGTTTTGTTCCCATAAAATATAGCGGCACTTTGGAGAATACATATTTCTCAGATTACTATACCACGGAACGGACACGGTCCTACCTTGACAATCTGAATCTACTTTATGTTGCGCTCACGCGTCCCGAAAATGGCCTCATCATCCTTGCACCCCACCCCGACGTAAAGAACACGAAGAAAACCGTAGCCACCCTGTTGTACAACGCGATGCAGCATGGTTATACAGCGCCGTCATGGAATCAAAGTGGTGATGAATTCAATATAGGCGACCGCGAAGCTTTGCCGCGGGCAATTCGAAAAGAAGTTACGAACGACATCCAACTATTCCCCTACCCATCGTACGCATGGCGCGATAAACTTGTCATCAGACATGAGGGAAAGACATTCTTCGACGAAACTTCAGATGACCGGCAGCAGAAGGCCGGCTACGGAATTTATATTCATACTATCCTCTCAAGAATTAAATATGCGGAGGAGATTCCAGACGCCATGGAACACTTGGTTCTCGAAGGACTTCTCGCCAACAATGAAAAAACCGAGTTACTAAAACAGCTTGACGAACTTATGACCAATGCGCAAGTCGCATCATGGTTCGCGTCTTATTGGGAAGTTCGCACGGAAGTACCGGTACTGGTTCCGGGCGGCCGCGATAACCGGATAGACAGGCTGATTACGAAAGCTAAAAAAGCAATTGTTATTGACTTCAAGACCGGGCTTCCTACAAAAAAGGATCAGAAACAGGTTCAGGAGTATGTCGATGTGCTTAGAAAGATGAATTTTATAGAAGTTGATGGTTTTCTACTCTACATCCGCACAAAAGAAGTTGTTTCTGTTTCACAGGGAAAAGTGAAAGCCAAAAAACTGAAAGACGAAAAGCAACTCGGACTTGGATTCTGAATTACAGCTCTACATGATAGACGTCGAGGTGATTTCTCTGGATGTTGGTAATATGAAATCCGCCTGGCTGAGGAATTTCTTCTACCAGATCAAACTGTTTACAGGTTTTTGGTAGCGAAGAAAACACCAATAGGAAATTATAAGTTGAGTTATCGGCAATCAACGTCCACAACGGCGCGACGCTAATATTTTCTGCGTGAATCAGCTGAGACTTTGAGCCACTGTGACGATCAACGAGAAATGTTGTTTTCCAAATACGAACCAACGCGTCCCTCCATTCATTTTGAAAATAACAATGAACATAAATATATGAATCCGTCAGCATTTCCGGAGAAACGGCTGCCATGACCTGACTGTCGACCAGGGGTTTTACTTTGGTGGGCGCCTCCTTTGTGATCACTTTTCCAAATGCCGTGGGAAAATAACCGGTATTCATGCAGGGTGATTTAATTATTTACGAAACGATTTCCTGACGAATCTAAACTTGAAACGCTTCGTCTACTTCCTGAACACTTTGTTTCGGTAGGTGCCGGCAGCTGTCTTCACAGTCACATAATAAATTCCTGGAGCCAAACCTGTCACAATATCAGAGAGTTTGGTATCCAACGATGTTACAGACACTTC
Organism: Chryseolinea sp.; assembly: GCA_039916665.1. Classification (GTDB taxonomy): domain Bacteria; phylum Bacteroidota; class Bacteroidia; order Cytophagales; family Cyclobacteriaceae; genus Chryseolinea. Next base: position 10,026 of record JBDSKX010000213.1, on the reverse strand, counting down.
AAAATCAGCCACAGTGGCGCCAATACTATTCGCAATTTTTACCGGCAATGAGGAACCCGGATTGTCAAAACTATTCATGTCAACATGCACTATCCCATCCGTTGGGTTGGGATAAATAAATCCGGTTACGCTAACATTTCTTTCAGCTGCCGTTGTCAGCATTGATGACCCTACAAGGTTGGTCCGTGAAACAGAAAGGTCATTGCCCGTGAACGTAACCGTTCCTTTGACTTGATTTTCAAGAGACTTGGGCGCAAAAACTATAAAAAGTGCTTTTCCATTCAGTGCATCTGCTGCAGTGATGATCGCGGTCTTACCAAATGATATATTATCTGTTGATATTTTAAAATCACCAGAAACCTCGACCGATACATCACCGTATCCTGCAAGCTCCACAAACATGGTTGCAGAACCTGATGTAGTCCCTACCTCCACATCTTCGAAGGAAAGAATATCCTTGGGAATATTGGTGAGATTGTCCGTTACTTTCCAATCATCAATCGTCCACTTTGATGCTTTAAGCAGTGTGGACGTATACACAAACGCGAAATAAATCTTGTTGGCATTGTTTACAATCTGAACACTTGATTGCACCCATTTTTGAGAGTTCACTGCAGCAAACTCGCCGTCGGCATTAAACCATGTCGCTGTACGAGGATCGCCGCTTCCCTGGTAGCTGGAAGAATATATCAGCGAGAGTGATTCACCATCACCTGATGAATAGCTCCTATAGTGCACATTAGGATAGTAAGTAAACGCCGAAACGTTTAACGCTGGAGAGATCAGCCAATCTTCGTTTGATGTTGTCCCGCCATCCGCACCATCAATTTGCACAGCCATATTGGCTGCTTGGTTCCGTTGATTGACAGAAGTTTTATCGAGATCGACGAGTGACCACAGATTCTGTCCTGAGACATTGTAGGTAGACCATCCGGATTGATCCAGCGTACCGATATTGTCGAAGGAGCCCAACAACGGATCAAATACAGTAATCGCGATGTTAAGTTTTTTCGAAGTCGCGCCAGTCGAGGTGCAAGTAACATCAGAGGTTGTCAGTCCGACCTGAGCAATTGGGTTTGATTTAACAAACACAGGATGCGACGACGTAGCACCAAAGTCGGAAACCAGATATGAGATCTGACTAGCATACGCGATACCATCCTTGGATACCAGGAAGTTTGCACCTGGCGTAATGACGACGTCTGATGTAAGATGAAAACCAGAAACAAAAAAGAATTCTTCTTCTGAAGACTGACTTACCGCTGCCGGATCAAAGGTAATCGATGCTTTATTGAGGTGGATTGTCGGTATCGGCGTTCCAAGCGTTGTGACGTCTACCTTAATGATATTTGTGATGTTTCCATCGTATGATTCGCCCATCATATATACATCAAATGAATAGGCTGGACCAAGACCGGTAATGACAGCCTGAGGCTGCCATGGATAGAGTTGATCTGCCAATTTCATCCTATTGACATCTGGCGCAGGATCTCCATCTGGCTGATAGAGGTAATAAAAGAAGCTAATTCTTTGTTCGAGCGAAGATTTTATGGTGAATGATGAATCGGTAACATTGACTACATCCGGTTGAGTCGTAAAACTTAGCTGATAGGGTGCGACTGTAATGGTGTTGGAGGAAACCGTTAAATTGTTGACATAGTCTGCTTCGTCTATCACCTTATCGTAATTGATTTCTGCAAATACGTACCATGTCCCGCTGAGTACGTAATCCTTAGGAGTGGTCGCAAAGAAGTGTTCATTCTTCAATAAAGTTTGGTTTGCGCCGATGTATTGCCCTCCAAGATCACTCGACGGAACAATCAACTGAAAATAGTCAGAAGGATTCAGCGTTTGATCAGACGAGAACGTCAGTTTCATACTGTATCCTGAGACCGGGGTACTGCCGCTGTTTGTAAGACTGAAAGAGTAGATGAAGTTCGTCTCATCGACAGCAGTCAACGTTAACGCGCTTATTTCCAAGTCAATTGTCGCAGAGCCTCTCGCGATAACATCGAGACATGAAAATTGCGCCAGAATGAGTATAAAAAATGTAGCACGCAAAGCCTTGCGGGCAGAAAAACATGTGGGTAAAGGTTGCTTCATCTAGTTTAAAAAATTTGCCGTAAAGGCCAGCTCACATTGCAACAATAAATATAGCAAGTAATGAGTGGTGGCCTCTGCCCAAACGAATTTTTATTTTACCGGCAATGTGGGTCGTTTTCCCAAATCGAACAGCCGTTCCAAAATTCAATTTATATTGCACTGACTAATCCCACTAAGGCTTTGACTATTACCTATATCATCATCGGTTTTACCGTTCTCATCAGTTTCTATGCGTTCAACAGGCCGGCCGTATTACAAAAGCTGATCATGAATCCGTATTCAGTTACCCATCGGAAGGAATACTATCGTCTGCTAACGTCTGGATTTATTCACAAGGATCACATGCATCTCCTTTTCAACATGTTTTCACTGTATTTTTTTGGCGCGGCGATTGAAAATGCGTTCAAAGCGATCTTCGCTGGCGCGGGAAATATCGCATTTATAATCCTGTATGTAATGGCTATAGTTGTCTCTGAAATCCCGACACTTATTAAGAATAAAGATAATCCTCATTACAATTCTCTTGGCGCATCGGGTGGCGTTGCCGCTGTAATTTTCGCATCGATATTACTGATGCCGATGAACAAAATCTGTTTATACTTTGCGATATGCATGCCCGGGTTTATTCTTGGCACGCTGTATCTGGCCTTTTCCTATTATCAGGGTAGAAAAGCAAATGATGGCATCAATCACGATGCCCATCTATATGGCGCGCTGTTTGGATTGATCTTCTGTGCAGTATTATATCCAAGGTCAATTCCGGATTTCGTCGAACAAGTAAAACAGTGGCACCCCTTTAACTAAATTCAATCAATTGGCTTTTTACATTCAATGAGCCAGTCCCATGGATAAGGATCTTTCATCCATTTGGGAGGTGAGGAGAACTCCGTGTTCCAATCATAGTTAAGCTTCTCCAGTGACGTGATCATAAGTCCCGCCCGGGCGAACAAGACTTCAAGTTCCGATTCAGAGTAATGTTTGGTTGCCACGCCATCTATTTTAAAAATACCCTGAAGCATGTCCATCTTCTTTCCATTAAAATAGTCGAGTTCATTGGCTGGAATTTTCGCCGGCGTTACACCCTCCTTCTTATACCAATCGATCATTCTCCAGGTAGAATAAAGTATGGATTCCGCGGAGGGTACAACGATCAAACCTGACCCACCTTTGCGAAGGCAACGTTGAAAGTTTTTAAACATGATCTCGTTCTTTTCAGGCTCTGGCAACATGATAACATTACAACAGAACATAAAATCGGCGGCAGGAAGTCTGATATTTTTTGCAGCAAGATCCATTCGTTTGAAATCAATGTTACCGAATGGCCTGTTTCTGGCTTCTGCCAAACATTGCTCACTGATATCAATAGCCAATACGCGTTTAAAATTTGGTGACAGGAAGGGAAACGCCTTTCCTGTTCCACATCCAAAATCAATGGCGCGATGCTTTTTGTTGCTGTGTTTGCTGAAGTATTGGCCAAGTTTTCCGTCGCGATCGCTATTGAATACATCAAATATTTCATCATTGTAGCTGGGCGCGATTTTGTCCCAATGTTTTCTTTCATTCATAATGGATAAATATTCTTTTTACAAAACTGACTTCAACTTCTGCACAGAATCTTCATAATCGAATTGAAGATCTTCGGGAAGCTTGGCCACAGCGATCCCAATCTTTTTGATCTGCTGGCTGTAAAGATTTGTTAGCAACTGACTTGTTCTCAATGGAATCTTTCTTGCAATGATATGATCACAAAAAGCAATTCGTAATTCTACTTCAGTCTTTTCCTGACCCGAGTATCTGATCTGTTTATTCAAAATGCGCAGGATCCTTCTCAAACCTTTCTTGGTGAAGTATACATTGCTCATCTGAAGTCCTTCGAACTGCTCATCGATGTCGGCCTTTACACCTGCGATGTAACCTTCTTCGTCATGGGCTTCAAACAAAAGATAGGTCAGTAACTCTTTGTTTTCTTTTTTATAGCGTGCTAAATGCGCGCACAGCTGCTGCAGCTCCTTTGCATCACGCTGAGTTAGTTCCTTTCTTATCTCGTTGACTGTCGCTGCCTTCATATCGTTTAAGCCCGTTGCCTTCTCATCCCTTCAAGTCTTGATAGAACGGGGAGGTTAAATAAAATCAATGCCACTAGGATCACCAGATATCCGACGCCCTGCAGGAGATCGATGTGTTCATGAAAAACAAAAATGGCAAGAATAAAATTAAGCATCGGATTAAGATACAGAAGAATGCCAATCGTTGCTGAGTTGATTCTGTTCAAAGCAAACAGATTAAGAAAAAGTGCCAGTACGGTAAACAATCCGGCAATTACTGAGATCACGCCGTAGAATCGAAACTCCGACGGGATTTCATGCACCAGGAATGGATAAAAACACGATAAGATTAACAGGCACAAAATCATCTGGATACTGAGTACAATGATGCGGTCAAAGCCCTGATTTTTTCGCTGTGACACCAGGTACATGGCATAGCTCACAGCGGTGAGGAAACTATAGCCCAGTTCAAGAGCCGAACTCATGCCGATCAATACACAACTCACCGTACACAGCGACACTGCAACCCACTGCATACTGGTAAGCTTCTCCTTCAACAACCACGCACCAAGTACAGCTGTGATCACCGGACAAATCATATAAGAGAAAGAAGCTGATTTGACGTTGATATTGGTGACGATATAGATGAAGGTAAGCCAATTGACAATCAATAACAGGGCGCCGGCAACAGTAAGCTGAATGATCTGTCGACGATGAACACGTTCAAGACTCCAAAGTTTTTTCCAATCGGCAAGCAGCGATTTTCTTTTGAATCCCGCAACAATTATGATCAATATCATTGCCGAAAACAGTATGCGAAAATAGAGTATCTCTCCAACGAAATAATCGTGAATAGCACGGAGCGGAATTGAAAAGAATCCCCAAATCAAAAAGGCGGAGACACCTGCGAGGTAATGCTTTCTATTGTTCAATTCGACTTAGAAAAATTTGACTTTCCACGACCTGTTCCAGTTTACACCTGGCATCAGTTTTTCGATCCCTTCTTTCGTTGTAAGATTCTGATCATGTATAACTGAATCGGCAATACCGCACCAGGGTTCTATACAAACAAAGTCTCCATCCTTTGCAGCCCAGATACCGAGGTATGGGAATGATGCAAAATCAAAATCAAGACCATGGCTTCCTATGTCACTTTTTAACGACAACGATTTTGATTTGAGGTGCTTTAACACCAATGCATCTTGTGCAAATAGTTTTCTATTCAAAGATAACTTGTCAGAATTCTGCAGCAATGAATGAGGTGTGGACTCAATAAGACCAGCAGCGCTAATGGGCCATCGTGCCGCAATTTCCTTTTGATCGAATAACAAATAATAGTCATCATATTGAAGACCATATTCCAGCGGAACAGCAAAAGCGGGATGAGCACCAACCGAAAAATACATTTCGTCTTTTCCTGTATTCTCAACTTTGTAAGAAACTTCCAGTGATGCATCGATGATTTTATAATGCATTGATAAGCAAAATTGAAAAGGATATTTCAAAAGTGATTCTGCGTCACTGACAATAACAAATGTAACTTCAGTTTTAGACTGGTCTTTGATCTGAAAATGCTGTTCGCGTGCGAATCCATGCCTTGAAAGCGAATATGACTTGCCCTTGTAGTAATAGGTGTTCTCCTTTAATGCGCCTACGATCGGAAACAAAACAGGGGAGGTCTTACCCCAAACGGCCGAATCTCCACTCCACATATATTCGAGTTGAAATTGCTTACGTTTTACGCTGTATAATTCAGCGCCCATCGACTTTATGCCTACCTGTATGCTGTCATTTTCAAGCAAGACGTTCATAGTTTATTCTCGTTTTGAATGTTAGTTTTTGATGGGCGCTCGTTCACCAGCCAGAGGTATGTCGGAAGCTTTTATCAACAGGTGTTCAATGCATGCTTCCAGATATTCAGCATTGCCGGGACCATACCAGTTCATCAATTGTGTTTCATAATGTTCTCTGTCGTAATATTTTGTTGGTGTTACGTATCCAATATATCCACCGTTAAAGCAGGTGATCATGACTCTCACATTGCGTGAACTCGCCAGCGAATCCAATGTCGGATAAAATTCCCCTGAATAATCACATGGCGTTCCAATCATCACCAGGTCGCCAAGTCGCAATACGGTGAGATATTCAGGATAGTCGCCCAATAAAGCTTCAAATAACCAGGGCCGTATGCGCCATGATTCGGATATTTTCATTTGAGGATCCGTTAGTATCAACGGAACCCGATTTATCCATACAGTGTTCTCTGGATCAGTCTTCAAAGAATCCTTTCCTTTGATGAACGCGTCTGAAATCATCCCTGCCAGTTCATCAATACAAGGCCAACCTTGTTCTTTTACTTTTCCTTTATGACTTCCGACCGCGCCAGCCATAAACATGGCAAAATCGTATCCGCGATCTTCCATTAGATCAACAAGCTGTCCCGGATAATCTCGTGATAATTCAAGGTCACTGGAGAACAAGCAAGTAGCATGCGCTGTAAAATTCATCATCAAAAGTTTTGAGCTGTCGACACGTGAAATTTCAATACATCTTAACAAAGTATCAACCGGGCCATCGGACCTGATGCGATTGCTAACAGCATTCTTTACAGGTATCATACCTGTTTTAATAGTCGAAGCCAAAATGCCAGCTCTGGCTTTTTCGATGCTTGTTCGTATTTGGTGAGTGAGAAACTTAACGAGATCTTCATCATATTGACCGTACATCAATGCCATCGCACCCTTCTGCCAGTTGCCAATGCTATTGTGAGTATGGATTGCTCCGAGGTATGTTTTAGAAATATCAAATCCAATATCAGGTAAAGTCTCTTCCAAAAGCAAGGTAACTTCAGGTGGAATGATCAAAAGATCTGCGCTCACGATAGCAACTTCGTCTTCACCTTTTTTGATCACAAGCGTTCTCACGAATATCGAGTCGTGGACTTCTGTAAATTGTTTGCCCATCCTTTTACCGTATCCGGCCGTAGATGTTTTGTGATCAGGCGTTATGTTGACTTTTGAATACCCTACCATCAGTTGGCCTGATCGATCAACGGGCCCGCTCAGAGCATCAATGTCTGAATTCATTTGCGCGGTCAGAGCCAAGCGATCTATCTGCCGATCGATCGGAGCAACAGTAACTACCAGACCAATGGTTAATATGCCCAGCAGACAGCATAGAACAATAAGAATAACCCGGGCTATTTTTTTAAGAACCATCAATCATCGTTTATCGGATACATCCTTGAGAAATAATGATCAGCATTCAAATTATCAATTTAACGTGTCACCTTTTTGTGTCTGAATTCCCAAGGTGGAATCGCGTGATCATCTCCCCACAATCCTTTTTGTTCTTTTCCGGCACCAGCTTCCAACGCTGCGATCGTCGGGTCGATGCTATATTGCTTGTATTGCCAGGCATATCCAGCACCAACAATTTCAGCATTCACATGAGTTCCATCCATAAGGTAAACATCCGCTACGGTCCGTCCGTATCGGTCTTTGTTATGGACAACAACTTTCACTTTCTTTCCACTGACTAACGATTCAGTAAATGCTTTCGCTTTTTTGTTGAATGGTTGCCCGCGCTCCGGTGAATCGATTCCAAACAACCTGATTCTTGTCCGCTCTTCGCCTTGAAGGACATCAAACGTATCGCCATCAATAACCTTGACAACATTTCCTTCTTTATCAACCGCCTGGCACGAAAGGAAGCTGATGGCGATGAAGACACTGAACACGAATTTCATTGTCCCGCAAGGTAATATCTTGGGGCCACAACATCATAAGGCCAACTAGTTTAATAATTACCTTATGGTTACTTTTGAATGATCCACGATGAATCATGAGCAAACCCGTGTCGTCTGTTAAATCCGAATTGCAAAAGACAATCGCAACCAACGAGCCGTACAAACCCATAAACAAAGTTAGGATCGTCACGGCGGCAAGTCTTTTCGATGGCCATGATGCTGCGATTAACATCATGCGCCGTATCATTCAAGCGACGGGCGTAGAAGTAATTCACCTCGGGCACGATCGAAGTGTTGATGAAGTGGTGAACACCGCCATTCAGGAGGATGCGCAGGCGATCGCTGTGACGAGCTATCAGGGTGGGCACACAGAATACTTCAGATACATGCACGATCTGTTGCGCGAAAAAGGTGCTGGTCATATCAAGATATTCGGCGGCGGCGGCGGTGTAATTCTTCCGGATGAAATTCGTGATCTGATAAACTATGGCATCGCCAGAATCTATTCTCCGGACGATGGGCGGATGATGGGATTACAAGGCATGATCAATGATCTGGTCTCTCAAAGTGATTATGCACTTGGAGAAAAATTAACGGATGAACTCGATAGACTGGCATCTAAAGATGATCTCGCGATTGCGCGACTCATTTCTGCAGCTGAAAATTTTATCGATAATCACAAAGATACTTTTGATCTTATCAGATCAACGGCCGCCAAGTCAAAGGCGCCGGTTCTGGGGATTACCGGCACTGGCGGAGCGGGTAAATCTTCTTTGGTCGATGAAATTGTCAGACGATTTCTGTCGGACTTCAAGGATAAAACAATAGGTCTTGTGTCTGTTGATCCTTCGAAAAGAAAAACGGGTGGCGCATTGCTCGGTGACCGGATCAGAATGAACGCCATCAATAATCCTCGCGTTTACATGCGATCCTTGGCTACACGCCAGAGTAATCTTGCGTTGTCGGCTTATGTTAAACAAGCCCTTGAAATTTTAAAGGCAGCACGATATGATCTTATCATTCTGGAAACTTCTGGTATTGGGCAAAGTGATACAGAGATTATAGAGCACTCAGACGTTTCACTGTATGTAATGACACCGGAATACGGTGCGGCTACTCAACTTGAGAAGATTGATATGCTCGATTTCGCGGACATTATTGCCGTGAACAAGTTCGATAAGCGCGGCGCAACGGATGCTGTACGCGACGTGAAGAAACAGTACCAGCGAAATCATCAGCGATGGGATGAAGAGCCTCATACAATGCCCGTATTCGGTACAATCGCTTCGCAGTTCAATGATCCTGGAACAAATCAGCTGTACAGAAAGCTGATGGACAAGATCGTAGAAAAAACCGGAGCTAACTTTCAGTCTTCGTCAGAGTTCACGCCGGAAATGTCGGAGAAGATTTATGTTATCCCTCCCAACAGGACGCGATATCTCAGCGAGATTTCTGAGAATAACAGGGCTTACGAATCCTGGGTCAGCGATCAAAGCGACGCTGCCAAAAAACTCCAGGCAGTTCAGATTACACTCGATAGCATTAGCGAACCCGGAGCATCAACCGTTGATGAATTGAAAGTACACGCCGAGAAAGTTAAACGTACACTAACACCAGACAACCTCGAGCTTCTTATCCAGTGGCCTGACAAAATCAGGAAGTATAAAGATCCGGTATTCAATTACAAGGTCAGGGAAAAGACCTTGGGTATTCAAACACACGTCGAGACATTGTCGCATACCAGTATCCCAAAGGTTGCGTTACCCGCGTATGAAGGTTGGGGTGATGTACTAAGGTGGAATCTTCGCGAGAATGTGCCCGGTGAATTTCCATACACAGCGGGCATATATCCATTCAAACGAGAGGGCGAGGATCCTACTCGGATGTTTGCCGGCGAAGGCGGCCCCGAAAGAACAAATAGAAGATTTCACTACGTAAGCTTCGGCATGCCGGCCAAAAGGCTTTCTACGGCTTTTGATTCAGTAACGCTATATGGAAACGATCCCGATCATCGCCCCGACATCTATGGAAAGATCGGCAACTCTGGTGTAAGCATTTGTTGTCTTGATGACGCGAAAAAACTTTACAGCGGCTTTGACTTGTCAGACGCCAAGACTTCTGTGTCGATGA
>JBDSKX010000212.1:0-4425 GCA_039916665.1 Chryseolinea sp. | reverse complement strand
CGGCAGAATTTCTGGACGAATATGCTCAGCTTATCCTGGGTTGGAATGAAGGTGGAAAAAACGTATACGCATATTTCAATAACACGCTCGGCAAAGCATTTGACAACGCCCTGTATCTAAATGAGAGCGTGAATGCGCGAAATAACGTTGCCAATAATTAGTGCTTTGCCTCGATCATACTCGTAAGCTTAACGGTCTGAAGATTTTCTGTCGCCGGCCCCGTCAAGACCCTTCCACTCATGCTATACCTCGCATCATGACATGGACAATCCCAAGACGCCTCTGTAGAATTCCACGACACATGGCAAACCCATATGGGTACAAACTGAAGATACAGCGTAAACTTTACCACGCAAATCCTTTGATACGGCAATGCTATGACCTTCGAACTTGACCACCCCACCCTCACCTGGCGCTATGCCTGCTAACGCTTCGAGTTTTTCCGACCCAAAGAATTTCCCAAGAAAATGTTTACCACATCTTTATTATGATCAACAAAATTGTGAAAGGCGGCTACGGGCTTCACGCGAGAAGGTGCGAACAGGTTATCAAATGCGCTTTCATTTAATTCAATTTTACTAGCAAGCTCCATAGCAGCCCTATGACTATAGATCATCCCCATTGCCACCAAATCCGGTGGCGACATACACGTTGTCACCGTAGCCCGGTAGAATACCAATGTAGGGCAAGCCATCCGCCGACTCAAAATACTGTGACGACCACTTACGTGAAACTTGCTTAATTTTGAATATCCCCTCGGCATGAGCCCTGAGTTTTAAAAACGACTTGTCTGTACTTTCTTCCTCACCAGTCTTATGATCCTCGCCGCCGGCGATGACGTATTTTTCACCATCGACAACGTGTGTTCGATAATAATAATAATATGGATCCTTCAAATCGTCAGCGAACTACCGTCAAACTAAATGTAATTCAGGGGAAGCTTATGAGATGTCGAAGCGATTCACAACTTTATAAAGCATCATGAAATTTATTATCGCCAGACAGATCATGGGTATTCGTCGAAATATCAGGTCCGTTGAGATCAGTTTGTTAATCAATTCGAGCGAGAATCCGTCCTGTAATTGATTTTGAATAGGAATTTGAATTGTTACGGTTGAGATCAATACTATTGAATTGAGTAACAAGGCCCCCCAAATAAGAATCCTGGTTACAGCCATAGGTCGAAACCAGAAAAGTAAAATTTGTGGAATAAACCCCATGAAAAAGAAAACTACAAATAACGGTATGATGCGATCAGAGTCAATTTGATGGAACGCTACAAACTCCTTTGGCCCGACCGCCCTCCAAGTCGGATACGCGACCAGGGCATTTACGACACCGCCTCCAAAGATATAAAACGAGAGCACAATATAAATCGAAAATACAACGGTGGCAGCTTTGCTATTTTTGCTCATGTGATCGGGCGGGTAAGTCAATTCAATATACTTATCAACTTTATGTTACCCTCGATAAAACTTAAAAATAAATTTCACGGGCTGTCGGACTTTGGTCTATCTCCAAACCTCAATGGAAATCACAACGTCAACCATGCAAATAAGAATCATGCACTCCCTGACCCGAGCTGCTATAGCTCAATGCCCTTCCCCAGAACAGGCATAAAAATATCACCCACCTCTTTAACCCGATCAACCGCGTTAAAGATTGTAAAGTCTTTCATTTTCAGTCCTTTCTTCACCTCATCCCAATGCAACGGCATGGATACAGTCGCTCCGGGTTTGGGACGTAATGAGTAAGGCGCAGCCAGCGTCGCTTTCGGTCTGTTCTGTAAAAAGTCGAGATACATTTTACCACTTCTGTCAGCAACTTTTCTAACGATACTCGTGTATTTAGGAATTTCTTTGTGCACCTGCGTTACAATGGTTCTTGCTAACTCTCTTGACTGTTCATACGTATACTTCGCACCTAGCGGGATGTATATATGAAGTCCGGTAGAACCGCTCGTTTTGCAATAGCTCGGTATCTTAATACTCTCCAATAATGCATGCGTGACCTGTGCCGCGGTGATCACTTGCTCAAAAGTATTCTTGTCGGGATCAAGGTCTATGATACACCAGTCAGGATGATCAGGTGTCTGAATCCTGCTACTCCAGGGATTCAGTTCAATGCATCCCAGCGATGCCATCAAAAGTATGCCGTCTTCATCCTTTGGCACCATGAAATGCTTATCTACATCTTCTTTGTCGCTACTGTGATACAGATAAGTATCCACCCATTCCGGTACTTTCCCGGTTACATCCTTCTGATAAAAACTTTTTCCATTAATGCCATTTGGAAACCGGTTTAGCGATTGAGGTCGGTCTTTTAAATACGGAAGAATATAAGGTGCGATCTGATAATAATAGTTTAGCATGTCGCGCTTTGTAATCTTTTCATCCGGCCAATAGATCTTACTAAGATTTGTAAACTTGATATCATGACCATTTACTTTCCGGACTTGTGTCTCATCGGTTGGATTCAAAAATGTGCTCCGCACGTTTGATGTTTTCGCCGCAACCTTTGATATCAGGCTCTTCGATGATTTTTCAGATTGAACATCCTCCACAGAAACCGGAATCTCTCTTGATACATTTTTAGCAGCTTTGTCAGTTCTCATGCCTTCGAAAGACGCGTGCCTCATAATTCCATCCGATGTAATCTCAGCATAGCTCACTTCACATACCAAAGAAGGTTTCAACCAGATCACCTTTGCTTTTGCAGGTCGTGGATTGAATCTCGAAGGCTTATTATAGTCAGGCTCATCATCAAATGGACATTGTGTTGTGGACAAGGGTTTAAATTCTTTCATCATTTCTTTCTGAACCTTATCTGTGAAACCAGTGCCGATCTTTCCCGTATATGTGAGTCCGCTTTTTTCATACACACCCACGATCAATGCGCTAAACAGTTTACTTGAATTTTCATTGATCGTATATCCACCAATGACAACTTCGTGCCGCTTATTTGCCTTGATCTTCAACCAATCTCTCGTACGTTGTCCTGCATAATAACCGCTATCCTTTTTCTTGGCGACGATTCCTTCCATGCCCATTTTGCGAACGGAAGCAAGAAAGTCTTCTCCTTTGATTGAAAATGATTCGCTGAATCGAATCATCTCGTGTTTTGGCAAAATCTTGCTCAGTATGTCGCGACGTTTCGTCAAGGGCTCTGAACTAAGATCTTTTCCTTCAAACCAGATAAGATCGAAAACATAAAATATCAACGGGCCATCAGCTTCACTTCTCCAGTTTTGAAGCATTCCAAAATCAGGAAGGCCATTATTCTTTAATGCAACGATTTCACCATCCAGGATTGCATTCATGTTCAACTTGCACAACGCTCGGTGTATGGGATAGAATTTTTTGTTGAACGAGTTATCATTCCGCGACTTCAATTCCACTGATTCATTGTTTATAAAGGCGACGGCGCGATAACCGTCCCATTTAATCTCATACACCCAATCGGCACCGTTCACCGGCCTGTCGGTCAGCGTAGCAAGCATTGGCGAGAGTGTGCTATAAAACTTCTGATCAGGCAATGACGAAACGAGCAATTGCTGCTGCGACATCTTTTTGCCTTTTACAACGGATCGTTTTACTGGAGATTTACTTTTACTGGCTTTTAAAACTTCGGTTTTCGGCGCCTTAGGGTTTTGTTTATTGCGTTTCATCACTCTCGTGGCTGCTAATGAAAGTTAAGCATAAGGAAATTTGCGAAAAATTTGGGTTGCATTTAGTACGGCGTCCTTTCGATGTTGGATGGGGTTGGGTTGCAAAGTCAATGGATTAACGGTAGGCTTTAAGATTCAGTGGTGACCTTTAAACCAGTATAGGTTTTGGCGGAGTACCTCCACTGTGAACAATAAAAAAATTGCGCTCGTTGCTAGTCTGTCCTCTAGAGGCCGAATTTTGATTGATCGAACCTTCAATCAATCGAATTCCCGAATGCCTAAACATAAAACCAGCCTGATCATGTGCTGAGAAATACAGCATTGACACTGGAGACATCTTCGTAATCCCCGGGAGAGGAATAAACGCACTGGTGCAGATCATATTCATTGTACTCATCGATGATCAAATGACAATAGGGATTATGCGCGTTCTACGGCGGAGCTGGCTTTCTGCGTGACCAGCAAGTACGAACCATCGTTCTGTTTAAAGAATGCAATCGGCTTTTTAACCCGCAGCTTGTCTATCTCATCAATTTCAGACGCGACGTTTTCGACATTCCTGCCGTCAAGATCTCCAAAGTCTTCGTACACATCGCGACTGACGAACTTGATTATTTTCACTTCAACATCCTGGACTGTCAGTGTTATCTTTTTCATGGTATAGCCCCCAAGTAATATTAGGGGTTGTCGTAGAATATTTCCAACATTTGGGCAAAGAAAATATGAAGGGAATTTTCGCAATTCCACGGAATGGCAAG
>JBDSKX010000211.1:0-36042 GCA_039916665.1 Chryseolinea sp. | reverse complement strand
AAAAGACGAATCCGCGAACGCCCGCGTCGTGTTGAACGAAACCCAAAGAAAAAAAGCGAGTTCGAACGTTCCGAACTCGGTTCAATGCCGGTCGTCTGTTTTGATGAAGGTCGGATTTTTCGACCTTCCTAATGTGGGTGTTGTTATCTTTGCATCAGATCCACTTTCAAAGCGCGGACACTGGTGGCAACCCGCAAAACGTAAGGTCCTTCGAAGCCCGGCAAATCGTCGGGCTTCATTGCATTTTACGGGTGATGCACCCAAAAAATGTTCGCATTAGGGTTCGCAAAAAGGAAGCGAATTCTTTTATCCATGTGTCATTCAACACATTAGCCAAATATTAAGTGATCCGACAGGGAATCGAACCCCGAACCCTCAGATTAGAAATCTGATGCTCTATCCAGTTGAGCTATCGGACCATTGGTTTTTGTATCCCTGGTTATAGCCAGACAAAACATTATTAGTAACAGCACTAGTAAGAAAAAGCCAATCACAGCTTAAAAAAGCAGATTAAGCGGAGAGAGGGGGATTCGAACCCCCGGTACAGAATGACCCGTACGACAGTTTAGCAAACTATTGGTTTCAGCCACTCACCCATCTCTCCATTTGTCCTGCGGCGTCACCGCAACAAATTGTGGGGCACAAAGTAAAACAATAAAATTGAAAAATTGACACCAAAAAGGCATTTTCTACCTTTCCGAAAGCCGTAGTTCATCTGACTTGAGATAGTTACATTCTTAATCAATCAGTTTCAGGTTATTGCCGCTCAGAGCAGGAATCTTCATTCAGCGCTTTTAGGCCGACGGCAGTCTTCATACCTTAACAAGATCACCGCTATCCCATAACAAAAACTCGCGATGGCTACTCTTAAAGACCTCTTACAGTATATTACATCGGACAATATGATCGATCTTGAACTCGCTCTGGATCAGGATCCAAGTCTAAATGACGCGAAGACCGAACAGGGCATTTCGCTACTGCAGTTGGCCATTTATTATCGGAAACCTGAGATGGTCAGGGTTTTGCGGAGCAGGCGTAGCACCATCGACGTCTTTGAAGCTGCGGCAATCGGTGAAATCAATGCTGTTCGCGATACACTGACATCAAAGCCTGAACTGATTAATTCATACTCTGCCGACGGTTTCACGCCACTTGGCCTCGCTTGTTTTTTTGGACACTTTGACATAGCTCAATATCTGGTGAATGCTGGTGCCGATGTAAACCTCGCATCGAATAACGCGTTCAAGGTCGCTCCAATTCACTCGTCCTGCTCGATTTCAAGCTTCGAGCTAACAGAATTACTTCTGAAAAATAATGCCAACGTCAACGCGACACAGCAGCAAGGTGTCACTCCACTTCATGGAACAGCTCACAATGGCAATCACGAACTGACAAAACTTTTAATAGAATACGGCGCAGACCTTGGTGCAAAGACCGACGCCGGTAAAACGCCGTATGATATGGCCGTGGAAAAAGCAGACATTATTCTGGCCGAGTCGTTGCGAGGATAATTAGAATCACTGCGTATCTGCGGCATCTTTATCTCTTGTAAACTATAGCCGTCGAAGTACAGTCAACATCTGGGTTTATTTCGCTAAGTTGAGTTCTTCTTCCGACCCGTGACCAAACTACTTAAAAGCCTTGCTCTTAGTGACTCGCTGCAAATGGAACTATCCATTGCACGCAATGACTTCGTAAGTATTCTAAAGCGGAACATCGCTTCACCAACGTCCGATCTTGTTGATCTGTTTTCTCCAAGTAATTACACATATAAAGGAACGGTCGCGAACAACCAGTTTCAATTAAGTCGAAAGAAAAGATTGCTGGACGCTGATACAAATTATGCAAGCGCTAAAGGAACACTCACGCAAGACGGTAGTAAGCTCACAATAAATATAGACGTCAATGGATTTCACCCTCTCGTGATTCCGTTCATGATCTTTTCAGGAGCGTTCTATCTCTTCTTCTTCGTTGCATTGTTAACCGGTAAAATCGGACTCGAACTATCCCCGTGGACGGTGATCCTCTTTCTGATACATGCCACCCTCATCTTCGGCCTCCCCTATCTCATCATGAGAAAAAGTGTTAGCGCGATGCGAGCAGATATCGAACGGGATATTATCGTCATGATGAGAGACAGGCTTCAATAGTATTATTGGAGACCTTCGCTTATTTTCATCGCTGTCATCCAAAGCGTCAGGCTACCAACATGACGTCCCCAAAGGTTTTTTGCTTTTTACTTATGCATCGTCTCTGATTGATAATGGTAAAGTCGGCTGGAAGAGTAAAGCACAATCATGATGACCTGTAAACGAAAATTTTAATCGAGGGATGCCCTTTGAGGTTCGTCACCCTTCTGCACTTTGGCCACTTTGGAGAGGGCCCGGAGGTGAGCTGAACACTTCGCGATAACATTCACCTTCCATTGCGCGCATGATCAAGAGCTGCTCTATTGGGAATGTTGTGCTCTTGCGCCCGGATAATAACCATGATCGTCTGACTACCACATGAAGCGATAAGGGGACTTCGTGTTTTTACCGAGGACACTCTTGGCGCAAGTCTCAGCAAAGTGCACGATGAAGCACACCGCCGTTTAGTCTGTCATGGGAAGATACGAACAAGGCGAGAGACTTGTGTCCGCATTCAAGTGAAGCGTCACAAAATAAATATCGTGCTAATTCGTCAACGTTGTAGTGGAACGAAGTGTGAGTCCGTCCGATCAATCCAGACGAAAAATTCTTGAAACTGTTAAAGCGTATGGAAAGCGCCTCTTTGGATTTATCCGCAAAAAGGTAAAGTCCGACCAGGATGCTGAGGATATTTTACAAGATGTCTGGTATCAGCTGGCGGGTGTTGAAGACGACCACGAGATTGAACAAATGAGTGGTTGGCTGTTCCAGGTTGCCCGGAATAAAATTATTGACAAGTATCGAAAGAAGAAACCCGATTCACTCGAAGATCATAGCCACATCACAAATGATGGTGAACTAATCGTTCATGATCTTTTGACCCAACAACAAGATAGTCCGGAGACTGAATATCTTCGCGAACTTTTCTGGGAAGAACTTTTCCAAGCCCTAGAAGAGCTTCCCGAAAATCAACGACAAGTATTTATCTGGAATGAACTTGAAGACATGACCCTTCAGGAGATCGCTGACAAAACAGGCGAGAAATTGAAAACGATTATCTCACGGAAAGGCTATGCTGTAAAACATCTACGCGACCGACTTGAAGATTTTTATCTGGATTTGTTTGATGAATAAAGGCTTGTGTAAATAATGATATGTTATGAGACCAAAACAGTTTTATCTCTTTCCCCTGATATTTCTACTAGCATCACTCATTGTGATGGTATTGTGGAATAACGTGCTTGTCGACGTTGCACCCGTAAACAGAATTCATTTTATGCAGGCCGCGGGAATTCTTGTTTTTAGTCGGATGCTATTCGGGCGGTTTTTGGGATCGTCGTATTACATAGGAAGAAAATGCCGCTTCGGTCCTCCGCCACATGTCAGGGAAAAATGGATGACAATGTCTGATGAAGAACGTCAGAAGTTTCGCGAGGCTTGGAAACGCAGGACCGGAAGAAGTTAGTGATGAGCGTTATGAATCGTTATCGTTAACTCAAACGCAGCGAAATCCGGAAAGAGCGACAGCAACGACAATTATAAATTACTAATAATTGCTAATTATGACTTAGGCGCGTTAAACCTCCATTCGCTCCTATCTCACGATCTCTTCAGCCTTAAGTCAACGGCATAGCGTTGTGAATTATCAATTGTCGGGTGCGGTGCGAAACAATCAAAGGAAAGGGCGTGTCAAAACATTAACTGAAGAAATTCAATACTTATAGTGGATTTGAATTTTCCTGGCGTGAGCAAGAACGCTAAATCGTTTCTCAAATTTATCTTAAAACATTTAAAGTAATTCCTCTTTTCGCCCGTCTTCCATTTCAGAAACAAAAATTAAAGTTATGAAACCACAAATCTTCAAGCCTGTACTGGTAGGTCTCGCTATAGGCACGCTTTTCTATTTCACGCCTTTTTTCTTTTTAAGAGGTTTTTTATTCTTTCTGATCATCGCATCTATATTCAGATTAATACTTTTCCGACGCGGGGGCTGGCGACATCGCGCGCATCTGCAGGGATTTACAGTTGCGTTAGCTGATAACATCAGAACTATGAGTGCGGAAGAATACGAGTCGTTTAAGAATAGAATTTTTTATAATGACGGCTGCTATTCCCGCGAAAAGCAAAAGCCGGAGTAACAAGTGACTTGAATTAAATCAATAATTAAAATTATGCAACGAAGAAATCAATTTATAACCGCCATGCTAACGGCAGCACTCACATTCGGTGTATTAACATTCGCGCTAGGGCAACGACATTACGGCGCATGGCACGGACAAACACACGGA
This sequence comes from Chryseolinea sp., assembly GCA_039916665.1. GTDB lineage: Bacteria > Bacteroidota > Bacteroidia > Cytophagales > Cyclobacteriaceae > Chryseolinea. The sequence goes on along the minus strand of JBDSKX010000211.1, from coordinate 31,625 downwards.
AACGCCCACGGTCATCATCATAATCACTGTGACGAAGGACACGTCCACGAAAAGGAAAACAGTTCTGAAAACGAACTTTAGGGTGAACAACATTAATCAGGCTAACTCAGTCACTACACGCGAAATAATAAAATAACCAAATAAAATGATTCATCACGCACATTTCGGATACGCTGCAAGGCACGGATTCCAACAACGCTGGCAAAAGGCTTCCTGGAGAAGGCCACGCTTTAACGTTCCAATGAATATCATTGAGAAGGAAGCCTTCTATGAAGCTCACATTTACGCGACAGGCTTCAACAAAGAACATATCAAGATAAAAGTCGCTGACAACATTTTACACATCAGTGGTACCCGTACCGTCGACGAGGCTAACCTTCCGGATTTCGTAGTCCAGGAATTTCCAATCAAGAATTTTGACAGGGTGATTCATTTGAGAGGTAAAGTTGAAATAGCGGGCATTTCTGCGCGCCAGGACGACAATGTTCTTATCGTGACGCTTCCGAAAAATGAAGCGGCACAAAAAGAGACGCAGGAGATTCAGGTTTCATAGCCGAGTTGATGAAAAAAAAAGGGCAATCGCGTGATTGCCTTTTTCATCTGCTTGCTCAAAAACTAATTACTCTTCAGATAACCCTAAGGCTATACTACGTTAACGGGCGGCCCCTCCCAGCAAGCCAGGAGAGGGGAATTGGGCTCCAAATCCGCCGTGTGACCAAGCAGAATCATCCGCGGAGGTGCTCCCGAGCACTTAGCCTTCAGGCCTATCCGCCAGCAAGATGGAGGTGATTTCAGCTCTTATTTTTTTATAATGTGAAATGGCAGCAGATCCGGCATCTGGATTCTTCAGATCTTCAATTACTGCATCCAACTCTTCGTCATTAAGCATCACCAACGTAGTTTTCACTTTATGATAGGCTTTCGATAGAAAAGACGGGTCATTGCTATTTGAACTTTGATAATATGCACTTTCCAATTCCTCCAGATTTTCGATCATAAGGTCGATCATTTGCCTTTTGAAGGCAGGATCGTTCTCAGAAAACTGGTCAAAATCAATCGTTATTATCCTTCTTGATTTCATTAATTCATCAGCACTACATCGTTTGATGACTTCAAAAGTCGACAAATTGAACCAGTTTTAAATCAGCAAAATCATGAATTTATAAAATCAGTGAATCCCTGATAATATTGGTTACAAACTTAGACTCAACAGTAATTTGAAATAGCGAAGTGTAATGGCCTTTACAGGTTTAGATTCATCAATTCAGAGATTAAACGAGTCCATCCCGTTGTCTTCGTGATGGATGAGCTTTCACAATTGGATTGATTGCCTAATAAAGATTGGAACTGTCAGGGCGTTTTTCAACCTCATGCTCAATGTACCGGTGCTGATAAAGGAACATGAAGGAAAAGAATCAGGTGGTAATGGTGTTGCCTTAACTTGAGATTAGAAAAAATGGGATAGTGAAAATGTAATCCTGTTCGTTTTGTAATTGCGTTACTAAAATGTTAGTCGGTACTGGTGTTATTGTAATTTATAAGGATGATGAGCATTATTGAATAATCGAGACTGATCCCTCTCCAGAATTATTTTGAAGGGCGACGATTGAATTTTCGACAGTTTTCTCAAAAGTGAAGTTTTCTTCGCGGTCGTTCTTGGTCATCTTGATCGAATATTTGCCTGCGCGTTCAAAATAGAAATCGATGATCGCTTTGTGATGTGAGACAGTATCTGTGATAAGAAGTGCACCGTCCGCTGAAAAGACTTCGATAACCGCACCGATAAATGACTTATCAACTTTAAAATAGAAAATGTCTGTTTTTGTCGAGATGACGCGTACAGGTGATACGTTGGCGCTTGCAACTAATGGGCTCAGAGCGAAGGCGAGAATGAAAACTTGTGAAAATTTCATATTTGTTTGTTTTCACAACACTATGCTAACGATATGCCATACCGCAACAACATCCTAATTCGTTGAAAAACGCACTTTTGGTTCAAAAGATTACTCTAATCGAGAGTAATCTTGCATAAAATCATGTAAGTTCCGGTTGCGTTTGCATAACTCCAACCCACTTTTAATTTGGCAAAACTCTATAAATGCCATATAAACGCTCATTTGCGGTCTCAATTAATGTCAGAACAAGGATTTATAGTGATTCTCAAATCAGGAAATTTTTATGGGTCTTTGGGACAAGCTGCGAATTCCTTTCATTAAAGGGCTTCTTTTTCGTCACAACCGTATTGGGGAATCGTTAACACGCCCATTTTGATCCGGAATGAAACTTTAAAATCATCACGCGTTAGTGATACCCAACCTCGATAATAATTCAGGAATGCCGTACGTTGAGACATTCGGTTTGATCCTGGAGCATTGAATGTGGGGTAATTTGTTGATATGGTTTTTTAGAGAGGGAATGAAAATAATCAACAGTCAATAATCAATAAGGTCAATGTTCATGATGGACTAGACCCAGTTTTTTTATGGGGGGATGATGCTGTGGGGTAATTTGTTGATATGATTTGTTTGGGACGGAATGAAAATAATCAACAGTCAATAATCAATAAGGGTCAATGTTCATGATGGACTAGACCCAGTTTGTTTTATAGATGCTGTGGGGTAATTTGTTGATATGATTTGTTTGGGACGGAATGAAAATAATCAACAGTCAACAGTCAATAAGGTCAATGTTCATGATGGACTAGACCCAGTTTATTTTACAACTACATAAAAAAAGCTCCGAGGCGATTGCCAGGGAGCTTTCCAGATCATTTAGCCATATACTATAGAGAACGCGATGAGAAATTCCAACGAACAGCGTGGGCGTTACGGCATTACCGTCAACATCAAACCACCTGTACGATCAAATACCAAAGTAACTGATTCGGTTTCTTTCTTCACAATGGTCTCGTAATACGCCGTTCCATTCATATCTATATGGGTCGCCTTTTCGATGTGCCACCCGGAATATTTCCTACCAATGAGGTTACTAACATCAATTGGAAGCTCGAACAGTTGTAGCTCGTTCTTTACTTCACTGATATAGCCACTTTCATCAAAGAACATCGTCACAGTTTTATTTCTCAACCTAAAACTTGCCTCGTAGTTCGGCTCGTCATAATTCCACTGTACATCTTTGATTTCCGGATACAAGCCAGTGAAGGAATGGAGCACTGAGCTCGGAATAATGATTGACTTACCTTGTGCAAAGGACACCACCGATACAAAGGAAAGCAAAGCGCCAACAAGAACTTTTTTCATAGTGATCATAGTTTTGTAGTTCACATTTTAACTGAGGATGCGAATATGGTTCTGTGTCCACGCGTGTTGAAACGCCTTAAAACATTCCACTACACATTACTGCCCTACCCGATCCAACTTCAATACACCGGTTAATAATGCAAGTCTCCGGCAGGTAAACCCTTTCGTCGAAGATTTCTCGTTATTTCTTTGGCAAGGTGCATACCAATTGAACATGACGCGATGACCACGATCATTCACAAGTGATGATCTTTCTTTTACCACTTAACGCAACAAGATGTATGATTTTTCCGCGCGCCATTATACTCTGGCGCGTTCAAATGGCGTGTAAATCAGTCTAATATGAAATCTGGAATTACTTTTTTGATAATCTCGCCCCTGAGGCTCAAATTGGTCAGTGAATTTGATTGTGGGAATCTTTCCGGCCAAATCAAACGGAAACGAACTATGACCGCAAATTAATGACGACGTCTTACCCGGGTGGTTTTGCTCACTGAACCTTTTCTACCTTTCACCGTGGTGGTCTTTTGTACCCCCCGGACGTGGCCGTTGCGACCTGTAACAACCGTGGTTTTACGTGTAGCCCTATAGTCAGACACTGCGGGCTGATGCCTTGTTTGAACAATAACCGACGTCGTGCGCACAGGCGCATACACCCGGTGTGCATGAATGACCGTATGACGATTCACCACGACGTACCTGTTGTAGTATGGAACTCTGTATGGATAAAATGCTGAGTATCTCACTGGCCTCCATGGACGCCACCACACCGGACGCGCACGCCATCCCCATGGAGAAACCCACATGGCATAGCCTGGACCATAAACATATCGCACAGAAGGCCATGCCCACACATTGACTGATACAGGCGCTGCAGATTGTGGTTGAGGTACAGTGCTCACTTGCTCTGATTTGGGCTCAACAATCATTTCTTCACCATAAATATCGGCGTCACCAACAATTTGCAACGATGCTTTGCCGTCAGACTCCTTCTCTATTTCTATCACGGCGATATCCTGACTCTCAGAGTCTGAAACAACATCCTGTAGAATGATTGCATGAGCATCACCATCCCTTTTGTCGATCACTTTTATGTAGTCGATATCGCCATCACCGTTGAGGTCGAGGTTGTTGACATTATTATCTTGTGTATTAATCATCTGCTCAAACTTCTCGGGCGACTCAGCTTTCTTAAACATTTCGAGTGCACCCGCCAGACTGAAATTATCTCCAGGAAGTCCGGTAGAATCTGCCTGCTGTGCGAATACTTGACTCGTGACCATTGCTCCAACTATTAGAAGGGCGTTGGCTATATTTTTCCTTATTTTCATAACTCTATATATAGTTAGAATTTTTAATGTTCAATTTCCTGTCTTAGACTACCGCGCTACTTGAAGGTTTAATGTAGTCGCAATTATAATGCTTCCGTATCCGCGACGCGAAACAGAACGTGTATCATATTCTACAAATTGCCACAGATTCCACATTCGGGAGAAAGTAGAGTGTAATATTTTCAGCAACTAATGTTACTTAGGCCAATCATTCCGAATGAAGGTTCATGATCTATTATTGAATGCAAATCAAAATCGCGTTATAGCATTATGTAACAGATGGTTGCAAATTTGTAAACGCAAGATCCTGATTGCCAAATCGAGAAACCAACATTAAAGGATGTGTAAGATTTATATTCTATTCGTATCTTAGCGCCCGTCTAAAGCTTTATGAAAAATTCCGTTCGCTGTCTTTTTCTCCTTTCTCTCATCCATTGTTCTGCTTATGGTCAGATTTCTATTTTCGGACCAACAATCACTGGTCAGAAAAACAAAATAGAAACCGAACAGAATACGCCTGTTGCAATCAACTTTGATGATCTTGAAGTTACTGACTTGCTCGCATTTTACCCCACGGGTTTTACAATGAAATTGTATGCAGGGTCTAACTATACCTTTGCTGATAATGTTGTTACGCCTGCGAACGATTATCAAGGCAATCTTGAAGTTGACGTTACAGTGAACGATGGATTGTTTACAAGTGCCAAATTCCCGGTAAAGATCGCCGTTAAAAAAGCGAAGAATACGGCACCGGTTATTGAAGCACAGACTATTACACTTTCTACTGTTGAAGAAACTCCAATCATACTTAGCCTGACGGATCTTACGGTAACGGATCCTGATCTGCCCGCGTATCCAGCAGGTTTTACGCTTAAGATCTCAAACGGACCAAACTATAAGCACACCGGCACAACGGTGACGCCAAGTGCCGGATTCACGGGTGATTTGAAAGTTACGGTTAGAGTCAATGATGGTGACGATGATAGCAATGAGTTCGTGATGACCATAACAGTCACGCCAAAAAATCAAAAACCTGTAATCACATCGGCTCAAACACTTTCAACATTCATCGCCACACCCATTCAGGTGAATCTGACAGACCTTACGGTAACGGACGACGATCCCTATCCGGGAGCATTCATTTTAACCATTTATGAAGGACCAGGATACACATTCAGCGGGACAACGGTAACACCAACAGGAACTGCACCGGCAACTTTGACTATCCCAGTGTCGGTGAACGATGGAACAAATACAAGTGATCAATTCAATCTCATTGTAGAGGTTACGGCAACGCCTAATGTAAAGCCGAACATCAAAAACCAGGTTGCGCTAAAGACTTTCGTACAAACGCCAATAACAGTTGAATTTGCTAATCTCACCGTCGAAGATCCCGACAATAGTTATCCAACTGGTTTCACAATGACATTGTATGATGGACCAGGCTATTCTTTAAACGGTCGAACGATTACGCCAACAGGAAATCTACCTACAACGCTATCGGTACCCGTAAGCGTGAATGATGCTACTTCTGAAAGCGACAAGTTTACGCTGAAGATTGAAGTCGATCCGAAACCCAATGAGAAGCCTAAGATATTAAGTCAAAGTACTGCGTTGACGACAACTTCGAACACCCCCATTACGCTCAACTTGCAAAATCTGAAAGTGCAGGACTCTGACAATGTATACCCTGATGATTTTACGATGACGATTCAGGGCGGCGCGAATTATATTGTAAACAACTTAACAATTACGCCGGCTGCCGGATTCACAGGCCAATTATCAGTGCCCGTCACTGTTAATGACGGGCAGATTAGCAGCGATCCGTTCAATGTAACGATTACGGTGAACGAAACACCTAACCATATCCCTGAGATTACCGGACAGGCACCTCTCAGTACATTCGTTTCAGTTCCAATTACTATAAGAGTTACAGCTCTGACAATAAACGATCCTGACAATACCTTTCCGGATGATTTTACTCTTAAGGTTTACCCTGGAGTTGGTTATACATTTAACGAAACAACGATAACTCCAAATCTGCTTTTTATTGGAACATTATCAGTGAACATCACTGTAAATGATGGCAAAAATGAGAGTGCTCAATACAAACTCAAGGTAGATGTTAACCTTGTTCCGAATGCCGCTCCGAAAATTACGGATCAGAATGAACTTTCCACTTTTGTGAATCAACCCATCACAATTAATTTCACTGATCTCACAGTTGAAGATCCTGACAACGTATATCCAACAGGATTTAAAATGACGTTGTACAACGGTTCGAACTACACATTCTCGACTACCACAGTAACTCCAGCCAATAATTTCGAGGGCACTTTAACGGTACCAGTATCCGTCAATGATGGTGTTAACGAAAGTGGCAAATTCAATTTGAAGATTGCTGTCACGACGTCGCCAAATACTGTTCCTCAGATTACTGGTCAAGTGCGTGACGATTACAATATTGACGAAGACAAAACATTCCAGATTACTTTGGACATGCTTAGCGTAGCTGATGCAGACAACGCATACCCGAAAGAATTCACGCTCAAGATTGCTGCTCCAGATAACGATGATAAGTATACCGTCATTGGAGACAAGGTTACTCCGAATGCTAATTATAACGGTTCTATTAATATACCGTTGGTGGTTAACGATGGGAAGGCTGACAGCAATCCCTATGTGTTCAAACTAATGGTCAATCCCGTAAATGATCCTCCTCAAATTGTCTCACAGAAGCCCCTGACCACTTTTGCGGAAACCCCGATAGAATTGACTATCGATCAGTTAGTAATTTCTGATGTAGACAACGCTTCAGGATTTATACTTAAAATCATACCGGGCGGTAATTATAAATTGGATGGGAATACTATAACGCCTATTGCCAATTTTTTAGGTGAACTTAAAGTTAGCGTATCGGTAAGTGACGGAACTGCTTCGACACCTTATGAAATGGTGGTTCGTGTGCTGAACAAGCCCAATATTCCGCCAGTCATTACGGGTCAAAGACCGGATCCCCTGATCGCCATCAAAAATACCGAGCTTCCCATCACAATTAATCAATTACTCGTCACGGATGACCAGACGTCCACTGGCTTCCCTGTTAAAATATACAGTGGTACAAACTATACTATCAAAGGCTCGTCGATTCTGCCGGCTTCAAATTACGTTGGACCGCTTACCGTACCGGTGTCGGTAAACGATGGAATCGATGAGAGCAATAAATTTAACCTCAACGTAAACGTCATACCGCCAAGTTCAAAACCAACAATTATTGGTCAGAATCCAATTGCTTCAGATGAAGATATCCCTGTAACAATAGCATTGTCGGATCTTCTGGTGACAGACACTGATGACGTTTATCCGAAGGGATTTTCACTTCAAATCTTGCCAGGCACAGGTTACGCCAGTTCTGGAACCACGGTAACACCAGCTAAGGATTTCAATGGTTTCCTTTTAGTGTCAGTTACGGTCACAGACAAAGGTGGCAGCGTAAGTAACCCGTATGGTTTGGCGCTTCTGGTGCGACCGGTTGACGATGCACCGGTCATTACGCAGTTTGAAACCAATGACCTCAGTTACGAACCAGGTAAGGATCCAATTATTATCACTTCTATTTTCGAAGTGAAGGACATCGACAATGACAACCTTAGCTTCGCAGAAGTCGGGGTTGACCATCGTATGTACAAGAAAGGATATGACGAACTGTTATTTCAAAATACGGCCAACATCAGAGGCATTTTTGATGCTGACAGCGGTAAGCTTTCACTCATTGGCTATGCGTCGATCCAGGAGTATCAGGACGCGATCCGCTCAATCAAGTACAATTACGATTTGAATGAAACAGAACCTGGTCAACCCAGTGTGCTGCCGGCTAACAAGACGGTTTATTTCTTCGTGCATGACGGCCAAAAGGCAAGTCAGACTGTGAAGCGTAAAATTATCATGGAGACCAATGTGTCGATCAAGATTCCTACAGCGTTTTCACCGAATGACGACAATGTAAATGAAACATGGCAGGTCATTGCACTTTCTAATGCGGAGCAATGTGAGAATGCTGTTATCAGAGTGTACGATAAACGAGGCTTGTTGCTATTTCAATCTGTTGGTATTGACAAGCAATGGGATGGAAAATACAATGGGCAACTGCTTCCTACAGATACCTATTACTACACGGTAGATCTGATGCTGACTTACGCGAAGAAGACTTACAAGGGGGCCGTTGCAATCGTGAGGTAGTGAGTGCGCCGGTCCTGCTCTAACTGTCAAAAATCCTGTTGACTCTGCCAATAAGGCTTTATAATGCTCTTTTTACCTGCGGCGCCCACCACTCAAACCGCCACTTTAGCATAAATTCTCAACTGGATCTCCCTTTGATGCCATCAGGTCCAAGGAGAAAATTTTATGGATTCTTTTTCAACAATGATCATCGACGCCGTCGACAAAACAAAAAACGCGGTCGTCAAAATTGATGTATATAAAACCATCAAAGGCAAACTCAGCCCTGCAGGTTCCGGCTCAGGATTTATCTTTTCATCAGATGGAATGATCTTCACCAACTGTCATGTCGTGGAAGGCGCGGAAAAGATCATGGTAGGTCTTCTCAACGAAAACGAGATCGAAGCAACACTCGTTGGTAAAGATCCGGATACAGACATTGCCATTCTGAAGATTTACTCGGAAGGATATTCAGTTGCAAAACTTGGTGATGCATCACAATTGCAGATCGGCCAATTTGTAATTGCTATAGGTAACCCATACGGCTATCAGCATACTGTTACAACGGGAGTGGTAAGCGCACTGGGAAGGACGTTGCAGACTCAGTCGGGAAGATTAGTAGACAACGTAATTCAAAGCGATGCCGCGCTTAATCCAGGCAATTCGGGTGGGCCAATGATCACAACTGATGGTGAAGTCATCGGGGTCAATACTGCGGTCATACAAGGTGCTCAAGGATTAAGTTTTTCAGTAGACATTAATACCGCGAAAGAAATAGCCCGCCAGTTGATCAAAGATGGTAAGGTGTTCAAGGCATATATCGGATTGATGTTGCAGGAGGTCAGTGTGAATCCGAAGATAAGGACACATTATAACCTGCATAACAAACGTGGGCTTTTCGTTACCCGCATCGAGCCGGATTCTCCTGCGTCGAGGTCACAACTTCAGGAAGGTGACATCATTATTTCGTTTAATGGTAAAGAAGCCAACAGCACGCATGAGTTATTCAGAGAACTAACCAACAGAAATATTCTTACCATGGTTGACATCTCGGTGATCCGTCATACAGAGTTGCTTAACTTCAGTATTGCGCCACTGGAGAAAAATCAAATCGCTATAAAATAAAAACAGGCCTCCAAATAATGGAGGCCTGTTCAGGCCCTTCTGACCTAATTCCAGGTGGAACCTTTCCGAAGGTGAAGGATCAGAGAGAGGGTATTTTCAAAACTTCACAGCTGAGTATAAATACGCAGCCGCCAAGGCAGGGTTGCAAATATTTTTATGATCCTTTTATAATCGCAATTCCAAAGGGAGGAATAGTCAGCATTTCACCCGATTGCTTTTTCAATACTGGCTCTTTCGGACCATTCAGAATATCATCAAAATTCTTTTCATCAAATATAAAGTACGAAAAGTCTGACAGATCAGATACCAGGCATCGGAGATTATGCTCGTTATAGTTCGCCAGAAAAATAGTTTCCCTGCCGTCTCCATCAATGAACACTATTCCATCAAGCTTCAACGGTTCTGAACTGACTAATCGCCCGACCTTTTGATTCTTATACTTCAGCAATTCTTTCAGGATAAAATACGGTGGATGAACCCTATTTTCACTTACACCAAAAGCTTCTGGCCAGGGTTGATCTGCGTGTGACACGAGTCCTTTCCAACCCACAGTTTCGAAATATGTGGCGGCTTTTGTGCCTGATTCCGACAGGTATTTCACACTTCCTAACGTCCATCCTGCTGCAAACAATGAAAGTATTTTTGGATCGGCATCTGCCGGAAGGCTGTGACGTGCGGTATGCACCTCTCCCTTCGCAGAAGGATTCCATCGTATTTTTAAGGTGATTGGTGCGACACGAATTGCTTTGTGTGAAAAATGCCGGCATGAGTTAACGACATCACTATGCGTCACAAGATTTTCTGTCATCGTACGAATGTCTGAAGCATGTGACTGCGGGTTAACTGAGAAGCTGACAAAATCCAGTTTCCCCGCGGGAGTTCGTTCGCGGTTCAATTCAGTAAAGAAACCATCAGTGCCGCTACCGATTTTAGTGTCAGGAAATAATTGTCTGACTACCGGAAGCATCGCTTCTAAAAAATCTGCATCGGCAGACTTCAAATATGTTGGGAGCAACGTAATCGCTGTGATGTGTTTTTTAAACTCGACGAGCGCGTTCAACATTGCGGTATTAAAATCCTTACCCACAAATAAAGCCACTTCAATTGAGGAGCCGAACTTTACAGCCTGCAGCATTTTTTCTGTCCACTCTGGTTGATCATCGCGCAAAGCGACGCGGATAAAATCCAGATTCAATGCCTTGATCTTTTCCATCGCCGTTTCATTATGATGTAAATTGCTCATCATCACGCCGACCTCAGGAAGCTCGTATAATTTATTTCTTTCAATATCAACCTTAACGAATTCGTCACGGTTCATCTCAACGTGAGGAGGATTTCCAGTCACGGCGAATTTTAACGCTTGCTCAACTTTATCACCTTCCTTTACGAGATGTGGATAAGGAAGCGTTAGTGGTGTACAGTAAGTTTTAAACGAGGCATCCAGCCAGTTCCTTTGATCTTCTGTCTCAAAGAGGTCGCCTTCAAAATCCAACGTTGCCTCTACCCCATCGACAGGACTCCAACGCATGGCTTTGATATCAAGAAATGGTTGGTGCGGACTTATCAGCTTTGGAAAATACAGTTGTTCTGTTGAATTATCTGCGTGTGTTAAAGTGCAGGATTTCCCTTCCGTCGTTTCAATGGGATGCAAAATTGTAAAACCAAGCCTGTTTCTGCGGAAGGGATTTCTCGATATCCCCGAAATTCTGAAGTCGAGCGTATCATCATCATGCCCTGTGATCACACAGGTCCAGTCAAACTGAATATCACCCTCAATGCAACGGGCGGTATAGCTGATTGTGAAACTGTTCTCTCTTTTATCGATCACTTCCGACAATATGGTCATCGGAACATTGCTCCAACTCACGTCGCGAATCAGGTGATTAATCATCCTGACGACCTCTGTTCCACCAATTTTTATGCGGCGAAGGAATCCCGCTTCGTAAATCATTGATAACCTTCCAGCATTTAGATGAACGGTTTCCGGTAACGGATGAAGGGAGCCGTGGAGTATGATGGATTGATGCATAGGGCTAAATATGTAAAGTTATGGACCTTTTTTTCCTGCAGGAAGCGCAACGGACGCAGAGAATACAAATTGTTTTTGGCACCATCTCCACGCCTCTTCGCCTCCTGCGGCAAAAACGTCGCGCTCAGTTCTTCGATATTGATTCTAAACTATGAAACTCATCCGTAAGGCGGAGGTTTTCAACCTGCATATTGACAATATATTTGTAGATTCGCATCCGGGACTATGAAAAGGGCTATCCCCATATTGTTTTTGATCATCTACATTGGTGCCAGTACAGAACTGCATCAACTTCTCAGACTGCCCGTTTTGTTTGAGCATTATCAGGAGCATAGAGTGTTAAATCCTGAAATCGGACTGGTTGAATTCATAGTCATCCATTATCTCGATACGAAGTCTCCTGACTATAGGATGGATCAGCAACTTCCTTTCAAGAATGCCAAGTGTCCCGAAGTTTCGCTATCATTTGCTTTACCACCTGAAGGTCCTGCCGAAGCACAAATTGACATTGTGCATCTCTCGAAGGAAAGGATCCTTGTAAAGTCATTGTTCATTCCATCCTCCGTCCTATTCTCCATCTGGCAACCGCCAAGGCTCTAGCAATCATTCATATTTTTTTTATCCGCAACTGATCATCATCGTGATCAACTGCTGTTGTCTATTTCATGCTTAATATGATCGCTACATGCTTAATGCTATTATCAAATTTTCCATAGAAAATAAACTCATCGTTGTTCTGCTAATTGTTGGTCTTATTGGCTGGGGCTCGTATTCCATCACACAGTTACCAATCGACGCACTCCCCGATATCACTAATAATCAGGTACAGATCTTAACGACAGCGCCGTCGCAAAGCACGCTTGACATCGAAAGGCTTGTTACATTTCCTATAGAGCAGGCGATGTCGACGATCCCGGACATACAGGAGATCAGGTCAATGTCAAGATCAGGCCAATCGATCGTTACGGTCGTATTCTCCGACCATGCTGACCTTTATTGGGCGCGTCAGCAAGTAAGCGAACGCTTACTTGAGGCGAATAAGAAGATACCACTGGCTGTTGGTTCTCCCGAACTGGCACCGATAACGACCGGTCTAGGCGAAATCTACCAGTATGAATTGAAAGTAGCGCAGGGATATGAGAAGAGATACTCGATCACTGACCTTCGTACCATTCAGGATTGGTATATCCGGCGTCAGTTGATCGGGACTGAAGGTGTAGCCGAGGTCAGTAGTTTCGGTGGTTATGTGAAGCAATACGAAATTGCAATAAGTCCAGAGAAGATCAGAAGTCTGAATTTATCGATATCTGAAGTATATCAGGCAGTATCACAGAACAATGAGAATACCGGTGGCGCTTATATAGAAAAAAACAAAAGTGCATACTTCATCAGAAGTGAAGGTCTCATTGGGTCTATGGATGACTTGGCAAATATCGTAGTACGTAAAAAAGAATCCGGGGCTCCGTTGCTGATGCGTGATGTAGCAACCATTCGAACTGGTCACGCTATACGATTCGGCGCCATGACCCGGGATGGTACTGATGAAGCAGTCGGCGCGGTAGTGATGATGCTGAAGGGGGCTAATTCATCCCAAGTGATTGCTGCTGTTAAGGAACGTGTATTGGAGATCGGAAAGACGCTTCCAGAAGGTGTTTCCATCGAGCCGTTTCTTGATCGCACCAAACTTGTTAAACATGCTATCCAGACCGTTGTACAAAATCTCGCAGAAGGTGCATTGATCGTGATCTTTGTTTTGGTGCTGCTACTTGGTAATCTGAGGGCAGGCATTATCGTAGCCTCTGTCATTCCACTATCGATGTTGTTTGCCGTGATCATGATGAATATTTTCGGAGTATCCGGAAACCTCATGAGTCTTGGCGCAATTGATTTCGGTTTAATTGTAGACGGAGCAGTTATCATTGTTGAGGCCACCCTTCATCACATCGGAGTCTCTGGTTTTAGCACAAAGTTATCTCAGTCACAGATGGATAACGAAGTGAAGACATCGGCCGATAAAATGATGAACTCTGCCGCCTTTGGCCAAATCATCATTCTGATCGTTTACTTACCCATTCTTTCACTGGTGGGCATTGAAGGCAAGATGTTCAAACCCATGGCTCAGACTGTAATCTTCGCTATCCTCGGTGCGTTTTTACTTTCGCTCACTTATGTGCCAATGATCTCAGCATTATTTCTGAGCAAGGAAGTCAGTACAAAACAAACGATATCAGAAAAGGTCCTGGACAAGATTCACAAACGGTATGAGCCATTATTAAGATGGTCGTTAATGCATAAAATGGTCGTTGTTGGCATAGCCTGCATCCTTCTGGTCATCAGTCTTTTTGTTTTTAGTCGCCTCGGTGGCGAATTTTTACCAAGTCTGGATGAAGGAGACTTCGCAGTTGAGACCCGTCTACTTACGGGCAGTAGTTTATCGACGACTATTGATGTCACAATCAAAGCCGAGAAAGTACTGCTGAAAAAATTCCCGGAAATCGAGAAGATCGTTGCAAAGATCGGGACATCAGAAATTCCCACTGATCCCATGCCGTTTGACGCCGCCGATCTGATTATCGTGATGAAGGAAAAGTCCAAATGGGTTTCTGCAAATACAAAAGACGAGATGATTACAAAGATGAAAAAGGTTCTGAATGAAAACGTTCCTGGTACTTCTTTTGGATTTCAGCATCCGATTCAAATGCGGTTTAACGAGTTGATAACAGGAGCCCGGCAGGACGTTGTAATTAAAATATATGGGGATGACCTTGAGCAACTTTCCGGCTATGCGCAGCAGATCAGCAAAATTGCCTCAAACGTCGAAGGAACAACCGACCATTATGTAGAACCAATTTTGGGAACGCCACAAATTGTGATCAAAGTAAACCGTCAGCGATTGGCAGAGTATGGAATTTCGATCTCAGAGGTTAATCAGGTGATCAACGCAGCACTCGCAGGACAAACTGCCGGGATTGTATATGAGGGCGAAAAGAGATTTGACGTTGTAGTCAGGATGGGCGCTGAGAATCGTCGATCGGCGGAGGATGTCAAAGGCCTTTACGTCACAACAAATGGTGGCCAGCAGGTTCCGCTTTCACAGCTTGCGGACATCAAAGTTGAAACCGGCCCGGCGCAAATTCAGCGCGATGGCACCAAAAGAAGGATTGTGGTCGGATTTAACACACGCGGTCGCGATGTACAATCCATCGTCAATGAACTACGTGCGTCTATCGACAGTAGTGTAAAATTGCAGCCGGGTTACAGGATCGCTTATGGTGGAACATTTGAGAATCTGCAAAAAGCAAAAGCAAGACTTGCCGTCGCCGTGCCCGTATCGCTTGCACTTATATTCATCCTGCTATACTTCGCGTTCAGTTCAGTGAAGCAGTCGTTCATGATCTACAGTTCCATTCCACTCGCTGCCATCGGCGGTGTATTGGCATTGCTGGTTCGTGATATGCCCTTCTCAATATCTGCAGGTATCGGATTTATCGCATTGTTCGGAGTCGCAGTCTTAAACGGAATAGTTCTTGTCGCGGAGTTCAACAGACTCAAAAAAGACGGATTAACAGATTTAAATGAAATCATCATGAAGGGGACCAACACCAGACTTCGGCCCGTATTAATGACAGCAACAGTTGCCTCGCTTGGTTTTTTGCCAATGGCGTTGTCGCATGGAAGTGGTGCGGAAGTTCAGAAGCCGCTTGCAACGGTAGTGATAGGCGGACTTATCAGTGCCACTTTGCTCACGCTGTTCGTATTGCCAGTACTTTATGTCATTGTTGAACGACGATGGGGCAAAGTCAATAAAACATTGATCATTTTCTTACTCGCCGCTGCAATTCCAATGTTCAGCCAGGGACAATCAAGACCCGTGTCGCTTTCCGAAGCCCTGAACGCGGCGATGCAAAAGAATCCAGCGGTAAGCGCCTCTTATCTTGATATCGAAAAACAACGACAGTTGAAGAAGGCATCGGTAGATCTTCCAAAGACTGACGTCATGTTTTTATATGGACAATATAATAGTGTTTACAAAGGCGATAACAATATTACAATATCGCAGACCATCCCGTTCCCCGGAGTATTTGTCCATAATAGCGCATTGGGCCGCGAGCAAATCAGGTCTTCGGAATTAAAAAGTGACGTCACCAAAAATGACCTCATTCTCCAGGTAAGCAGTACGTATAATCATTTGTTGTTCCTGAAAGCGCGACAGCAGTTTTTGATTTATGAGGACAGTATTCTGCGTGAGCTTGTCAGGGCTACCGGCCTGCAATATAAGACGGGTGAAAGTACGTTGCTGATTAAAACGCTTGCGGAAACGCAATATGCCGAAGTCAGGAATCTATTGCAAAGGAACCGTTCGGACGTTAAGAACGTATTGGATCAACTTCGACTCATCTGTCAGTCGCCCGAGATAGAAGATGTTACCGGAGATCTTGAAAGTCTTTATGCTTCCACGGTGATTGACACGGCAGGCGTACATGCGAATCCACAGATTCTCGCCGAAGACCAGCAGATCAAAGTCAGTTATCAGTCGCAAAAGCTGGAAGCGGCAAAGGCGTCACCTGATTTTCATATCGGCTATTTTAACCAAACCTTGATCGGCTTTCAGAATATCGATGGACAGGAGAAATATTTCGGAACCAGCAATAGATTTCAGGGGATACAAGCCGGCATTTCATTTCCAATATGGTTTACCCCTTACGTATCAAGGATAAAGGCCGCCAGGATTTCGACAGAATTCACGCGCAAATTTTCAGAGGCAACAAGACTGAATGTCTCGCGACAATACAGGCAAGCGGTACAGGATCTGATGAAAAACAAAAGTAGCCTCGAATACTATCGGAATACAGCACTTCCAACGGCCGAGCTATTGCTCGACCAGAGCCAGAAATCATTCCGGAGCGGAGAAGCAGATATCACTTCGCTGCTGCTGTCAATACGACAGGCACTGTCGATTCGTGAAGGGTATCTTACCTCATATTACGAATACAATGAAAGCGTCAATATCATACAATATCTCACCGGAGTTTCATTAAACGGCATTAAATAAAATGTATAAGCTTATCAATCCATTTTTCATTCTGTCGATGACTATCCTGTCGGCGTGCTCTGGCGGGAAAGAAACGAAAGTCGAGAACAAACCTATTACCGACTCATCCAACGTTATTCGGATCACCCAACAGCAATTCAAAGCGGCAGGCATCACGACCGGCTCGCTTACTCAAAAGCCGATAGGATCGACATTAAAACTGAGTGGCCTTCTTGATGTTCCTCCACAGAATATGGTCTCGATTTCGGCACCCATGGGAGGCTTTATAAAAAGCACCAAACTGCTCCAGGGCATGAAGGTCAAAAAAGGAGAAACGCTGGTGACCCTGGAGAGTACTGAATACATTCAGCTACAACAAGATTATCTCGACAGCAGAAGTAAACTTGAGTTTCTTGAAGCGGAATATAATCGTCAGGAGGAATTATCGCGCGAGAATGTAAATGCGCGAAAGACTGTTCAGCAGGCCAAATCGCAATATCAAAGTATGCAAGCGATCGTTAAGGGATTAAAAGCAAAGCTATCGATGATTAACATTTCTGCGCGAGATCTTGAGCAGGGAGACATACATCAAACTGTTAATCTCTTTTCACCGATTGACGGTTTCGTTACGGTTATAAATGTGAACATCGGACAGTATGTAAACTCCACTGATGTCATGTTTAAAATTGTAAACATCGAGCACATTCATGCAGAACTACAGCTTTATGAAAAGGACATTAGTTCAATCAAAGTTGGACAGCGGGTCACGTTCAAATTCAATCAAGATGAGGAAGAACGCACTGCGTCGGTTTATCTGATTGGCAAAGAGATTAGTCCTGATAGAACTGTTCGAATACACTGTCACCTCGATAAAGAGGATGAAAGTTTGCTTCCGGGAATGTACATCACGGCGACGATTAATATAGGCGCCAGGAATACCACTGTATTGCCGTCTAAGGCAATTTTATCATTCTCTGGCAAAGAATACATCTTCCTGCAGGGACCTGAATCGAACACATTCAAAATGGTCGAAATAAAAACCGGCAACACCAACGATGACTATACAGAGGTTGTGAGTTCGGAGGGCGTTGCTGCAAGTTCAAAGATTATTTTTGAGGGAGCGTTTGAATTGTTGGGGTTGCTGAGGAATGGGGAGGAGGAGGAATAAAGGTCATCGCAATGAGGCAATGGTCGCAACGTTGTAGGCGTCTTTGTTAAATTCAACTTTACTTACAATCTTATCACAGAAAAATTCAAGTGCTATTGCGGCAGACTATAGCGGCCTTTGCGGTTTATTTTCTCCTCTCCTCTGATAATAAAACGCCGGAATCAACAACATCAACAACGTCGGGTTTAAGATTAGACGATGAAGGAAAGAAATCATAGGACCGTTATAACTAGGATAATATAACTTAAGCACAAAGTATGGCAACAAGAATAAGATGACCCCAGCAATCTGAACATAGATTGAAAAGATAACGTACTTCCGTTCTGGAAATAGCGCGAAGATCAATCCGATCGTAAGTGCATCGTTAAACAGAAATCTTGCAGTACGGTTAAATAAAAATATGTTGATCGGAGATTTTATGCCTGCCATTGATCCAAGGTCAATACGTTGGAAAAGGAATACAAAGAGCAAACCGATGGCGCAAACCGATCCGATGATGATGCGCTTCGTCACCTAGCAGAAATACTTCTCAACCGCGAATACCTGCGAACCCAAACTATCCACAACACGAATACAACGACATATAGAAATGCGGTGAACAAATACTTGTGGAGGAAATAAGTTGCATTCGGCTGGTACAACGAAACCCAAAACAATAAAATAATTCTTGAGAGATTAGCGAGATGAATCGTGAGTAAGCCAGCCGGTATGAACCATAATAATTTATTATTCAGAGGGCCAAACGCAAACACAAAGGCTACAAAAATAATCATAACATTGAGGCCATTACAGCCCTCATAGACAGCAAGCACCCTTCTCTCACCTGATGAGATCACTGTGGTAGGGTTTGATTTACTATCCACTGCACGAGTAGTCCATCCACAGACATTCAGGAAGCTGCTGGTTTGAACTGCCACAACGTGTGTCGGTGGATCCGAAAGTGGTTCATAAGAAGATATGAAGGCACCGTACAAAAGACTCATGATGACATAAATGCCGACGAACTTCGCCAGAAACAATATTGTAGGTCGGAATTCTTTTAATGAAAGACTACTCATGTCTGTAATCTTGGTTCTGATTTTGTCAAGATCGGTTTCGCAGGAACACCTGCTACCATCGACTGACACTCAACATCGCGAATGACTACCGACCCCATTCCGACTTTACTCCGATCCCCAATCGTCACTTTATTCAGTATTGAACTTCCAGCGCCGATCATTACCTCTTCCCCGATAATAACTTCTCCCGCGATGTTTACACCCGGCATGAGCGAAACATAATTTGCTATCCTGCTATCATGACCGATGGTGACGTTGAGATTTACCAGCACTTGATCACCAATGGTGATATCGGTTGTCAACACTGCGCCAGCACACAGGACAGAACCTTTACCCAACCGAATAGAGTCGCGGTCCTGAAGCACCACCGTGGGATGAATTAATACCGGATAATTCACATGCTTATTCGTGATCTGCGAAGCCTTCCGCGATTTAACCGACGGATCACCAAACGCTAATACAACATTAGTTTCAGATTTAAGCGCATTCAGATATTCAATGCCTCCCAAAACCTTTATACCTTTCACGACAGTGTTTAATGGCAGCACATCATCTACAAAACCGATCACTTCAAAATCTTTCAACGCCCTGACCAAAGAAAGCAGTTCTCTTCCCAGACCACCCGCACCGTATATGATCAGCGGGGTATTCATGGTTTACTGTATTTGATAATCCTGGCAGGCGTTCCCACTACCACAGCATAATCGGGTACATCTTCAACCACCGTTGCGCCCGCCCCTACCGTTGCCCACCTGCCGATTGTCCTTCCTGGTACAACGGTTGCTCCGGCGCCGATCCATGCGCC
Organism: Chryseolinea sp.; assembly: GCA_039916665.1. Taxonomy (GTDB): domain Bacteria; phylum Bacteroidota; class Bacteroidia; order Cytophagales; family Cyclobacteriaceae; genus Chryseolinea. Next base: position 11,599 of record JBDSKX010000211.1, on the reverse strand, counting down.
TTCACCGATGCGTACATTGCCACATAGTGCAACACGCGGTGCTATGTGAGCGAAGTTTCCGATGACACAGTCGTGATCAATCTGGGCGCCCGTATTAACAATAACATGATCACCGATCTTTGCCAGTACCTGCACTATTGCACCATGGAGTACCATGCTACCGGTACCCATAGACGCAAAACGTGAAAAGATCACGGATGGATGTACGGTGCTTGTAAACTGATGTGATACTCTTTCAGATACCTTTTTTCTCATGGCATTGTCTCCAATGGCAACGATCGCCAACGCTGCTGGTTCGAAAGAGGGTTCGTATTCTCCACGCTGAGGAACGCCAAAAAGATCAGCCTTCTTCAATGGATCAAACACCGCCAATACATCTGCGCCCTGTTCCATAAGGCTATCGAGCACGACCCGCGCATGCTGACCGCCACCAATCAATATGATTCTACTTGTTTCCATTAAATTTCTCCATTGTCACTGAAGTGGTGCTGCTAATGCCTTCCGCCTTCAGGACTTTTATAAAGGTCATAAAAAGTATCTTAATATCAAGCCAGAACGATATGTTGTCGACGTACCATACGTCGTAAGCAAATCGCTGCGGCCATTGTACAGTATTGCGACCGTTGACCTGGGCCCAACCAGTTATCCCCGGCTTCACATCGTGCCGTCGGCGTTGCTCCTGATTATATAATCCAAGGTACTCAATCAATAGCGGCCTTGGGCCAACGAACGACATATTTCCTGATAATACATTAAGCAATTGTGGGATCTCGTCGATTGAAGTTTTTCTGATAAACTTACCAATTGGTGTCAGTCGTTTTTCGTCGGCCAGCAGGTTTCCATTTGCATCGCGGGCGTCAGTCATGGTCCTGAATTTAATAACTGTGAATATCGCGCCATCTTTGCCGGGGCGTTGTTGTGTGAACCATACTTTGCCATTGTTGACTACGTATAGTAAAATGATGGCGAGGAGAAGGATTGGGGACGCAATTATGAGTATCAGGAGGGAGAAGAGTTTATCGAAGAGGGGTTTGATGAGGGCGACGTACAAGATCAATGTGTTTCGGTAAAAATATGAAAAAATCACCGCAATGGCGCAACGATGCAATGGCCGATCCGTCGACTATATTGTCAGGTAACCTTAAGGCGGAGCGCTTCCCGGGCAACATGGATTCGTTTTAATTGAACGGCATGGAAAACCGCGAACGAACAATACAAGAACTGAACACCCTGTCTTATAAAATTCTTCGAGCATCAAAGACGGTTCATACCGAAATGGGCCCCGGATTGCTGGAAAGTATTTATCAGCGTTGTTTGATAAAAGAGCTTACGACGCTTGGTGTCAAAGTTGAATGCGACGTAGGTTTAGATCTTTGTTACAAGGGAGAATCTTTAAACAGGTAATTCTATCTGGATATTCTAATAGAAGAGTCCATAATTCTGGAGCTTAAAGCAGTTGAAGGCATATTACCGGTGTATGAAGCACAGATTATAAGCTATCTGAGAATCACAAATTTACGAATGGGCTTCATCTTAAATTTCAATGTTCCTTTAATAAAAGACGGATTCAGAGGATTTGTTAATAAGTTATAAAGCGTGGCGCGCCATCATTGCGTCCGTCGCGCCATTGCGGTGATGGCATTCTACTCACTGATAAGCCTCGCCCTCGACGCAAACAACGTCACGCACAACCCCAGCACAGCAATCACAGCAAAAGAGTATCTCAGGCTTGCTGCTTCGGCGATGAAGCCGATCAACGGAGGGCCTATAAGAAACCCGAAGAAACTGATGGTGGATACTGCTGCCAGGGCCATCCCGGTAGAGAAGGTCTGTGACTTACCGGCGGCGCTGTATACCAAAGGTATAACCGATGAAATTCCGAAGCCTACGAGCAGAAATCCAATCGTGACAGGAACGATCTGCGGTAGTATTACCGAAATCAATAATCCTGAGCATACAAGCACGCCGCTTAACTGAATCATACGTTTACGGCCAACCTTGTTGACCAGCCAATCGCCTGTGAACCTGCCCGTCGCCATCGAACACATAAAGACTGCATAGCCCAAAGTTGTTAGTTCCAGAGGTGCTTCTACCACTTTTTGAAAATATACGCCACTCCAATCAAACATTGCACCTTCACAAGCCATACCACAAAAGCCGATCACACCAAGTCTGAGCAGTGGGTTATCCGGAATGGCAAACAACGGATGATCTGTACTGCTGATCCTGGCGCGCAGTGTGTAACGATGGGCAATCGAAATGATCAGAAAACAAATACAAGCGATACAAATAAAATGAAATGACGGAGACAGACGCAACGATACCACTAGTGTACCAATTGCTGCACCCATAAATCCAGCCGCACTCCAGGCGCCGTGAAATGAAGCCATGATGGATTTCTTATAAAGATTTTCTACGCCCAATGCCTGGGTATTGATACCAATGTTGACCAGATTTCCCATGAAACCAAAAACAAAAAGCGCCCCGACCAGCTGCCAGGTATTTTCCGTAAAGCCAATGCCAATCAGGGTGATCACATACAAAAGACTGCCGGCAATGATAACGCTACGGCTACCTAATCGCGTGACAAGCCATCCTGAAAAAGGAAGTCCGGCCATAGAACCGACAGGTAATGCAAAGAGAACGCTGCCCAGTGCTCCGTCGCTTAATCCCAATGTAGTCTTGATGTCGGGGATACGGCTAGCCCAAGAGGCAAAACAAAGCCCTTGTGTAAAAAAGAATGAAATGACACCCCATCTGATTGATCGCTTCAGACCTTGGGTATCACTGCGGATTTTTATCTTGACTTTCGCGTCAGGATTGACAGGAATGGGCGTCGGTCCCGGAGTCGACTGATTCGATGTTCTGTTTGCCTCAGATTCCATGTTACGAGTATCCACTATTTGATGATACTCCCCCTACGCACTTCTTCATTAGCGGTCTTCACCATTTTATCATTAACGTTCAGATCGCCGAAGATCTCGGTTTTACCGTTCATGGTACGACCTGTTTTCACATATATCCATTGAGCACTGTCCTGAACGACACGGATCACAAAAATTCCCTCAGCAGAATTGACGACTGAAGAATTGGGCACAACGAAGGTGCTATCTGTTCCTTTGAGTGGGATATATACCTCCGCGATCATTCCCGGTAATAGCTTGGTATCAGGATTGGCTACATCCATCTCAACGCGCTCAGAACGAAGTCTGTTATCAAGGGCACCGGCATGACGCTTGATCGTCGCTTTAAAAAGATCACTGGAGCGTGCCTTTACTTTGAAGTTAACCGTATCCCCTTGTTTGAAATATGCGATAAATGCTTCAGGTACGGAGACCACGAGTCTGAGATGCTTCTGTTCCTGTAATGTCAATAGCGGCAACTCAGAACCTTTTCCTGTCGGGCCCACATAAGCCCCCGGATTGACGTTACGTGACGAGATCACTCCCGTGAATGGCGCTCTGATCTCAAGATAACTCTTCGTATGTCCGACTTCGAGGAATGACGACTTCGCCGACTCAAGCTGTGCAAGATCAGAATTCATTCTCGCCATCGCCTGCTCAAGATCATTCTGTGATATTGTTCCAGGAGTTTTGCTGGTCTCGAGGAGACGATCATAATTCGCTTTGCTCGCCGTGTAGACAGCTTGCTGTGATTTCCATCTGGACTGTGCACCGTTCAGTCTGGATGTTATTTCAGGCGCGTCCATCGATACCAGCAAATCTCCCTCCTTAACTTCGCTTCCCACATCTACCAAAACTTTCTTTACGAAACTTGTTTCGCGCGCGTAAAGGTCCACATGTTGATAGGATATCAATTCCCCTGGAATATTAAGTGCACTGGAGAACTTTTCCTTTTGAAGCAAAAATGTTTCGACGGATGGCTTCGCTGTTTCTTCTTTTGGAAGCTCAGCTTTCGGTTTATTGCACGAGGTCATCGTCACGACCATCATGATCACTCCAAACAGTTGTGCTTGCGGAAATATTCTATTCATATCATTTATTCGAATTCGAAATTCATCTTGTTAGTTGGCGATATAATGCCTGCTCTCAACATCTTCAGGATCGAGTGACACAGATTGTACTGTCGTTTTCTCCTGAACCCATGCAAACACCAGCGGCAGAATGATGATTACAGCAAACGTAGACATAAACAATCCGCCAATCACGGCGCGCGCCAACGGTGCCACCTGATCACCACCTTCACCATGTCCGATTGCCATAGGCATCATCCCGGCGATCATCGCCACGCTGGTCATTAGAATAGGTCTGAGTCGAAGTGCCGCAGCTTCACGCGCGGATAGCCTTGCATCGGAGTTACCTCTTCTGAGTTCTTCAGCATTCGTGATCAATAACACCGCGTTGGCAATAGAAACACCTACAGACATAATGATGCCCATGTACGACTGCAGATTCAAAGTTGACCCTGTGATTAACAGTGCCGCTAAAGAACCCAGCAATACTGCGGGCACCGTCGCTAGCACGACAAATGAAACCTTGAATGACTGAAAGTTTGCTGCCAGCATCAGAAAGATTACGACGATGGCTACGATCAAACCGGATTGAAGACTATCCAGCGTATCAGTGAGTACGAGTCCAAGACCGATCGGCTCTACGGTCATACCTCTAGGCAGCTCACCCAATCCAATGATTGCAGCCTTTACATCGTCGGTAGCGGTACCAAGGTCTGTGTTATTCAGATTGGCTGTCACCGAGATAATTGGTATTGCACCAAGATCGTCAGCCTGCCCATACGTTGTATCATAAGCAAATGTCGCTACATCACTGAGCACCGGACGACTGGCGTTTCTCAAAACCGGTATTTCACCGAGATCTTCCAAAGTGTTCATTTTATTTTCGGGAACCTGCACCTGAACGCCGTAGCTGAGCCCTGTCGACTCATCAAGCCAAACGTTCTTCTCCGTATAACGCGACGAGGAAGTCGAAGCAATCAATGATCGTGAAATGTCGTTCATATCGACACCAACCTGTGCGGCGCGGATACGATCGATATTGATGTTCAATGCCGGGTAACGGATTGACTGAGCAATCTGAATATCCCGCATATACGGGATTGCCTGAAGCTTCGCGATAACTGTCTTCGCCATCGCTTCATTATTCTTCTTATTACGACTCGCTATTCTTATTTCAATTGGTGTCGGCGAACCCTGACTAAGAATACGCTCTGTCAGCGCGATGGGCTCGAACGATAATTTAACGCCAGGCATTTTGCTGCCCATAGTAGCACGAAAATCTTCTTTGAATTTGTCGATGTCGAAATCAGTATCCGGCTTCATACTGACCTGAAGCAAGGCTTCGTGAGAACCGCCCATAAATAAATAGATCGGACTTGTCGAGAACAACGTCGGATGTTGTCCGATAAAAGACGAAGTGATCGATATATTGTCTTTGCCCACGATCCCTTCCAGCAATCGAAGTGATTTGATGAGCATCTCTTCTGTCCGTTCAACACGTTGACCTTCGCGACCTTTGAGGCGGACCTGAAACTGGCCCGATTTTACTTTTGGCAATACATCACGTCCGATGCTCATCAGTAAAACTGCAGCAATCGAAACAACGATAATGCTATACGCAATAACGATGGGTTTCCTGATCGACATAATTCTGTCCAGAAATGCCATAAACCTGCGCCTGAATTTATCGAACGGCGTGTTACCCTCGAGCAGTTTTAGTTTATCTTCCGCTACGCCGTGATGGTGTTGGGCGTGTGCAGTTACTAGCGGAGTACCTGGTGTGTTAGCGAGCGCGTTGTGTTCAGCAGGATCTGCAGTTTCTATGTGCTTGCCCTTGTGCTTCATCAGCCAGTTTGCCATTACCGGAACAAATGTCTGCGATAACAAATAAGAAGTGATCATTGAAAAACCGATCGCCAGCGACAAAGGGAGAAACAATGAGCCAGGGATACCCGTCATGGTAAAAGCAGGCGCAAACACCGCCAGAATACAGAAGAGGATCAACAGTTTTGGAAACGCGATCTCTTTACACGCATCCCAGATCGCAAGCGCCTTGGGTTTCCCCATGTCCATGTGCTGGTGAATATTTTCAATCGTCACGGTTGACTCATCGACAAGGATACCAATAGCCAAAGCAAGACCGCTCAAGGTCATGATGTTAATCGTCTGGCCGCATAGCTGAAGAAACAATATGCCCGAAATGATGGACGTGGGAATGGTGAGTATTACAATCAACGCACCACGAACATCTTTCAGAAAGATAAGCACCATCAATCCGGTTAACACGGCGCCGATCACACCCTCGGAAATCAGGCTTTCAACGGCGTTGATTACATAAGTCGACTGATCAAATTCGTAAGACAACTTGACATCCTCAGGAAGACCTGCCTGAAATCTTGGCAATGCTTTCTTGAGATTTTGAACTACTTCCCACGTCGAAGCATCTGCTGATTTCGCGATGTTCAGATAGATCGACCGCTTGCCGTTCACCAACGCATACCCCATCGTGATGTCTGCGCCGTCCTCGACCGTTGCAACATCACCCAGGTATAAATTCTGAACGCCACCCTTAAACAGCGGAATCTTTTCAAAATCCTTGATCGTCTTCACCTGATTGTTGGTTGGCGTCAGATAGTTGGTATCTCCGATTTTCATTCCACCCGCCGGTGCTGTCTGATTGTTAAGGCGTATAGCTTCCACCAATTGATCCGGTGTAAGGTTGTGTGACCGGAGTAATTGAGGATCAGCTTTTATTACGATCGTCCGCACATTACCACCAAATGGCGCAGGCGCAACAAGTCCTGGTATAGAAGTAAATGATGACCTCACATAAGTATTCGCAAGGTCGAGCAGGGAGTTGTTCGAACGCGTTTCACTACTCACAACAAGTTCCCCGATTGGCAACGTCGATGCATCGAAACGAATGATAAATGGAGGTTGTGATCCGGGTGGAAAAACCGCTTGTATCCGATTCCCGAATGCACTGAGCTCGGCCTGCGCAGCAGCCATATTGGTACCAGGATAAAAGGTGAACTTCATCAGCGTAAGACCCTGTAAGTTTTTTGTCTCAACACTTTTTAATCCGTTCACATATAGGAAAATGTTAACGTATTGCTTGGCGAAATAAGCTTCCATCTGCGACGGCGTATAGCCACCAAAGGGGTGAGACAAATAAATCACTGGCAAATTCATCGCCGGGAAGATGTCAATCTTGATCGACCGTATCGCTCCGATTCCAAAGAACAACAGCCCTGCCACCAGCACCAGGATGGAAATAGGTTTACGAAGCGCAAGACGTATAAGATTCATACTCTACTCTACCTGGTTAATGAAAAGTTCGAAGTCGCCGGCAGCAGCTGCCTTAAGCAACAACGCCTGCCATACGTTTATAAACACAACACTTTGATCAAGCTCCGCTCTGTTCAACGCATACATGGCGAGTTGTAAATCGGGCATGTTCGTCAAACCGTTTTTATACAGAACACTTTTCTGTGTATAAGCATCCCTTGCTGCCTGATATTGCATCGGCGCCTCACGCGCACTTTCAAGACTGTTTTGAATACGCTTATCAGCCGATATCAACTGATTCCTCAACTGAACACCAACCTGATCGTACTCATAACGGTACCCCTGTGCGACGAACTCCTGAGCACGCGCCTGCTGACGAACACGAAGCGGACTCATAAGATTCCAGGCAATACTAACACCCGTGACGTAATTATATCTTGACGGATCCACCCCATCTCCATAGTTCTTCGTATACCGTTCAGGATTCGCAGGCGTATAATTATACTGAAACCCCGAAGCTCTCGCCTGATAAATTCCAAACAATGTAAGACCGGGATTCAAACTCCGCCGGGCAGCACGCGCAGCACTTTTGGCCTGGTCTATACGGGCCTGATAGAATCTCATCTGAGGATTATTTTTCAGATCAGCACTGGTCTCAAACAAGCCAGGCACTTTCTCCAACAAAGTTGTATCGAGGAAAAAGGTTGTCGTCATCATGTTCAGTAGTCCTGCCAATTCCTGACTCTGCTGAATTTCATTGTTCTGCATTTCGATAACAGACAGTCTTGCACGCGAAGCATCAGCATTAGCAAGCGATGAATCCACCCCGGCATTAAGTCCGCTGAGCACACGAGCCCTTACATTCTGCCTGACATATTCTGCCCGCTGCAGATTGGACATGGCATTGGTCACGAAACGTTGGGCAACCAAAAGGTTGAGATAAGCTCCGGCGATCTTCACGCGATGCACAAAGTCCTCCTGCCTAAGGTTTGCAGAATCCTGACGCGCCTGCGCATCGGCAAGTTGTATCCTTGACCTCACCCGTCCGAAGCTGAAGACTTCCCAGTTTGTGTTTAAAATATACAAGGCACCAAAAGCAGCGTTCCAACTTTGATTGGCTGACGCCGGACCAGCCGAACCAACACCCAATACTCCGACTGCAGCCAACGGTCCGAACTGTCCGTTCACGGTACCGTAGTTTTGTTGCACCGACGTGATGACGTTAGGAAGGTATTCGTTCCTTGCATTTTTGCTCAACGCAGAGGAAGCCTGGAAGTAACTGCGTTTAGCTTGAATGCCCTGATAGTTGGCGATGCCCTGGTCGATGGCCTCAGAAAGTCCCAAAGGTGACTGCGCGAATACATGAGTGGTCATGCAACTCATTATCACAAAATTGATCGCCACCATGATGAAGCGACAGCGCACCGTTGTAGTCAACAGCGCCATTGAGTAATCAGACATAGCCAGGCATTGAAGTAGCAAAGAGGCTGAAAGGTAATAGAGAGATTTGCAATCGTTTTCCGTAAGACATTATACTTTCACGATTGAATTTGAACCTGATATCCTCATCTTTCAACCGATGCATTTTGCCAATAAAAGTAGACCAACAGAACCTGACTCACTGGTATCGAACCCGGCCTTCACAAATCAGGCGAACGAACATTGAAGGCGGTTGCAATGTAGAATAGCGTAAGAATAAATAACAGGGTTTTTACGCGTGAGGTTAAATAAAACTTGGATGGTGGGCCTGGGTGTCTGACAGTATTTAACCCAGGCGGGTGTTGTTGTCGGCTACCGGGCTTCGCCTCACCCCGGCCTGCCTCGATGTGTCGAGGGAGAGCATCGACATGTCGGGGGAGGGTGACGATATCTCGAGACACGCCATCGACACGTCGGGGCACGCCATCGACACGTCGGGGCACGGCCTGAGGGAGAAGGTGATGAAGTTCAGAGGGTATCGCACGGATTAAAGGGTTACCTCACCCCGGCCCTCTCCTGAAGGAGAGGGTGACGAACTTCAAAGGGCGTCGGGAGGATTAAGGATTGTCTGGCTATTACGAGTTTTGAGTGCATCGGTGTTAGGGTTGTGATGATTGCTTTGACGCGTTGTATTCGCCTCACACCGAACCTCTCCTGAAGGAGAGGGTGACGAACTTCAAAGTGCGTCGCGAGGATTAAGGATTGTCTGGCTAATACGAGTTTTGAATGCATCGCTGTCGCGATTTTTGTAAGGGTTTGCTTTGATGTTTTCTTTGATCAATTACTCGGTTCGGACGAATTTTATGTCGATGAGCAAAGGGGAATTACATTGTGGGGCTCGCCCAAGGTTATTTGAGTATGCACGCATGAATAGAAAGCCAATGACGCCAGCTGAACGTAAGCTTTGGAACTGTCTAAAAAATCGTAAACTCAATGGGTCCAAATTCAGAAGGCAGCATCCCATAGCAGACTATATAGTGGATTTTTTTTGTTTAGAAAGTAAGTTGGCGATTGAGATTGATGGCCTCTACCATAATGATCCTCAGCAATTAAAATATGACCAAGACCGAAGTGTCGTGCTTACGGAATTTGGCATTCGAACAGTTAGATTCACAAATACCGAAATTGATGAGCATCTCGATAAGGTTCTCGACCAGATTAAAAGAAATCTTGCAAAACCATAAGAAAATTGGATCAGAAGGTTCACCTATGCTCTCCTGTCAGTCGAGGAAATGGTAAAAAACATAGTGCTTTCAACGACTAGCTAATGCTACAAAATCGCGCAGCGATCCATTCAAAACTTTTAATAGCCAGACAATCCTTAATCCTCGGTACTCCCTTTGAAGTTCGTCACCATTCCCAAACGCATCTCGTACTCCTTTCGAATCTCCGACCAGACTACATTTCTATCATAGTTATTTTCAACAAATGTTTTCGCAGCCATAGCGTATTTCTTACGCATGGAAGAATCTCCGGCCAGCGTTTGCATGGTGTTCAGTAGCTGATCCACATTTTTAACTGAAACAATTAAACCTCGAACACCATCTTCAATGATTTCGTTACAACCATTGATATCACTTACGATAGATGGCACTTCCAGTAAACTTGCCTGCATCACAACATTGGGAAAGCCTTCGCGATAACTGGGGAAAACAAAAATGTCCGATGCCATTAACCATGGCCGCACATCTTTTTGAAAACCAGGGAGTATAACGTTCGGGTCTTCTTTCAAAAACGTCATGACGTCTGAGGGTAAGGGATCGAGTAATTCCTCAAATGGACCAACGATCAACAGGTAATAACTTTTTGAATCGTCTTGCCTATTCAGATTATCACGTAACCGTTTGAAAGCGGAAACGAGCTCAACAATACCCTTGTCTCTTACGACCCTTCCGATGAAACCGAATACGATGTCGTGCTGACGAACATTGTATTTATTACGGATTGATCTCGCTTCAATTATCAATTCCGGAGTAGATGAGAAATATGTCGTATCGATTCCATTGCTACTCCCCTTTCCTATGATACCAACCTTTTGCGGATCTAACTGGAACTCCCGAATCATGTAATCTTCCAATCCTTTTGAGTTCGGATAGACGCGATGTGCTGCGGAATAAGTAAGTCGTTCTGTAAATTCAAGAATCCGACGCTTGAAACCTTTCGCTTCCATCAACGGTAATCCGGCGACGGTATGCATACGAACAGGAACGTTACAAATTCTTCCAGCCAGCATACCCAGTAGTCCGGCTTTAGGGGTGTGGGTATGGATAATGTCGGGCCTGATTTCTTTGATGACATCGATAAGTTTAAATAAGCAGACGAGGTCCTGGATGGGGGTAATCTTCCTTGTGAACGGTATGGCTATGTGCTGTGCCCCCTCGGCTTTAACGTCTTCGGCACCGCTACCTTCTGCGCTGACTGTGATCACCTCATAACCCTGATCAATCATATACCTGAACTGACCTTTCAGCAGCAACTGAAGCGAGATAGGGACCGTCGTGATCCTGAGAAGTTTTATCTTTCTGTTTATAGATAGATCACCAGTGGCTGATGGTTGCGAGACGGAGTTATTCTGATGAGTCACTGATGTGGATGAACAAAGTTGGAGTAAAGATAGGGTATCGGGATAAATAAATACTGCTTTGATTTCCTGGGTTCGCCTCACCCCGGCCCTCTCCTGAAGGAGAAGGTGACGAACTTCAAGGGGCGTCGATATGATTAAAGATTGTCAAACTATAAAGCGTGGTGAGCGCACCGGTGTCAGGGTTGTGACCATTGCTTTGACTTGTTGTGTCTGCTCACCCAGGCCCTCTCCTGAAGGAGAAGGTGACGAACTTCAAGGGGCGGCGAGATGATTAA
>JBDSKX010000210.1:0-8552 GCA_039916665.1 Chryseolinea sp. | reverse complement strand
AGCCAGTAAACATTTTATCCGTGCCGGTTGCATCAGGAGGAAGTTTGAATTCGACCTGCTGCAAATCATCAATTTCTAATCTTCCAAATTCCATATAGCGAAAGATAAGGATGAATTATGAATTATTGATCAATGTCGTTGACTTGCGGATTCATGGATCGTGGGATAACGAAGAATCGAAGGTCAATACGTTCTAGTTCATAAATCAATGAACTCCTGTATTGTTACGCTGTTTTCGTGAGAGCAAATAAATCCATTAAACCCAACTTCGAGAGGCGCTACGTCTGGGCCAGGCGCGGCGACAGAGGAGCGAAATGGAGGAGACTCGCAGAGTTCATTTCTCCGCGTCACTCTTAATGCTTCGCGATTTGTCGGGTACGCCACAGTGTGAAGAAGAGTCTCAAGTCAATGGCATTGAAGATGGATTGTAAATTGCGCTTCGGCAGATTGATTCCGGATGTTTTCTTCAGGCATTTGAAATTGAAATTTTAGCAGATGCGCAGATGACATTTGAATGACGTGCGTGCGGTCGTTGAGTTCTGCATAGCATCATCGGTGAGCTTCCATGTCGGCGAAAATGTTTGTGTACAGCGATTTCTGGTTGTTGAGAATGAAAAGATTTCTTATTGAATTACATCTGAGGCGTCCCCGAATTGAAAGTTTTGATTAAGTTACTTTTCTAACCTAACCCACTTATGAAAAGAATTCTATTATTCATTGCAAGCGTTTTCGTAGCGGAAATCGCCTGGAGCCAGTCGCCGATGCCGGATGACAAGATCCAGAAACTTAAAGATGAGGTCGTCAGAGAAGTCGAAAAACAATCTGTGTTGGGACAACAAATTAACGACATGTTGTTCAGCTTTGCCGAGTTGGGATTTCAGGAATACGAGACAATGAATTATCTCACGCAACTGCTGGAGAAGAACGGTTTTAAAATTCAAAAGGGGATAGCCAACATCCCGACCGCATGGATCGCGACGTGGGGCAATGGAAAGCCTGTGATTGCACTTGGATCTGATATTGACTGTATACCCAAGGCATCTCAAAAGCCCGGTGTTGCGTACAACGATCCGATCGTCGTCGGCGCTCCTGGTCACGGAGAAGGTCACAATTCGGGACAGGCATTGAACATCATTACAGCATTGGTGATCAAGAAAATCATGGAACGTGAAAAGATGCCCGGAACGCTCATGATGTGGCCCGGTGTAGCGGAAGAACTGTTGGGAAGTAAAGCGTACTACGTTCGCGATGGTTACTTCAAAGATGTTGACGCATGTATATTCACGCACGTCGCCAGCAACCTCGGTGTTTCCTACGGCGATGCCGGTTACAACGGAATGATTTCTGTAAAATTTAATTTCGAAGGACAGGCAGCGCACGCTGCAGGCGCACCATGGAGAGGCAAGAGCGCATTGGATGCTGTTGAGTTGATGAACGTGGGATGGAACTTTCGCCGGGAACATCTGCCGCTTACACAACGGTCGCACTATGTGATCCCCGATGGAGGAGATCAACCAAACGTGGTTCCTTCAAAAGCATCGGTATGGTATTACTTCCGTGAGCGGACTTATCCTGATATCAAAAAATTATTCGATACAGGTATGAAGATGGCAGAAGGCGCATGTCTGATGACGGATACGAAATTCACCTATGAGGTCCTCGGTTCCGCATGGCCAGGTCACTTCAACAAACCTATCGCTGCAGCGATGTACAGCAATATCAAGAAGGTGGGATTACCAACATGGTCTCCCGAAGATCAACTGCTCGCGAAAGCAACGCAGATCGAAATGAAGTCTCAGAAAATCGCGGGACTTGATGTCAAGCTGGATACGATTGGAATGCCCATTCAAGGCAAGCCATCGATGATGGGAGAACGTCCGATGATACCATTGATCGGCGGTTCAGATGACATCTCTGATATCTCCTGGTCGTTGCCAACGGTGGTGCTAACATATCCTTCCAATATTCCGGGTTTGCCTGGACATCATTGGTCAAACGCCATTTCAATGGCGACGCCAATCGCCCATAAGGGTATCGTCACGGGAGCGAAGGCTGAGGGGATGACCATCATTGATTTGCTGACAAAGCCCGCGCTTCTTAAGGAGGCGTGGAGTTATTATACTGATGAACAAACCAAGGAAGTAAAGTATGAACCGCTTATTGGTCCGAAGGACAAGCCTGCTGTCTATTTGAACAAGGATATCATGGCGACATTCAAACCACAGCTTAAGACGCTGTACTATAATCCGGGAAAGTATAAAACTTATTTAGAACAACTCGGCATCACTTATCCGACAGTGCGACAGGATCAGAAGGATGCGATCGAAAAAAATGGTACCAAATGACCTAAGAAGAATTTTTTATTATTTGAGCGTGAACGTCATTTAAACGATGAGGTTCATTCTCAAATAATATTTAATATTGGATGCGGATAACAGCAATTATAATCCGCCTGAAAATGTTTACCGGCATCATAGAGACGTTGGGTCGCATTGTTAAAATGACGAACATCGGCACCAATACTAATTTCGAGATTGAGACCAGCCTCGGACCAGAACTAAAAGTAGATCAAAGCGTCTCTCACAACGGCGTATGTCTCACTGTTGTTCATGTGCATGGGAATATCCATCGCGTAGAAGCCATAGAAGAGACTTTGACGAAGTCGAGTCTGGGTAGATTTAAGGTTGGCGACCCTGTCAATATCGAGCGGTGTATGCTTAACAATGGGCGTTTTGACGGACACATCGTTCAAGGTCATGTTGATCAAACAGGAGTTGTCAAGTCGATCCAAGACCTGAATGGAAGTTGGGAGATGGAGATCACTTATGATCAGAGCATTGGTAACGTCACGGTTGAGAAGGGCTCCATCGCGGTGAATGGTGTAAGCCTAACCTGCTTTAATTCGAGACCAGGGCAGTTTACGATTGCGATCATTCCATATACTTATAACCATACAAATTTTGGCGTTTTGAAGGAGGGAGATGCCGTCAATCTGGAGTTCGATATCATCGGCAAATACGTGAAGCGATTAATGGGCAGTTTATAGCAATTAATTGACCTTAAACATTACCTTTCAGCTCAACAAAACCTCTTAAAATTATGCTTGATCAACTGATAAAACTGGTGGAGCAGAACGCCGGGGATGCGATTGTTAAGAACGACGCGATCCCGAATCAATTCAACAATGCTGCTATTCAGGATATAGCACACCAAATCGAAAGTGGCCTGAAAGGACAAGCAAGTCAGGGCAATCTGCAGCAGGTCGCATCTTTATTCCAAACTGGAAATATGAGTTCGCTAGCCAGTAATCCGATGGTTTCGCAGATCGTTTCAAGTATCGCAGGAAATCTTGCATCGAAGTTTGGTGTATCGCCTCAGGTTGCTCAGACGATCGCAGCAGGATTGGTTCCCCAGGTGATGAATCAGTTCATTAAGAAGACAAATGATCCCAATGACAATGATTTCGATCTTGGAAGTATGCTTAAAGGATTTACTGGTAACAGTGGTCTCAACGTAGGGGATATACTCGGAAAGGTCACTGGCGGTGGTGCCCCACATTCTGGTGGTGGACTTGGTCAGGCGGGAGATATTCTTGGCAAAATATTCGGGAACTAGTCTACCCAAGGATTTCCATACACTAAACTCCTTCTAATACGAAGGAGTTTTTTTATTGTCGATATATTTTGAAACGGCTTTATAAATCAGAAATGAAGAGAAAGCGCAAAGGGATCCCATGATCCAGCCGACAAAAATGTCTAATGGGAAATGCACGCCGAGATAAATTCTGGAGTAACTCACAATCAATGGCCATAGGAAAAGGAATAACATCCAGTTTTTCCGGAAGACCAGGAAAATCAGGAGTGTCACTGAAAATGTGTTGGCGGCATGGCTCGACGGGAAACCAAATTTTCCACCACGGTAGTCGTTGACCACGTGTACGAGTGAGCTAAGGTGGCTGTCCCAAGTTGGCCGTAATCTCATAAACAATGGTTTCATGAATCCGCTCGTAATTTGATCAGACAGCAGTATCGTCAATACGATTCCGAGTAATACGATCCATGCATTTTGTTTATCACTTTTGACAACGTAATAGATTAGAAATCCATACAGCGGTATCCATGCCAGGTTGCCTGATATGAGATACATTATTTGGTCAAGCTGGGCATCGTACAGTCCGTTGAGCAGAAGAAACAGTTCTCTGTCAAGGTCAATGATCTGCTCCATCAACTTTGTACGGCGTTGGATGTGGAATATTCATTTCTATGCGCAGCCATTCGTAGGCTTCATCGCGAGTTTCAAAATACCGCAGGAATACATCCGATTTTTTAATTTGACTATCAAGACTATTGTGGTAGTCAACGATCATTGGGTCTATCAACTCGTTTTCAATCAGGGCAATCCTTTTTAGTCCATTCCGGATTGATGGTGGTAATATTTCATTAAACATCCATTGCTGATCGGCCTTCGAAATCACGCCCTGTTTTCGCGCATCAGAGACGTAGTTTGGGGTGTTATAGGATATTACAAATTCAAGACACTTTCTAAACACACTGCGATACTGTTCGCTGGTAACTTCTGATTTCCAGAAAACTCCCGTAGCATTGATCCTCGCATCATAGAATATCTCCGCATACGGCTCCTGGGTCAATACTTGTCGTTCGATGTTGACTGGTTTTTTCAGACTTACCATAAATCGTGTGAACCTGTTGATCTCGCTCTCAACTTCAACAGTTCCACCTAAAGATTCTGCTTGTAGTTTTACCAAAAATAGTCCCAGGCCTTTCCCCTCAGTGTGAAAATGAAATCGCTTGTAAAGTCTGAACATACTTTCTCTGTTCTGTTTCAGATCAATTCCGAGTCCGTTGTCCTGAATGTCGATCAGATAGAAATCATCGTTCTCATGACAATTGATTTGAATTACCAATTTTCGCTCCGGCGACCGATATTTGATTGCATTACTGATAAGGTTGTATAAGATCGAAGTGACCATCGGTTTGATGGAATAAATCTGAGAACAGTTAGTGAAATTGGATTTAATTTCAACCTGATGATTTTCCAGGTCTCGTCTTAGTACTTGTTCGATCTCTGCAATTTCTGATTCAAGATCTATCTTTTGACGAATCTTGAAAATGTCGTGGCGGATGTCAATGATCTTACTTAGGTCCTTGATAATCTGATCGAGTTGATTCGCAGCAGTGACCAAATGATTAAATGCCTCTTGATCCTTTTCAGAAATCATAGTCCTATCGATCAGACTGATAAGACCGAGAAGGCTGGCGACAGGTCCCCGCAGATTGTGAGATACGGTATATGAAAACTGACGGAGTTCGTTATTGTGTTTGATGAGCTCAGAATTTGTTTCAGTGAGGTTGACGTTCTTTTCTATGAGCTCAGATTCAAGAAATTTATTCTTACTGAATAGCTGTTTACGCTGTTCATCAATTAGCCTGTTTGCTTCTATGAGTTGGTTCTGGTTCGAATGAAGAATATCGCTTTGTGCCTGGATCTCTGCACTTTGTGCCTCTATCTCGGTATTCCGCTCCATGAGGATCTTGTTCGCCAGGGCAAGGTCTTCGATCAGGTCTATGCTTTTGTCTTCATTTTGCTCGGATACCCATTTGAGAAACCCCAAACTTCCGGTGATAATAGTAAACGTTATGAAGATGATGATGTTTGTGAAATAGTAGTTATACACCTTCAGCTTTTCCTGTAGATAAGGAACACCGAACGCATAATGTAACGGATCGTGTAACAGGAGTATCACCAAACACAAAATCGAAGAGATGATCAGCGCCGGTTTCTCTTTTAATGAAAATACTACCCACGGGATCACGCTGGTCCCCAACATAACCATCCTGAAAGTAAAGTAGTCTAATTCCTGCTGCTGCTCGTAATATTTGATCTTGGAAGAGATCGATAAGAAAGTGATCAGAACCGGCGGTCCACAACTAAGCCAGATCCTGCTGAAGTTAATACTGCCGGCAGCATTCAGGATGATCACGAGCAATGCAGTTAATCCAATCGTCGGAATCAGATAGGTCAACATGTACCAACCGTACCAGTAATAATATGTTCCGGAAACTATAAGACTAAGGAAGAAGAGGATCAGGGCAATCGTATTGGATAACTGAATGCCCCGCTTGGCCGAGGGAGAAATTGTGTACTCCATTCCAGAATTAACCAGCGAAAGCAAGGATTGCATGCTTGAGGAGTAGTGTGATTATGCCTAACCCTGTAAAGGTAAATAATATTGGTTAATTGACCTGCAAGTGATGAATAACTTCTACCAATTAACAATGGCGTCGTTTGACATCGTTGAAACACGGGAAGTAGCCGGTGTACATCCCTGTTTGGAGGGATCTCATTCGTATTTTATTGTAAATTGTAATACAATGTCGTTGACTTAAGCGCGGCGACAGCCGGAAGCACGCACTGCAACGACAATTATGAATTATTAATATGAATTAGGGGCGCTTTGAACTTCGATTTTTTGTTATCAATTGCCCCAACAGCCATAAGTCAGCGACATTGAATTGTAGTACTATAAAACATTCGCATTTTTTAATATGGATAGATATGATTTGGTCGTGATTGGTTCCGGACCTTCAGGCTATGCTGCGGCTATGCGGTCGCTAGATTTCAAGAAGAAAACATTATTGGTAGAACGTGACAAAGTAGGAGGGGCGGGCGTCACCAATGGTGCACTTTCTTCGAAAACCTGGTGGGAATTGTCGCGTGAGACGGCCTCATTTCGAAAAAACTTAAAACGCTTTAATATTGGTATCCCGAGTATAAATTACAAAGAGATACAGCAAGAAGTACTGAAGGCAGTTGATGAACGAAGGGGAATGCTTGAAGATCATTTGCACTTGCTGAAAGACACTCAATATACCGAACTTCTTAGTTTCATTAAAGGTGAAGCAAGGTTATTGACTCAACACGAAGTTTCGATTACACTCGCCAACGGTGAGAAGCAGATCGTTTGGGCCGAGCATATCGTACTGGCTACTGGTAGCCGTCCAAGGTATTTGCCTGAATTGCCAATTGACGAAAGAATTGTGATGACTAGCGATGGGATAGAAACGATGGATGACTTTCCAGAGAGCATGGTGATCGTCGGCGCGGGCGTAATAGGATGCGAGTACGCAACGATATTCTCTGGTTTTGGAAAAACCAAAGTACATCTCATTGATAAGGGAGCGAGGATTCTGCCGTTTGAAGATGATGACATCGTAAAGGTCGTTGAAAGGAATATGGAGAACAATGGTGTCCTCATTCACCGGAATGCGAGGCTCATCAGAATGGAAATAAAGCACGGTCGGGTTGAGTATGAACTTGAATACGACGATACCACGAAAGGGATATTCAATGTTTCCAAGGCCCTTGTTGCAGTTGGTCGTACGCCCAACTATGAAGAACTTTGGGACGACAGTGTCAACATTTCGATCTCTAAAAGAGGCATTGAAGACAGTGATACGCAAACCAATATTTCAAATATCTATGCCGTTGGCGACATCACAGCAGATATATCTCTTGTGAATGTCGGAGAATTGGAGGGGCGATATGCTGTTGAAAAGATCTTTGGCAATCCAAGACGCAAATTGATCTACGAGAACATCAGCACCATTATGTTTCTCAGTCCTGAAGTTGCAGGTGTCGGGATGAATGAAACCGCTGCGCGCGAGAAAGGGATTGATTACAAAGTTGTAACGCTTGATTACAGTTGCATTCCAAGGGCGATCGCTAAAAGAAATACTCAGGGATTTATAAAGTTGCTTGTGTCGAATGAGGAGGATATGAAAATTCTTGGCGTAAAGATCGTTGGGAATCATGCAAGCAGCGCCATTCAGGCTATCGCACTTTTGATTTCAATGGACGAGGGCATATTGGAGCTGGCGGAATGCGTCCATCCACATCCCTCCATTACAGAGGGCATACAGGAATGTGTGAGAATGCTTTTGGGTAAGTCAATGTTAAAGCCAGGAGCGTTAAAAGGTAAGCTCTCTTGCAGGACAAGTAAGAATGGCGTGTATGAGGATATTTTGTTTTGAGAGAAAATTGAATGCTATTTTTCACCAAAAGTTGCGGGGTATGCTAAGGACCGCAGAGAAATAAATTGATAAAGTGCATTAAAATATTTGCTGACCAACGCCTCGTTGTGTAAGAAATGTTGTTGAGGATCTCCTAGGTTTACAACTCGCCCAGTTGACTATTCCATTCCCTACAAAAAAAAATAGAAGCAGTACCTACCGGCAGGCACCAGCCATCAAGACCTAAATAAAAACACTGGGTCTAGTCCTTCCTGAAAATTGATTATTGACTTTGTTGACTGTTGATTATTCCACTCCGCTACGAAATAAAATACAAGAACTCAACTACCGACAGGCACCAGCCATCAAGACCTAAATAAAAAAACTGGTCTAGTCCTTACCTGAAAATTGATTATTGACTTTGTTGACTGTTGTTTATTGAATTTCAACTATTCACCATCTACCTTACTCTCTCAAAGACAAGCATCTTGTCATTATTTCTCGCGACAAGCATTTTCTTTC
>JBDSKX010000209.1:0-20236 GCA_039916665.1 Chryseolinea sp. | reverse complement strand
ATGGAATGGTACAACGCCGGACTGATTGGCGATGTTACCACTGTTTACTGCTGGACCAACAGACCTGTGTGGCCACAAGGAATTCCCTGGCCTGCTGAAAAAGCTGCTGTTCCGAAAGAATTAGATTGGGATTTGTGGCTGGGTACTGCTCCTTACAAAGAGTATGTCGATAAACTTATTCCTTTCAACTGGCGTGGCTGGTGGGATTATGGAACGGGTGCTCTTGGAGATATGGGATGTCACATTGTAGAGCCACCTTTCCGCGTTCTTGGATTAAAATATCCAAAAGATGTTACCGCAAGCGTTGGTAGTGTTTATGTTGATGAATTCAAGCGCGGATATTTCCCCGATAGCTGCCCTCCTTCTTCTTATTCTATTTTAACATTCGCCGGAGCCAGTGGCAAACCCGATGTTAAACTTCACTGGATGGACGGTGGTATTCAACCTCCAAGGCCAGAAGAACTTGGACCAAATGAAGTGATGGGTGATGGCGGAAACGGCGTGGTTTTCATCGGAACAAAGGGTAAGATGATGTGTGGTACCTATGGTATCAACCCAAGTCTTCTTCCTACTTCGAAAAATCAGGAAGCAAAAGTACCTCAGACGATCAAACGTGTACCCGGTGGTGCTGATGGTCACTATGCACAATGGGTCGAAGGATGTCTTGCAGGTTATGGAAAGATGGAGATGAGTTCTCCATTCGAAATTGCTGGGCCGCTGACTGAATCATTGCTCATCGGCAACCTCGCGATCAGAAGTTATGATGTACGCAAGCCGAAGAAAGACAAGCCTGAAGAATTTGATTACCCTGGAAGAAACATCAAACTGGTGTGGGATAGTCCAAACATGAAGGTTACAAACTTTGATGAGGCAAACCAATACGTGAAACGCGAATACAGAGCAGGCTGGAAATTGCCTTCTTAACATTACTCGTCTTTAAATTAAAACAAGCGCGGCACATGCTGCGCTTGTGTTATTTCCGGGAAGTTGTAGAAATCAATTTTTCGAAGTAACTAGTTTAATCCTTACAACTTATCACTATGATCAGCTCAGATAACAATAAACGCGGCATCTCAAGAAGAGGATTCATCAAGAAAGCCGGACTGGCTGCTGCAACAGTCACAATCGTTCCTCGATTTGTCCTCGGCGGAAAAGGATATATTCCGCCAAGCGATACACTTTACATCGCCGGCATCGGTGTTGGAGGCAAGGGTGAAAGTGATTTGATGGGCTTTGCAAAAAATCCCAAAGCAAAAGTTGTTTTCTTATGCGATGTTGACGACCGCCAGGCGGTGGAATCCAAAAAGAATTTTCCGGGGGCGAAGTATTATAAGGACTTTCGTACCATGCTCGACAAGGAGCAAAAAAATATAGATGCTGTTTCAGTTTCCACGCCAGATCATACGCATGCCGCTGCAGCGATGGCGGCTATGACGCGTGGCAAACATGTTTATGTTCAGAAGCCGTTGACCTGGTCGATCTTTGAAGCCAGAACCCTTGCCGATGCTGCAAAGAAATATAAGGTGGTCACCCAAATGGGAAATCAATTTGCTTCTGCCGATCATGTTCGCAGAGCGAAAGAAATGGTGGACGCAGGTCTTATCGGTGATGTTACCGGTGTGCAAACCTGGACCAATCGTCCGGTTTGGCCTCAAGGTATCCCTACCCCTACTGGCAAATTCCCGGTACCTCCGGAATTAGATTGGAACCTATGGCTCGGACCAGCACCCATGATGGATTACAATCCTGCTTATCTTCCATTTAACTGGAGAGGTTGGTGGAGATTCGGAACTGGCGCCTTAGGCGATATGGCTTGTCATATCATGGACGCTGCTTTCAGAATTCTTCCAATAGACTATCCTACTGAAGTTGAATGTAGTACCACGACAGCGTGGTCGGACTTCTTTAGGGAAGCGGATTACAATGAGAGTTGTCCTGCATCGTCGATAATTCACTTGAAGTTTCCGAGAAAAGACGGCAAAGGCGATATCAAATTCACTTGGATGGATGGTGGTCTGCTGCCACAGCGTCCTTCTGAGCTTAAGCCTGGAGAAGCTCTTGGCGATGTTGACGGTGGATACATCTTTGAAGGAACGAAAGGTAAGTTGATGGGTAATTATAATCTTGCCCCTGTACTTTTGCCGACTACACGTATGAGTGAAACGCTTCCTCCTCAAACCATACCTCGCATTCCTGGTGCTGAAGCAGGGCACTATACACAGTGGGTTGATGCTTGCCTGAAAGGGTACGGAAAAATGACACTGAGTTCTCCATTCGAATATGCCGGTCCTATGACTGAGGCGATCATCATGGGTAATCTGGCATTAAAAAGTTACGCACTTAGCGACGCGAACAAACGCCACCCAGGACGTAAGAAATTACTGTGGGATGCAAAGAATATGAAGATCACTAACTTCGATGAAGCGAATCAGTTCGTGAAGAGAGATTATCGCTCCGGATGGACGTTGTAAAAGCAAAGCATGCATAAGGAAAAATGTAAAACACAGAGATCGTAGAGGAATATACAGAGAAGGGTTTGAGAAAATGTTACAGTTTGATAGAGACATCAGGGTTTCAAACATTAGCCCCGCTGTTCTCCGTGTGCATGTCGCTTCGTGATTCTCTGTTTTTTGCATTTAAACCGCGACGATACAAATGATCTTACGACGCAGTCATTTCAGAACAATAGATTGAGCGTCGTAAGAAGTTGTTCTTTATAAGTCTTGCCAATTGGAATGTTTTTCTCGGCAACTTTCAGAGTCTGTTCTCCGATATTGACTTCCTCGATGGCACTTTTACGCACCACAAAAGACCTATGCACCTGGACAAATTCCTCCCGTGGTAATCGGTCGAGCAGATCTCTTAGGGTCATGTTAATCACGTACCGCTTTTGGTTTGTATCGATAAAGCAATAATTCTCATCAGCTTCCACCATCACAATATCGCGAAGTCTGATCTTCACAAGTCGGTTGTTATCTTTAATGTAAAATGTATCGCCCATCGTTTTGGGCTGCAGCACCGATGAATTCTGGACCGCCCCCGAAAACATAGACAGCTCGATCGCTGACTGAAGACTTATCGGATCGTAAGGTTTGATGATATACGCCTTCGGGAAAGTCAGCTTTGCCAGTTTGAACGTTTCGATATCCTTAAACGCCGTGACAAAAATAATCGGGATGCGCCTTACCAAATTAATCTGGGCCGCGAGTTCAAGACCATTGATCTGTCCCTTAATATCGATATCCATCAGGATAAGGTCAGGGATCGATTCTTCCAACAACGCCAACGCAACCAGGCCGCTGTCTGCGATTCCGGTGAGTTCGTACCCAAGATCCTGAATGATTAATGACAGAGATTCTGCGTAGATAGCGTCGTCTTCAACGGCAAGGATTTTTATGGAGGATATTCCCATGGTTTGGCCTCTACAAAATAACTGTTTTGAGCAACTAATGTTATAAACTGCAAAAAAAGTATTTCTTGAGCTTTTTTTATATGCCATCAATAATTTTTGGACAGTAACATGACCAATACATTCATAACCTATCAGGATGCCGCGCTTGCCTATGAGGTTCAGGGTGTGGGGAACAACGTCGTGTTATTGTTTCATGGGTTCGGACAGGATTGCTCTATCTTCAGAGATGTGCCCGCGGAACAACTGTCAGTATACACGATTTATGCCTTCGATATTTTTTTTCATGGGCAGAGCAGATGGGGCAAGGGCGATTTACCGATCGAAAAAGAGTTGTGGAAGTTGTTGTTGGGAAAATTTCTCACACAGGAAAAGATAGAACGCTTCACCGTAGGCGGTTTTAGCATCGGATCTCGCTTCGTGCTCGCTACATTTGAGATGTATCCTGAAAGAGTAGAGCGGATCATGCTGATGGCACCAGATGCCGTGGCCAATGAGTTTTGGTTCCGCGCGGCAACCTCTAACCCTTTATCGAGGTCCGTTTTCAAGTCGATGATCGTCAGTCACTATCCCTTTCTAAAACCGCTTCGCGCGCTTCAACGCCTTGGATTCATTTCTTCCTCGCTTCAAAAGTTTGCTGCAGCCCAAATGGATACTCAGCAAAAGCGTGCTCAGGTCTACTATACCTGGACGGTGCTGCGAAAGTTCTGCTTCAACAAGCGTATTTTATCGCGCCAACTCAACGATCACCAGACTCCGGTTCATTTCTTTGTTGGAAGATTTGACAAAGTCATCACCGTCGCTGCGATTGAAACCTTTCTCAAGCGATTGAAATACGCTGATATCGCCATTATGGAAACGGGACATAGTGGTGTTGTAAAAGCCTGTTTGCCAGTAATGTTGCGGGCCGGAAAGATTGAGTAAAATCCCTGAGTTCGGGCCTCTTGAATTTATTGTTTACAAATTCAATTCATCCTTCGAAAACGGAAAAAATGCTTGTACTTTTGAGGCCTCAATCCGCTAAAATTACTCATGATTTTATTCTTCCGTTCGAAGGCCAACACGATTTACGCAGTTGGTGTGGTGCAGCCATTGGAAACTTCAGAAATTCAGAAACTTACCTGGCTTTTTCACACTGCGGAATTGCTCGCTGATCCAAAACTTGAAGGCAATTTTGTAGGACCGCGGAAGGAGATGATTACACCGTGGAGCACGAATGCGGTGGAGATCACCCAGACGATGGGCATCCATGGCATCCAACGCATAGAAGAATTTGAGATTGTAGTTCGCCCCGATGTGAAGTATGACCGAATGCTTCAGGTACTTTATAAGAGCCTTGATCAGGATCTGTTTAAGATCAGTCACAAACCTGATCCAATCATTGAAGTTGATGACATTGCTTCATACAGTAAAAAAGAAGGGCTTGCCTTAACAACCGAAGAGATCACTTATCTC
Source organism: Chryseolinea sp. (assembly GCA_039916665.1). Taxonomy (GTDB): domain Bacteria; phylum Bacteroidota; class Bacteroidia; order Cytophagales; family Cyclobacteriaceae; genus Chryseolinea. The sequence goes on along the minus strand of JBDSKX010000209.1, from coordinate 15,372 downwards.
GAAAATATTGCCAGGGAACGCGGACGCAAATTGACAGACAGCGAAGTCTTTGGTTTCTCTCAGGTGAATTCAGAGCACTGCAGACACAAGATCTTCAACGGAACGTTTATCATCGATGGAAAAGAACAAGAACTCACACTTTTCGAGTTGATTAAGAAGACATCAAAAGAAAATCCGAACCTGCTTGTATCTGCTTACAAGGACAACGTTGCTTTTGTAAAAGGGCCACGCATTGAACAGTTTGCTCCAGGGCGTCAAGATGTTGCTGACTACTTCAGGATCGATGACATCGACTCTGTTATTTCCGTGAAAGCAGAAACTCACAACTTTCCCACTACTGTTGAGCCGTTCAACGGCGCCGCCACTGGATCTGGTGGAGAAATTCGCGACCGACTCGCGGGAGGCAAAGGATCACTGCCGCTTGCCGGCACTGCAGTTTATATTACGTCGTATCCAAGACTCGATGGTAAAAGACCATGGGAGAAAAAATTTCCCGCGCGGAAGTGGTTATATCAGTCACCCGAAGAAATACTCATCAAGGCATCAGATGGTGCTTCAGATTTCGGTAACAAGTTTGGGCAGCCTCTCATCTGTGGAAGCGTCCTCACCTTTGAGCATTTCGAGGGTACAAAGACGTATGGCTTTGACAAGGTGATCATGCTGGCCGGAGGCATTGGGTTCGGAAACGCAAAAGACAGTCAGAAAGAACATCTGGAGCCTGGTGATAAGATCATCTTGCTTGGCGGAGATAATTATAGGATTGGAATGGGCGGTGGCGCGGTATCTTCTGTAGCCACAGGAGAGTATGGAAATGCCATCGAACTCAACGCTATTCAGCGATCCAATCCTGAAATGCAGAAACGTGTGATGAACGCTATCCGTGCGATGGCGGAATCATCGACGAATCCAATCGTATCGATTCACGATCATGGAGCTGGCGGCCATCTTAATTGTTTATCAGAGTTATTGGAGGACACCGGAGGAACGATTCACATCGACAAGCTCCCGGTTGGGGATCCAACTTTATCCGATAAGGAGATTATCAGCAATGAGTCGCAGGAAAGAATGGGACTCGCGATTAAGGCCGGTGCGCTGGATACATTAAGAAAGATTTCAGAACGGGAGCGTGCACCCCTTTACGAGGTCGGAGAAGCAACCGGAAATAAAACACTGATCTTTGAGAAAAAAGGACAGGTAAAAAAGCCAGTTGATCTAACGTTGAAGAATTTATTCGGTTCATCTCCGAAAACTATTCTGAATGATGTAACCGTACCGGTCACTTACAAAGCAATTGAATATCACGACGAAAAGGTCCATGAATATCTGGATATCGTTCTGCAACTTGAAGCAGTTGCGTGTAAAGATTGGTTGACTAATAAAGTTGATCGTTCAGTTACCGGGAAAGTAGCCACACAACAAACTTGTGGTGCTTTACAGTTGCCTCTAAACAATGTTGGTGTGATGGCGCTGGATTACACCAGCAAAAAAGGTGTCGCCACAGCCATTGGTCATGCTCCAGGCATAGCGTTGGTTGATCCCGCGGCTGGAAGCTGTATGGCAATTGCCGAAGCCTTGACAAATCTTGTGTGGGCACCCCTGACGCATGGCCTCAAAGGTGTTTCCCTGAGTGCTAACTGGATGTGGCCCGCCAAAAATCATGGCGAGGACGCCAGACTTTATGCGGCTGTTAAAGCTGTAAGCGAGTTTGCTATTCAGTTGGGCATCAACATTCCTACAGGCAAGGATTCTTTGTCTATGACGCAGAAATATCCCGATGGCGAAGTTGTCTTTGCACCTGGCACTGTAATCATTTCTGCTGTCGGTGAAGTCTCTGATGTCTCAATGACTATTTCACCGGCGCTGATCAACAAACCAGCATCGAAGATCATTTACATCGATCTTTCAAACGATGCTTTCAGCCTGGGTGGAAGCAGTTTTGCACAGTCGCTTAATTTACTAGGCAACGTAGTGCCTACTGTAAAAGATGCAGACTACTTCGCGAAGGCGTTCACCGCCATTCAGACGCTCATTCAAAATGAGATCGTTTTATCTGGCCATGACATCTCATCAGGCGGTATCATTACTACTTTACTGGAAATGTGTTTCCCAACGCCCGATGTGGGATTGACTTTGAATCTTGACGGGCTCGCGGACGACCTGATTAAAACACTCTTCAGTGAGAATACTGGTGTTGTCATTCAGGTATCTGATGACGCAACGGTTACCGACATACTTACCAGAGCGGGCGTTTCCTGTCGTCTGCTGGGACACGTATCTCACGAAAGAAGAATCACAGCTCAGTATAAGAATAAACTCTTGAAATTCGACATCGACCAACTTCGCGATCAATGGTTCAAGACTTCCTATTTGCTGGATGCGAAACAACGAGATGCCGTTCACGCGGAGAAGCGTTATCAGAATTATAAAACGCAAGTACTCGAATATGAGTTTCAATCAGGATTCGATGGAAAGTTTGAAACTTATGGCATCGATGCTACACGACGTGCGCCATCCGGATTAAAAGCTGCCATCATTCGTGAGAAAGGTGTTAATGGTGATCGCGAGATGGCATATACTTTATACCTCGCGGGGTTTGATGTAAAAGATATTCACATGACTGATCTTGTTTCTGGCAGAGAAGATCTTACGGATGTTAATATGATCGTTTTTGTCGGAGGCTTTTCCAATTCAGATGTTCTCGGTTCTGCAAAAGGATGGGCTGGTGCATTCTTATATAATCCTGCAGCGAAACAAGCGCTCGATAACTTCTATAAAAGACCCGACACATTGAGTCTTGGTGTTTGTAATGGGTGTCAACTCATGATGGAACTTGGATTATTGTATCCTGAATGGAAAAATCATCCTACCATGCATCACAATGGTTCTGGCAAATTTGAATCTATATTTCTAAACGTTACGATTCCTGAAAACAACTCCGTATTGCTTTCATCGATGGCTGGATCCAGGCTTGGTGTTTGGGTTGCGCACGGGGAAGGGCGATTTGCGTTGCCTGAGAATAGAACTTTATTTCAGCCTGCAGCTTACTACAGTCAGTCGCAATATCCTGGTAATCCAAATGAATCAGACTTCGCAGTCGCGGCGCTTGCCTCGAAGGATGGAAGGCATCTTGCGATCATGCCCCACATTGAAAGATCGCTTTTCCCATGGAATTGGGCACATTACCCTCTTGATCGCAGGGGTGATAAGGTCTCTCCGTGGATTGAACCGTTCATCAATGCGAGAGCATGGGTGGAAAAACATTCTTGATTTGTAAAACAAAAGGTTCAACGCGTTATTGATATGCCCGGCGAATAATCTATATTAACATCGGATAAATTGTTGATGGCATGAAAAGATTATACCCTTCCCTATTTCTGCTAATTCTTTTTGCATCCTGTTTAGGATATAAGGAATTGCCCGTTGAATATGATTACAGCTATAAAGGCAACTTCAAAAAATACCGTACGTACGATATAATGAAACCTGCCGGTGTGAAAGACTCAAGCATGACGAACGATGTAATTGAAAAATCCATCGTAGCAAGAATGAAGTTTCTCGGTTACAAACAGAATCCTAACAAACCACACCTGATCATTGGTTTCAAAATGTTTAACGATAGTCTCAAGTTCAATGGCTACAGCCAACCTGAAATTGAAGAGTGGGTTAAAACACAAAATGAAAACATCAACTACGATCAGCAAAAGTTTTCGTTGAACACTGGAACATTGTTGATTCAGTTTTATGACCGCAGACAAAATCGTTCTATCTGGCAAGGATATGCAACGACGCAATACGGCCAGATCGACTTCAACAATAGTCGTCACCTTAGAAACGCTGTGATATCAATTCTTGATAAGTACAGATTCTGGGCTGAAGGCTTTATGGAAGGAGCAACTGCTACGGTCAATGATTAAGAACTGTAAACCGGCGGTTTTCATCTGATCTTCCTTTTTTACCAGACAATTTCTTGTTTCTAGTGCTTGTTATGAATTCGCAGGTATCCGCTTCCTGTTTTTCATAGCACTTTGCATCGTACCAACCACCGACTTACACATTCGCTAAGGCTTCATCGGATCTTGGAAACGCGTTGGTTTTCATTACTATTCCATTCTTGTTGCTGATCGATTCAAACTGCCTGATTCTTGCATGCGAGCGTTATGAGTCAATATCGTTGACTTAATGGGTGCAGGAACAGTGAATAACGGAAGATCGAAGTTCGTCGCGCGAGGAGGATCGTCGGCTCGATAGCCTGTTTTTCATCGCTTTTGATCAAAGGTTTGTTGTCGCCTCAACCATTTTGCCGTACAACGAGGCCGCCGTCTGCCACGGTCCGAAAAATTCCCCGGAAATAGCCACTACGGGCGGCTATTTTATAGCTCACATTCATAATTTTGCCCTGGCGTTCCTTGAGACAGCAAAAACGCAGGTTTTCCCCCAATTTTTGCCAGAGGTCAAAGGTTTTTTTTCCAAAATAATCCTACATTTGCAAGCCCAAAATGGAGGGTCTTCCAACATATTGGGTTATTGTCCGATGGTGTAACTGGCAACACGCCTGATTTTGATTCAGGAAAGTCCAGGTTCGAGCCCTGGTCGGACAACCTAGAATCCCGCTATGCGGGATTCTTTCGTTAAAATCGTTAAAGGTCAGCCGCCTTGGGAAGCGTGAACCGATAACGAAGTAGTGATAACACTTAGACCATGTCTGTAAAGATATTCAGTGGAAGAGCGACAATTTATCTCGCGGAGAAGATCGCCAATGCTTATGGCGAACCGCTTGGTGAGGTAAACTATCAACAGTTTAGCGATGGTGAGATGTCGCCATTCATTGCTGAGTCTGTACGCGGTCATGAAGTGTTTCTGATCCAGTCGACCTTCGCTCCTGCCGACAACCTCATGGAATTATTATTGATGGTCGATGCCGCAAAGCGCGCCAGTGCTTCAAGCATCAACGTAGTCATTCCTTATTTTGGTTATGCTCGCCAGGACAGAAAAGACAAGCCCCGGGTCGCTATCGCAGCCAAGCTCATCGCAAACCTGATCACTTCTGCCGGCGCGACAAGAATTATGGCCTGCGACCTTCATGCAGATCAGATCCAGGGATTCTTTGATATTCCTGTGGATCACCTTGACGGCTCTTATATTTTTGTTCCGTATCTCAAGTCACTTAAACTTACTGATATCATGTTTGCTTCTCCGGATGTCGGAGGCATCAAACGCGCCCGACAGTTTGCAAAGTTCTTTGATGCCGAACTTGCAGTCTGCGATAAGTTCAGAAAGGAAGCGAACAAGATTGAATCAATGCGCCTGATCGGTGAAGTAGAAGGCAAAGACGTTGTGCTTGTGGATGATCTTATTGACACGGCAGGAACAATTTGCAAAGCGGCCTCTTTATTGAAAGAAAAAGGTGCAAAATCTGTGAGGGCAGTTTGTACACACGCCGTGTTGTCGGGTAAGGCGTACGAGAACATCGAGAATTCAGTACTGGAAGAAATTGCTGTGAGCGATACGATTCCTTTGAAACAACCTGCATCAAAAATTAAAGTCCTTACTGTATCAACGCTTTATGCTAAGGCGATCAGAAAAATTCACGACAATGAATCGATCAGTTCGCTCTTTATCAAGTTGTAGAATTAAAATAGTAACAATTAAATTTTAACAATAAACAATTATGAAAACTATTGAGATTATAGGGTATCGAAGAGCAAATCTCGGTAAGACTGATTCATCCAAACTTCGCGACGAAGGGTATGTTCCTTGCGTGCTTTACGGTGGTGACAATCAGATCCACTTTTATTCACCGATGATCCTTTTCCGAGACTTGGTTTATACGAACGAAGCACACTTTGTTCATCTAAACATTGAAGGTGTAGAATCACAAGCCATTTTACAGGAAGTACAATTCCATCCTGTGAGTGAAATCATTCTGCATGCTGACTTCCTTCGAATCACTGAAGACAGAAAGATCAAGATGAACATTCCGGCACGTCTTGTCGGGCTTGCGCCAGGAGTTACCAAAGGTGGTGCCCTCGTTCAAAAGAGATCAAGTCTTCAGGTATTTGGTTTTCCTAAGGATATGCCAGATCACATCGATGTGGATGTATCGGCGCTGGATTTTCACCATGCGGTCAAAGTATCCGATGTAACGTTCATGGGATTGGAGTTCACGGACCCTAAACAAGCGTCAATCGCTGTTGTTGAAGTTCCGCGTGCTGCTAAGCTTGCTGCTGAAGAAGCTGCTGCTGCTCCTGCTGCTGAAGCCGCCCCAGCTGCCGCTCCCGCAGCCGCTAAAAAAGCTGATGCTCCTAAGAAAGAGGAAGGCAAGAAGTAATCGCCTTCTTAAACTTATAAAAGTCAGAATCCCCCGGCAAAGTCGGGGGATTCTTGTTTTCAGGCCTCTTATCAAAATCCTATACTTGTAACATGAAATATTTGATCGCCGGTCTCGGTAACATTGGGTCTGAATACGAGTTGACACGACACAACATCGGGTTTCTTGTACTTGATCAATTGGCTGACCAGCATAAAGTGGACTTCACAACGGAGCGGTTGTCAATGCACGCTGAGATAAAACACAAAGGAAGAGCATTGCATCTCATCAAGCCCACCACTTTCATGAACCTCAGCGGAAAGGCGATCGCGTACTGGCTTCAGGAATTAAAGATTACGAAAGAAAATCTGTTGGTTGTTGTTGATGAGATCGCTTTACCTTTTGGAAGCTTACGGATGCGATCAAAAGGGAGTGCGGCGGGGCATAATGGTTTGAAGAACATCGAACTGTTGCTGAACGGTCAGGATTATTCAAGGCTTCGTTTTGGTGTCGGTGACAATTACGCAAAGGGACATCAAGTCGATTATGTACTCAGTCGTTTTAGTAAAGATGAGTTTAAGAAATTGCCTGATTTTATGATCAAGGCAAATGAAATGATCTTATCGTTTTGTACCGCGGGTGTGGAAAGGACGATGAGTCAGTTTAATGATTAGGTGTTGGCGTCTGGCAATCGGATGTTCATTGGGAAGACTGAAGTTTCGTTAAGGTACCAGCTTTACAGATCGGGTTTATAAAAGGCAGAGCATCGATTGAACCCCGTTTATTTCCAGCCTAGATAACGACCAGGTTTTATTCGTAGATTTTTCATGGTCAAAACCAACCTCTCATAGGCTCGGCGGAAGATGTCATTAGCTCACGCAGATATTTAAAGACAAGTTTAATATCGGCGTCATGATTGATTGTCTTTCTTTCCATAATATCAAGCTTGAGAAGGATTTCTTTGTTCATCAATAACATCTCGCGCATCCGGATGAACATCCTGACAATCTGAACATTTACTTCCATGGCACGAGCGCTGTTCAACGCACTGGCGAGCAGTACTACTCCATGCTCGGTGAAGCATAAGGAAGATTTGCCGAACGCTTTAGTTTGTTCAAGTGTTTATGCCCCTCGATCAGAATTTGCTTCTCGTCCGCAGTAAGCTGAAACATAAAGTCTTCTGGAAATCGCTTTGTATTACGTTTAACCTGTTCATTCAGGCGTTTGGTTGGTACGCCATATAATTCAGCGAGGTCAGTATCGAGCATTCTTCGTTTTCCCTGGATTGAAAATATTTTGTCGATGACAATCTCATCTGAGATATCCACTTCTGCACTTTATCCATTTCAGTTAGTTTATGAGGTGGGCGTAAAATGCGACCACCTTTGACGAGGGCCTTTTTTAAAATTACACTCGATCTCCCACAATTAGCTTCATATTCCCCACCATCGGTCGGTAGCAAAACAAAACCTCGATCTTGCCATACACAATCATTTCATCAATTTAAATCTATGTTTTGATAGATGCATCACTTTGTCATACTATATACCTGACATTTTCTTAACGTTTCCGCCCAATTGATCATACAAAGTCCTTATGGGTAGACCCTAAAAGGTTACTTCAGACGCAATTGGCCAGAATGCGGCAGGAACACATTTTTTCATAGACATTGAAACAATTTTAACAACACATCTGTAACGTGCCGATCAGCTATAGTGTCTAACCCATGAAGTCCCACCACTTATGCTCCTGAACTACTACAGAACCGGTATTAGAAATATACTGAAGTACAAAGTCTTCTCGGCCATCAATATTTTCGGATTGGCAACAGGCATGGCAGTGTGCATGCTGATTATGGTGATGTTTTCGGATCAAAAGGAATACGATCAGTTTCATTCGAAGAAGGAAAGGATCTATAGACTTCTCACGGTGAAACCCGGCGCCATGATGGGCATGAAGTCCGCAGTAACCAGTGCCCCACTTGGGCTAAAATTAAAGAACGATTATGCGATCATAGATGAGTCGACGCGAATGGACCTGGGCATTGGTGGTGATGCAATGTATAATAGAAAGACAGTCGAACTCCGTGGATATTTCGCAGATCAATCCTTCTTCAATATTTTCGATTATACACTTGATGCAGGTAATCGCGCAACAGCGTTAACGCTGCCAAACTCTATGATCATTACGCATAGCGCTGCAGTGGAATTATTTGGATCAGAAAATCCGATCGGAAAAGCAATTGCTTTCTCCGACCGAGGACTACCTATTCTAAAAGGCATCGACATCGAGAAAGCAACTGTATACTGGGGAGAATACACAGTTACCGGCGTCGTCAATGATCAAAGTATGAAATCTCACTTGCGTTTTGACGCGTTGGTTTCCGCATCGTCTATGCCAGTGCTCATAAAAGAAAAGAAAATTGATGACTATAGCGACAATTGGCTTGATCACAATAGCGGATACACTTACGTAACTTTGACGCGTGGTAAAACTAAACAGGATCTCTTAAGCGCATTAGATGATATTGTTCAACGTGAATACAAGAATATTGCTGAAGCAAAAGGAATAACGCTTGATGCTCAAAACCTCACAGAAATAACGCCCGGGCTATTTATGAGCAGTCCTCCAAGTTTTAGTTTGCCATTACAGATATATTATTTCCTATTGCTACTTGCCCTGGTCATCCTGATTTCGGCTTGTCTTAATTACACAACACTGGCCACCGCAAGATCATTAACACGAGTGAAGGAAATTGGAATCCGTAAAGTGACGGGTGCAAGCCGACGATCGCTGATCTTTCAGTTTCTGAGCGAATCGATTCTCACGTCTTTCTTTTCACTAGTACTTGCAATAGGGCTGCTATATCTGATCCGTCCGGCATTCAACGAATTATGGATCAATCAGTACCTTGGTTTTGATCTCGGCCTCACTCCTTCTATCTATTTGGGTTTTGGCACGTTAGCAATATCCATTGGATTACTCGCGGGTATTTATCCAGCACTATATCTTTCCCGGTTTCCACCCATCAAAGTATTAAAGGCGCACCGACATGTGAAAACAGGTAAAGTAACTATGCAGAAAGTATTGAACACCGTACAGTTCGTGGTGTCTTTATTTTTCATCATTACCGCGCTCCTACTTTATAAACAGTTTGATCATCACCTGAAACTTGACTACGGATTTGTTTCTAAAAACATCATCAACGTTTCATTGCAAAGCGCAGAATATAATGCTGCTAAAACAGCCTTGAGCAATATCCCCGGCGTTGTGATTGTTTCGGCATGTAATGAGATCGTTGGTTCAGGCCAAGGGACACACGGAATCGGGTTAAAGAAGCCAGGCGCTACGGAAGAAACGACAGCTATGCAAATGGCTGTCGACCAGAATTTTCTCAGCAATCTTGAATTAAAATTATTAGCAGGCAACAATGTGCCCGAGTATTATTCCAATAAACAGATTGTGGTCAACGAGAGCGCGGCAAAAGCTTTAGGATATAAAATTCCTCAGGAAATAATAGGTGAGACATTTGAATCTGGTAAAGACAAGCAAGTATTGGAAGTCGTCGGTGTCGTAAAAGACTTTCGATTCAGAATGGCAAGCGAAAAAGATAAGGTTGAACCCATGATCCTTCGTCATCAGGAAGGAAGATTCAGGTTTCTACAATTGAAAGTTATATCTGATGATATGACCCGATTGGTTACGCAACTAGAAAAGGAATGGAAGAAGGTTGATCCAAATCATACGGTCAAGTATCAGTTTTTTGACGAACAACTTCGCGCAACCAACAAAGGTCTGCTTGATGTTGTCTCCATCATCAACGTTATTTCCTTCCTCGCCGTGTTGATCGCATGCATGGGACTGCTTGGAATGATCACCTATCAAACCGAAAGAAAGAAAAAGGAGGTTGGCATAAGAAAAGTACTGGGCGCCGATATGAAAAACATTGTGATGATGCTGTCAAAGAACTTTTTTATTATGCTTACTCTGGCTGTTTTTATCAGCGGACCTTTGAGTTATTTTGTCAATAATCTCTGGCTTCAAAATTTTCCCAACCGTGTTGACTTCGGATTTGAACTAGTCGCCGCTGGCGCAGCCATTCTCCTGGGATTAGGCGTCATTACCATTGCCTCAACAACATTAAAGGCATCAAAGACAAATCCGGTGGAAGCCCTGAGAATGGATTGATATTTATCAAAACTATTTAATTATGGCAGCATACAAAAAACAACTGCATTGTAATCCGTGTTAATTTCCCTGTCCAAATAGTAACAAATTGTTATCTTTTTGAGAGTCAAAAGACTCAATTGGCATGAGGAGTGCCACCCCTGCCCTGTCTGTGCTGATCACTTAACATAGGCTTCTCCACCTGACATTCAAATCTAGTTACATTGAGAAGCATGGGCAACCAAAACATTGTCAGTAAACTACGGAAAATGATCCTGAAGCCAGCGCTATTCGTTGTCCTAGTCGTCGTGTTGTCTTCCGCTGGAATTTATCTAAGAAATAAATATGGCTCGACTGTCGGCTTAGGATTCACGATAGTCTTTGTCCCGGTAGTACTGAAGTTGCTCATCGCAAAATTCAGAACGATTTACGAGAAAGCTCACCAATGTCTGATCGCAGGTTAAGTTTCCGTGCTCATCAACGCTTTAAAAAATCAAAACATGGATCCGGAGATTTCATCTGATCAAGGACTCACTACGCTAAGGCGAAAGCTAAACAATCAGCTGGAGTCGATCAAGGTGATGCTGATTCACAAGCGAACTGATCTTTCTCCTGGTGAATGGGAAAATTTTGTGGTTCGCACAAGAGACAGCATTCTTGCCGAACCAGAGCAATATCTAAACAAGGCTCTGCCCGCGGAAGACGTCTGGCGTTCCATTGTCACAGCCTTGTTTGATGAGTTTTTAGCGCGCGAAAAAACTCATTAGGGTAAACTAATATTAAGCTTTTGTTAAAGGTACTGGTTCGTAAATATTACGGATATCTTTGGTGTAAACCAGGGTTATGAAAAAATCAAAATCATCAGACACAACGAAAGGAATACTTCAACAGCAGTTCGACAATTCGCTCGCCGAAGTGCTGGAACAACTTCACATTCAATCCAAGTCTAAGAAAGTCCAGAAGCTTATAGAAAAGACTTCGAAGAAGCTGGCATCAAGAATGGCCAAGGAATTGGCTAAGCAGGCAAAGGCTGCGGCGAAAGCAAAACGGAAAGGCGCGAAGCGGTAGAAGACTACTCGAGGCACAAGACTCGCGTGTGGTAGTCGGGAACTTGGAGAGGCGTTTTGGTAAGACTTGCTCCGGGGTGGATTTTGCCAACCGGCAATTGCTGCGCCATAACTGTCCAGTCTTTGTGCAATTTTCTATACACAACAGCAGCGTTCACGCAATCAATTCTACCAGACAGCCCTCGTGCAGCCAGATTGCCGGTCGCATAAAAAACAAGTACAGGAATTGTATACATCCAAATAATCCACGGTTTCAGTGAGAATCTGGATAACAGGCCAAGTGCAAAAGGTATGAGGAAGTCCCTAAAAATCATTTTAATTATCGTCGCGGTTCTGGTTGTCGTCCGGCTGGTACTTCCCTATGTACTGCTTCGTTTGGCGAATAAGAATCTTGCCCATATGAAGGGATATTATGGGCACATCGAAGATATCGACCTGGCACTCATCAGAGGCGCCTATCAAATCGACAGCGTGTACCTGAACAAACAGGACTCCGTCTCTAAAAAGCAGACTAAGTTTTTTTCTGCTTCACAAATCGATTTGTCACTGGAGTGGCGGGCATTATTTCATGGATCGATAGTAGGTAAGCTGAAGTTTGACAAACCCAACCTGCGATTCACAAAAGACAAGGTCGAACCTAAAGACGTGCGAAACGATTCATCAAGTCTTAAAAAACTACTCGATGACTTCATGCCACTGGAAGTAAACCGTTTTGAGATAGTCGACGGTACCGTGAAGTACGTTGATGAAACCTCAAAACCTAAGGTAGATATCATGATGACAAAAATGCACGTTGTCGCGCTGAACCTGAAGAACAGTTATGATTCGACAAAACTTCTTCCCGCTAAAGTAATTGCCCGCGCCAATGTTTATGAAGGAGAACTTACCTTCAATATGAATCTAAATCCCTTGGCAGATAAACCGACCTTCGATATGAACGCCGAACTTAAGAATACAAATCTTGTGTTGTTAAATGATTTTTTCAAAGCCTACGCGAAGATCGATGTAAATAAGGGACGATTCGGCTTGTATACGGAAGTCGCTTCAAAAGAATCGCGCTTTACGGGATATGTAAAACCGTTGATCCAAGACCTTGATGTGCTGGGGAAAGAAGATCGGAAGGACAATATCCTGCAAAAAGTATGGGAGGGGCTCGTTGGTGGTGTAGGTCAGGTTTTTAAAAATCAGAACAAGGATCAGGTCGCTACAAAGATTCCATTTGAAGGACGACTTGACGACCCAAAGACAAATATCTGGATTACGATCACGAACATAATGCAGAATGCATTTATCCAGGCAATACAACCTTCGATCGACAACCAAATTAATATTGCTTCGGTAGACGTTAAAAAAGAAGAAAAGAAAACATTTCTACAAAAAGTATTCGGGTCGAAGAAAGATCGCAAAGATAAAAAAGAAGAAAAGAAAGACGAGAAGAAAGACGAGAAGAAAGGGAACGATAAAAAGAAAAACTAACAAGCAGGTGGCATTGAACTGATGGAACAAGTCTGGCGCTGGTTTCATCTGAACTTGTGCCGTAGTATCTTCACTAAACCTTCGCGCCTCCGCGGTGAACAATTGTTGATTAATAAAATGGAACTTAACACCATTGTAGGCGTGTCTGCAAGCGTCTTAACAGGCGCTTCTTTGCTACCTCAGCTTATTAAAATAGTTCGAGAGAAGAAATCCGAGGGCGTATCGTTTATTATGCTGATCGTACTATTGGGGGGCGTAGGACTTTGGGTATGGTATGGCGTGTTGAAGTCAGACTGGATTATAGTAATCTCGAACGCAGTGTCAGCCCTTATCAACCTCGGTATCTTCGCGATGAGTTTCTATTACAATCGGAATAAATCAATTACATCTTGAAATGCCTGGCGCCGATAACCGAAAGGGAAAGACATGGATTGGTACAAGTGGTTTAGTATTGCCTGGTCCGAAAAAGACATTCCCGATAGAATTTCAATCCACTTCGAGATTATACTATTATAGCACCCTCTTCAATTCAGTTGAAATCAACAGCTCATTTTATAAACTGCATAAAGCCTCGACCTTTAAAAGGTGGAGTGGCGACGTCCTGGACGACTTTGCCTTCACTGTAAAATTATGGAAGGAAATTACACACCAGAAAAATCTTGAATATAAGGATGAAGATCTGGATGCCTTTGTAAAGACTCTAAATTTTCCAAGGGAGAAGCAGGGCTGTTTACTCATTCAGTTTCCAGCAAGTATCAAAGTGGCAACCGTGAAAAAGGTTGAAACCTTGTTAACAACATTAAAGCTGATGTTGAAAAGTGAAACCTGGAATATTTGTATCGAGTTCAGAGACCAAAGCTGGTATGAAGAAGATACCGCTTCTATGCTGGCGCAATTCAATGCCAATCCTGTCTATCACGACATCGAAAAGTCGGCGCCACCTTTAAACACAGGCCGGTATAAAGTTATTTATCTGCGGTTTCATGGCCCTGAGCCAGGATACCGCGGAACATACACGGCAGAATTTCTGGACGAATATGCTCAGCTTATCCTGGGTTGGAATGAAGGTGGAAAAAACGTATACGCATATTTCAATAACACGCTCGGCAAAGCATTTGACAACGCCCTGTATCTGAATGAGAGCGTGAATGCGCGAAATAACGTTGCAAATAATTAGTGCTTTGCCTCGATCATACTCGTAAGCTCGACGGTCTGAAGGTTTTCTGTCGCCGGCCCCGTCAAGACCCTTCCACTCATGCTATACCTCGCACCATGACATGGACAATCCCAAGACGCCTCTGTAGAATTCCACGACACATGGCAACCCATATGTGTACAAACTGAAGATACAGCGTAAACTTTACCGTGCAAATCCTTTGATACAGCAATGCTATGACCTTCGAACTTGACCACCCTACCCTCACCTGGCGCTATACCTGCTAACGCTTCGAGTTTTTCCGACCCAAAGAATTTCCCAAGAAAATGTTTTACCACATCTTTATTATGATCAACAAAATTGTCGAAGGCGGCCACGGGCTTCACGCGAGAAGGTGCGAACAGGTTATAAAATGCGCTTTCATTTAATTCAATTTTACTAGCAAGCTCCATAGCGGCCATATGACTGTAGATCATCCCATTGCCACCAAACCCGGTGGCGACATACACGTTATCACCATTGCCCGGTAGAATACCAATGTAGGGCAAGCCATCAGCCGACTCAAAATACTGTGACGACCACTCATGCGAAACTTGCTTAATTTTGAATATCCGCTCGGCATGAGCCCGGAGTTTTAAAAACGGTTTGTCTGTATTTTCTTCCTCACCAGTCTTATGATCCTCGCCGCCGGCGATGACGTACTTTTCACCATCGACAACGTGTGTTCGATAATAATAATATGGATCCTTCAAATCGTAAACCAGACCATCCGGATACGCATCATTTTCCAACTTCAGGGCTAGTGCATAACTTCTCCAGGGTGCGCAACGCAGGTGCAATAGATTGATACCGGGCGGAATATGCGTGGCATAAATGATATTTTTTGTACGAATCTCTCCTTCTGTGGTTGATATGTGAACTTCACCGTCAACTTGCTGTGCATTATCCACTTTACAGTTTATCATGATGTGACCACCCAGGTTTTCATATTCTCTCGCCATGGCGAATAAATATTTCAATGGATGAAACTTTCCCTGGCCACCGATCCGTATGGCCTTTTCAAATGAAGCGGAGATCGGAATCTGATTTACATATTCCAGAGCGAGTCCTGCGTCGCGAGATGCATTATATAATTCTTGCAATTGTTCCGTTTCTTCAGAAGTCTGAGAAAACAGGAAAGCCGAAGTGTATTCAAATTC
>JBDSKX010000208.1:0-25907 GCA_039916665.1 Chryseolinea sp. | reverse complement strand
AACCATACACGACGATAGGGCAAATAATCCAAGACACGCTATAATCAAAGCAAGCACCGTGAAATATCCGATAACAACTGAAAGCTGTTCATCGGATTTATACTGCCGGTCCATTGTTTCATCCAGGAATTTATAATTAAACGGCTTATCGGATTTGCCTCCCCAAACAACTTTCCACTCGGCCTCTATCACCTTAATCAATGCCTGAACTTTGCCAGCATTAATTTTAATGCTTGTTATATTGCCTGCAACCGGTATCCACGGAAGCACAACGGGTTTGATTTTATCGTGAAGCGACGCGTAGTGAAAATCTTTGACAACACCTATGATAGTTGCATATGATCCATTCCGGTCATCTACAAATAATCGTTGTCCGACGGGATCGATCAAACCAAATTCTTTGACCAAGGACTCATTGACCAGTACATCATACGCTGCACTTGAAGATCCCACAGGTCCACCTTTTGGATAATTCTTTCCTTCAATAATTTCAATACCCATAACATCAACATAGTCGGCATCTACGTAAATGATCATGGGTGCTTTTCTTATATGATTAATTTCCATCACACCTGATATACCTAAATCTCGTCCCGGATTGCCAAAAGAATTGGTCACGCCCTCGATTCCCGAATGTTGAAGGAGTCTTTCCTTGAACGTTTCCCTGAGCACCAGCTCATCCTTTATGTAATCAGGCGTTATAATCGTTAGTATTTGTTCCTTATTGAAACCCAGGTCGGCGTTTCTAAGATATTGCAGCTGACGAAAATTGACGATAATGGCGACGATCATAACCATCGAAAGTGCAAACTGAAATGTCATTAACCCGCTGCGAAAAAATGTCGCGCCTGATCCCCGGATCCCTTCTCCTTTGATCAGTTTGACCGGCTGAATCGAGGTAAGATAGAAGGCTGGATATAGCCCGGCGAGTATACCAATCAGCAATCCTCCTCCGCCAATCATTGCCATAGCAGCGGGTCTGATCAAATCGGTGATCTGAAGATTGACCCCTGTCAATTGATTAAATGTTGACATCAAGAGTTGAACGAACGTCATGGCCACTATCAGCGATATCGAAGAAACTATGACTGACTCAACAATTAACTGAAAACGTAGTTGATTCGCGGACGAACCGGTGACGCGTTTTACTGCAATTTCCTTCGCTCGAATTGTCGACCTCGCAGTCGTAAGGTTGATGTAATTGATACCTGCGAGTAGCAGCATAAATATCGCGATGATGACGAATGTCCTGACTGCATTTAGATTTCCATGGAGGCCATATGGCAAATTTTGCACTACCCCGTTAAAATAAAGTTCGCTGAACTCTTTTATATGGAACTCCCTAAATTGATAATCGATAAGCTTACCATCATTAATTTCAGACAATGTTTTGTTGAGTTTCTTTTCAAATCCATTTTTATCGAAGTCATCCGTCATCAGCAAATACGTCGCACTCCAAAACAATGAACTTGTAGGAATACGATTGATATCGTTGTGCGGGTGTAATGGGGACATTGAGGCCATTGAAAGCAGCACATCGATCTCTACGTGCGAGTCCGTAACATCTTTGATAATTCCTGTTACCATGAAGTCGGCTTCATCGAATCGCATCGTCTTCATCATTGGATCGGTATCGCCGAACAGTTTCTTTGCAATAGATTCGGTAAGCACGGCAGTCATCGGGCTGCGCAACGCCGACCGCGAATCGCCCTGTACAAAAGGAAATGTAAAGACTTCGAATACGGTACTGTCAGCATAGAAGTGATTGGCCTCGACATGCTTGACCGCCGTTGGTGTCTCAGGTGGTGAGTAGTAAAAGTCTGCCCGAAAACCTGCAGCTAATCGCGCAATGTTCTCAACTTCTGGCAACCTATCCCTCACAAAATCTCCTATAACGGGTGGAAACTTTCCATAGCCGTCTCCCTCCAGACGATAAATACGATCATAATTTGCATTGAACTTATCATAGCTTGTCTCATGGTGCACATACAGCATGATGAAGACGAAGGTCGCCATGCCAACGCTAAGGCCGAAGATGTTGACGAATGTAGTGATCTTGTTTCGCCAAAGAATCCGGAAACGTGATTGTAAGAAAACTACGTAGCATGGAAGTGAGTTTAAGATAGTACATATTGCTCGTGCCAACTCAATACCAAAATTTATAAGTTTGAAATCAAAGTCCGTTACGCATTGCTTGAACAGATAGAGAGGTGAATTGTGCTTAATTGGAACAGTGGTGTTTCATTGTGGAATAATATATATTAGCCCAGCACATCTGCTACTTCTTGCGGGACCATTTCGTACTCTTAATATCTTGCGAACATGTCACACAGAAAATTTGTTAAGTAGTGCACATCGCGTATGGACCATCGGCAGCACAACGATGCGCCAGAATTACCTTAACGCTCATCCAACCGAATATACGAGCTGAAGCGAGTACCCATAATCCCTCAAGAAAGACAAACTTACGCCGACACACGTTTCGGATCTCACGTACTGGAAAAATAAAATCGCACATCAGTGCGGCATCAAAGCTATTTCACAGAATTATTTGGTTAACGGGGCCGGAAAAATTGTCCTTCTTAATATTCATGCGCTGACTTAGCTACGCTTTTGAAAACACTGGTTCATTAACGGTGAAGGTGTTATGATTTAATTGTCAAATGTACCATCCGCAGATCCATCCAACAAATTGCATCTGTCCGCGCACGGAAAACTTCGATCGAAAATGAACACCATCGCGTTCACCATTTAGTCCAGACGACCCAAATTATGCGATGGCACGATTGTTATATACCTACAATTAGATTTTATTCTGTTGTAATATGAAAAACTATCAGCTTGGTGAGTTTGAAGAACTGGTAATACTAACCGTCGGCATACTCAATAACGTAGCATACAGCGTATCAATCAAAGACGAAATCGACTCACGAACATCCAGAAGTGTCAGCATGGGTGCCTTGCACACCGCCCTCAAACGACTCGAAGATAAAGGCTACCTAAAATCCTTCAATGGTGAAAGCACTCAGGAACGCGCGGGCCGGCCAAAACGATACTTCGAGATCACAGCATTGGGCAAAAAGGTCATCCAATTGAATAAAGAGACCAAAGAATCATTTTGGAAGGCAATTCCAAAGACTGTCATGCCATTGAAGTTTTCCTAAGTTAATCACGATGAGAGAATCCAACACCCCACCCAAATTATTTCTCCAGTTCTTGAGGTGGTTTTGTCATCCACAAATGTTAGACTTCATCGAGGGCGACCTTCACGAGTTCTATCAGAGAAGATTAAGAAATTATGGCAAGCGACGTGCGGATATCCTGTTCGTGATCGATGTAATATTGTTGCTGCGCCCGGGCATCATCAAGCCAGCAGACGGCAATCATCGTGTAAGCAGCTATGGAATGTATAAGAGTTATTTCAAAGTTGGATGGCGGAGTCTGCTACGGGACAAAGGTTACTCGTTTATTAACATCGGCGGACTTGCGTTGGGTATTGCAATCGCCATGCTGATTGGACTTTGGGTATACGATGAATTGTCATTCAACAGGCAACACGAACATTTCAATGATCTCGCCGTAGTAATGCAGCACAACACGGTTGATGGTGAGATCGACACGTACTCGAGCCAATCATATCAACTTGGCTCAACGCTCCGTAGTAACTATGACAATCTGTTCCGTCGCGTTGTGATGGCCACTTTCGCGACAAACTCAATACTGGGTAACAGTGACAAAATCTTCGGTGCTACAGGAATGTTTATGGAATCCGAAGGTCCCGAATTACTATCACTGCAAATGATTCGAGGTCATCGCGATGGCTTGATAAATGTCAGTTCGTTGATGCTTTCCGAGTCGGTCGCCAATAATCTATTCGGAACGACCGATGTTGTTGGAAGGTCTGTAAGGATTGATGATCGTGAAGATTTGCAAGTTGTTGGTGTGTTTCGGGACATTCCCAGCACATCAGACTTTAAAGGCGAGTTAGGATTTGTCGGACCACTGCAGTTGGTGGTCAATCGCGGTGGCCGCAACTTTGGTTGGGTTAATAACTGGCTCCAGGTTTTTGTACAGGTTGAAGAAAATCTTGATATGCAGCAGGTGTCGGCGGCAATAGGCAAAGTTAAACTCAATCAAGTGAGCGAATCTGACAAGCGTTTTAAACCTGAATTATTCCTCCATCCAATGTCGCGCTGGCATTTATATTCTGAATTCAAGAACGGCGTGAATGCCGGCGGAAGGATAGACTTTGTCTGGCTTTTTGCAATCATCGGCGGATTTATTCTACTCCTTGCATGTATCAACTTTATGAACCTGTGTACCGCGCGTGCCCAAAAGAGAAGCAAAGAAGTTGGTGTGAGGAAAGTTATCGGATCAAGGCGCGGTCAAATTATCACTCAGTTCCTCATAGAATCATTGCTGATTGTAACCATATCCTTCATTCTTTCGATGCTTATTGTACAGACCTTGCTTCCATGGTTCAATGAGCTTTCAGGCAAATCGCTCACGATCCATTGGAACAGTCTTTTGTTCTGGATAACGTTGAGTTCATCCATCATTCTTATTTCATTCATCGCTGGGAGCTACCCGTCATTCCACTTTTCAGCTTTCAATCCCGTAAAAGTCCTGAAAGGAACATGGAGTATCGGACGGCACGCGTCACTTCCACGCAAAGCACTTGTCATAATCCAATTCACCGTTTCAATCATACTGATCATTGGAACTGTTGTGGTGTATCAGCAGATACAGTTCGCAAAGGATCGTCCATTGGGTTATAACCTAAATGGTTTATTAACAATTCCGATGAAGACACCGGAAATCAAGAAGAACTACAATAGCCTGAGGAATGAATTGCTCTCGAGCGGTAAGTTTTCTGAGGTATCAACATCTGAAACAACGGCTACGAATATGTGGTGGTCGGACTGGGGTTTTCAATGGCGCGGGAAAGATCCGAACATGCAAGACATGCTTTATCGTGGGGCAGTCGACTACGAATTTGGTGAGTCTATCGGATGGAAGATTAAAGCCGGCAGAGATTTCTCAAGGGACTTCGTCACGGATTCTACAGCATTGATCCTGAATGAGGCCGCGGTCAAGTACATGGGTTTTGAAAGTCCAATAGGTGAAATCGTACAGGGCTATGGTAAGAATTACACGGTGATCGGAGTTGTCGAAGATATGGTAACGCAGTCGCTATACGAACCCAATAAACAGACCATCTTCTTGATTGATCCGTTTGGTCAGGCGAATTATATTAATGTCAGGATTGCGGCACAGGCAAGCACTACAGAAGCGCTTTTTCTATTGAACAGCATATGCGCAAAGTACAACCCCAATACACCATTTGAGTATACTTTTGCTGACAGCGAGTTTGCAGAGAAGTTTTCATTTGAAGCACGGACCGGAAAATTGGTAGGAATATTTTCTACGCTTGCGATATCAATCAGCTGCCTGGGACTCTTCGGACTTGCTGCCTTTGTTGCTGAACAGCGAACGAAAGAGATCGGCATTCGCAAGGTGATGGGTGCTTCAGTAGCGAGTGTCTGGAGCATGTTGTCGAGAGACTTCGCGATCTTGGTGATCATTTCGTGCGCAATAGCTATCCCATTTGGATACTACTTAATGGGGCGATGGCTAGCGTCTTATACTTACCGCACGCCAATGCCGTGGTGGATCTTTGCCGCCACTGGAATTGGCGCGCTACTGATTGCGTTGCTCACGGTTAGTTATCAGGCGATCAAGGCAGCACTGATCAATCCAGTCAGGGCGTTGAGGGCGGAGTGATAAAATACAGCCGGAGTCTGGCACAGAGGGTGAAACTTTTAAGCGGCACGTTTGGTAGAATTTAACTGTAGGAGAGAGAACTTTCATATAGATATTGGGTGCTACAGTTTGTGCCACTGCTATTAGCGACTGACCTGAAGCGGCTAAGGTGGAAGAGAAATTCTGCGTTGACGGCGGTTATAACGATCATCAATTCACCAATAACCTACTCGGTCACCGAACAATAAGATGTACGAACATCATTTTCATCAATCTAAAAAGCGCTTGTTTATTCTGCTAAATCGATTGCTTTATCGATCTGCCAACGGCATTTCCCTAAGCTAAGTAATTTCCTACATTGCGGGTTCAATGCCAGATCAAATGAATAAAAGCTTTTTGACATACTTCCTGGCCGTAATTGTAATCTGTTGTGCCTCCTGTTCCACTACGAGAAAAGCAATATATTTCAATGATATTTCCGACTCGTCGTTAAACATTGTTGATTCGGAGCTTGAGGCCGTAGTTAAGCCAAATGATATACTGAGTATTTATGTCAGCAGTTTGAATCGTGATGCCTCTGATGTTTTTAACAAGGCTAATGTCCAGGTTACTTCCAACAATACGAATACCCCTACAACAACGCAATCTTCCGGCTATCTCGTAAGTCTGGAGGGATCTATAGAATTTCCGTTGCTTGGGAATATTAAAGTCGGAGGACTGACTAAGAAACAGGTGAAGGACTTATTAACAAGAACACTGTTAGACAACAAGCTCTTGGTAAATCCGCTGGTTGACGTCAGATACCTTAACTTCAGGGTATCGGTCATGGGTGAGGTTGCAAGGCCTTCAGTTGTAACCGTTCCGAGCGAAAAGATTTCGTTGCTTGAGGCGCTGGCTTTGGCTGGAGATCTGACAATTTACGCACGTCGTGACAACGTCATGATTATCAGGGAAGAAAATGGGAAACGAATGATAAGACGCATCGACCTCAACTCTACTGAAATCTTTTCGTCACCTTACTATTATTTAAAATCGAATGACGTCGTTTATGTGGAGCCAAATAGATCCAAAGTAGCCAGTACTAGGCGCGTCAACGCCTTTTTGCCCGTGGTATTCAGTTTCTTGTCATTGGCAATTATTGTGGTAACCCGAGTAAATAATTAAACCGGCACACCTATGAAACACAGAAGGAAAAAAATAAAGTGGGATCAGCGAAATTTCGTTGAGTTGTTGTTGTTTCGGTATGCCCCGTATTGGCCGTTGTTTGTCATCTTTTCAGCAATGATGATTGTTGTGGCCTGGGCATACATAAAAATTGCTACGCCAGTCTACAAAGTTACAGCTACTTTGCTGATCAAGGATGAAAAGAAAGGTGTAGAAAATGCGCAGATGATGGCATCGCTGAACATTCTGACTTCAAAAAAAATTGTAGAAAATGAAATAGAGGTAATTAAATCGAAGACGTTAATGCTAAAAACGGTGGAGATACTCCAATTATCTGCGCCGATTTATGAGAAGGACATATTTTCCGACAAGCTTGCTTATACAAGCTGTCCACTAGCAGTTGAAATTCGTGACATAGAAAAAATTACTGAAGGTGAGCCTGTCGATTTTACCTACGACGCAACTACCCACGAAGTAGAGCTGGAAGGTCACCGCCATCAATTAGGTGAGTGGCTAAAGACATTGCGGGGAGAAATAAAGTTTACGATTAATCAGCACGTCGATGAAATTAAAGGTGCAAACTTCTATGTCAGATTCGTAGGCGCGCGTCGTATAGTGGATCAGTTGGGTAGCAGCCTGAACGTTCAACCATCAAATAAGCTTTCCACGGTCATCAATATTTCTTTGGATGATCCCGTCCCACAGCGAGGAGAGAATATTTTGAACACACTTATCGCATGTTACAATGAAGCAAATGCGGATGATAACAATAATCTGGCAAAGAGTACACTTGAATTCGTGGAAGAAAGGATAACAGTTGCGGAGAAGGAATTGGATTCGCTTGAAAAGAGCATTGAATATTACAAGTCGACGCGTGGTATAGTAGACCTCAGCGAACAAGGGCGCGTTTTTCTCAGGAATGTCGGTGATAACGACCAAAAATTATCAGACATCAACATGCAGCTCGCAGTACTACGCAAGCTTGAAGATTACGTCGTTAAAAAGGGCGTTTCATCCAAAATCGTCCCTGCAAATCTTAGCCTGCAGGAAGCAGGGCTATCTAAACTCGTACAAAAATTATATGATTCCGAAGTTGCTTACGAAGCGTTGAGGAAGACCACGGCCGAGAACAATCCCATACTTCTCGGACTGAAAAATGAGATTGAAAACTTGCGTCCTGGCATTATCGAAAACATTAACAATCAAAAACAATCACTACTCGCGAGCAAGGCAAATGTAAATTCCACGAATAGCAGGTATGCTTCGGAACTCGAGACAATTCCGAAAAAGGAAAAGTATTTACTTGAGGCAACGCGGCAGCAAGGAATTAAGAATAACCTGTATACTTTTCTTCTTCAGAAAAGGGAGGAAACGATTTTGTCTTCCGCTTCCACAGTCGCCGATAGCCGTTTGGTTGATGCTGCTGAATCTTCCATTTATCCGGTGTCTCCGAAAAAGCTATTAGTATATTCTGGAGCGCTTGCGTTGGCATTTCTTATTTCAATAGCCTGGGTTGCCCAGAAAGAAATTTTGGGTCGTTATACTATGTTTCGTTCAGAAGTTGAAGCATCCACGACGATTCCAATTGCTGCAGAGATTTTAGATTCTGGCGGAAGAGATATTGTCGTCGACGCTCCGCTGAAAAATCTCATCTTGGCAGAGCAGTTCAAACAGCTTTCGACAGCTATTGGGTTTTACGGCAAATCATCGCGGAAAGTGTTAACAGTTACCTCCGCTATCGGCGGCGAAGGTAAAAGTTTTATCAGCATCAACTGTGCGATTAGCCTTGCGAATTCCGGTAAGAAGGTACTGTTAATAGACTTAGATCTAAGGAACCCGAGAATATCCAGATTTTTTAACATCTCCAGTCTTCAGGGCATTGGCGACTATCTCGGCGGTGAAGTAGGATCTGAGAAAGTTATTAGACGTACTGGAACGTCTAACCTTTCTTTGATCGGGGCAGGGATAAATAAAAGCAATCCGATCGAGCTTATTTCCCGAGATGGCTTGCTGCAATGCATCGAAAAGTTCCGTTTGATATTTGACTACATCGTCGTCGATACACCCCCCATTCTTCCGGTCGCTGATGCTTATCTGATCTCACTTCTTGGCGATGCTACGCTATTCGTGATCAGACATGAGCGTACACCTAAAAAGATACTTCAGATACTCGATACAAAAACGGCAGGGCTTAAAAACACATCTATCGTATTCAATGCAGTAAAACCGAGAGGTTTTCTAACAAGTTCTGTAGACTACGGCTATGGACAAGCTTATGGGTATTGCAACGTGTATGGCATTTCAAATGGGGGCTAAATTAACACGCTGCCAAAGGATGCCACCTTTGTTCGGTAAAATGGCAAAGAGTATCCCACATAATTTCAACCGAATGAGTTAAAGTGATATGGCGCTGAAACCATTGAATTGCGTAACTGCACACCTTTGACGTGTCGTGTTAAATGAGAATATCAAAGAGGACATTAACACGTAACATTTCAAGTACTGTACTCGTGCAGTTGGCGAATTATGTGTTTCCGATGATAAGTGTTCCGATAATCGTACGGATTATCGGCCCAGATAAATATGGTATGATCAGCTTTGCGCAAGCCATCATTACTTACTTCACGCTTGTAATTAATTACAGTTTCAATTTTACGGCCACCCGACAGGTCGCGCAGTATAGAGACAACAAGGATGCATTGAATCGCATCTTCAGTACTGTTTTCGGAACAAAGCTTTTTTTGTTTCTAATTTCTACGGTACTGTTTTTTAGTTGCTTTCTGGTATTTCCGATCTTTAAGGATAACGCAAAGGTATTTCTGTCGACTTACCTCGTATGCGTTGCATGGGTAATTACACCAGACTGGTTCTATCAGGGAATGAGTGAACTTCATCGCGCTGCTGTATTTAACCTCATTACAAAAGTTGTTTTTACTGGTTTGATATTGATTATAATTCATCAGCCTGACGATTTCTACTGGCAGCCGTTGGCTTTTAGCATCTCGCAATTAGTGGTCTCAGGAGTTTCTTGGCGTTGGGCAATGCGGAGATATAACTTAACATTAAAGCTTCCCGAGATTCAGTCCATATTCAATACGATCTACGAAGACAGGATGATATTTTTTTCCAGTGTTGTTATAAGCCTTTACACATCAACGAATATTATTGTGTTGGCGGCGTTGGCAAGCACGACGGAAGTAGGTTATTTCTCGGCAGCCCAAAAATTCATAACGATTGCCCAGGCGGTTATCACGATACCTTTATCTCAATCTATTTTTCCATTGGTTTCTCAAGCGTTCGGGGAAGGTGAAATCCAAGGAATACAAACCGTGAAAAGAATTACACCCTACGTTACACTAGCAACATTTGCAATCGGGATAGGGATGCTGGTCCTTGGGCCTTCAATCGTTGTTTTTTATTATGGCGACAAATTTGAAAGTAGCAAACGCATGTTTCAGATCATGGCGCTGGTTCCATTCGTTATCTCGATCAGTAACTTATACGGAATTCAACTCATGCTGAATCTCAAAATGGATAAAGTATTTTTTAAAATAGTTGCGGCTGGTGCGGCGTTTAGTCTGATTTCAAATGCAATTATGACACAGGCATTCAACGGAATCGGTTCGTCGCTATCTTGGCTTATAACAGAGTGTTTCATATCATTGACAATGGGTTTGATCTTATTTAGACGAGACATTCAAATATTTTCATGGACTCAGTTTAGAATGGTCATTAATGATTTAAAAATATTTTCGGCAAAAACTTTGCGCCGGTGAAATTCAAGTGAAGCTTATGAATATTCTTATTGTGGGGGCGGGTTTTTCCGGAGCCGTGATTGCCGAATGCTTGACGCGCTCTTCAAAGCATCAGGTGACGGTTATTGAAAGCAGATCTCATCTCGGTGGAAATTGTCACACTCAACGGGATTTGGAGACGGGCATTATGCTTCACACCTACGGACCTCATATTTTCAATACCGATAACCTTGAGGTATGGCAGTATATCTCAAGGTTTTGTGAGATGATGCCCTATACGAACAGGGTAAAGACAGTCTATGAAAATGAAGTTTACAGTTTCCCTATTAATCTGCACACCATCAATCAATTCTTTAAAAAGAACCTTAATCCCGAAAGTGCGCGTGAGTTCCTGAAGAAACTTGCTGATGCTACTATCGATATGCCTGAGAACTTTGAGCAACAGGCACTCAAATTTGTGGGTCCGGAATTGTACCATGCTTTCTTATACGGCTACACCAAGAAACAGTGGGGATGTGAGCCTTCGGAATTGCCGGCATCAATCCTGAAACGATTGCCCGTACGTTTCAATTACAATGACAACTACTACAGTACCAAATATCAGGGTATTCCGAAGAATGGATACACCCCTATTTTTGAGCAGATGTTTGATAGGGAAAATATAAAAGTTCTGTTAAATACGAAATTCAACGCCGGTGAAATCGACGCAGATTTCGACCATATATTTTATACCGGACCGATCGATGAGTTATTCCACTACCGATTTGGAAGACTGGGCTACCGGACGGTATTCTTCAATAGATTTGACGTAGCAGGCGATCACCAGGGCAACGCCGTGATAAATTATGCTGATGTCGATGTACCATATACCCGCGTCCACGAACATAAGCATTTTACGCCCTGGGAAAGTCACGATCGTTCCGTCTATTTTGAGGAGTTTAGTAAAGAGACCACTGAAATGGATGTCCCCTATTATCCCAAGAGACTCAGCCATGATATGGATCTTCTTAAACTGTACCAAATTGAGGCGTCAAAGGTTAAACGCTATACAATGCTAGGACGCCTTGCCACTTACCGCTACATGGATATGCATCATGTGATCGGTGAAGCATTGCGTGCTGCAGAAGAATTTGAACTCAATCATACATAGCGGCGCTGCCGCAAAGGATAACAACCTATGAAAACTATTGCTGCAGTCGTCGTCACTTACAATCGCCTCGGGTTGTTGAAGTTGTGCCTGGAGTGCCTTCAAAAGCAACGCCGTAAGCTTGATGCAATAATTGTGGTTAATAATGGAAGCACTGACGGCACCACGGATTTTCTCAACTGTGCAAGGGAGTTCAAAGTCATTCATCAGCAAAATTTGGGCGGTGCAGGTGGGTTTGTAGCCGGAATGAAGCTCGCTTATGATATGGGGTTTGACTGGTTGTGGCTTATGGACGACGATGCCTTTCCGACGCCGGAATGTCTCTACAATTTGACTCAGGAAGATCGCCTGACTTCAGATGCGGTTTTGGCGCCGATTGTCGTCGAAGGAAATATTATTGACCATCTTCACCGAGGTTATATAGACCTTAGCCGAATTCAATTTCCACTTCAGACATTGACATCTGCAAAAGATCTCACGAGCCACGGTAAAAATATTGACGTTTCGTTCGTGTCTTTTATCGGAATGCTGACACCCAGAGCAGTGATTTCAAAGGTCGGTTTCCCGCTTTCTTGCTATTTCATATTTCATGATGACGTTGAGTATTCAATAAGAATTATCCGGGGAGGTTTCAGAATGCACTTGGTTAAAAATGCATTCATTTACCATAAGAAATTGAGCACGGGTGAAGACGTTATAAAATTACAGTCTGCGTTGAGCGAACGAAACCCTTCATTGGTGCGCAGGTCTCTCTCTCAGATTGTTCAAGATAAGCGGGATAGATATGCCGACAATGCGGCCATTGATGTGCTATCCTTTATCGGTAAAAGAAACTGGATCAGGACTGTTATGATACATCGAGGTTTGAGTATCAGCCTAGCAAGATTGATTTTTGTCGACTTGATTAAAGCATTGTCGTATTTAGTACTGTCCCGCGCGAACGGGAATAAGATTCTAAGACTCTACGTGTATTCTCTATGGCAAGGTGTCACCGGCAGGTTCGACAACGACGTTATTCTCGCATTGAAGAGCAAGGCTAGCTAGGACGCCTGGTGTTTACCTGTTAAATATTATTTGGGGAATTTTCATGAAATGAAGAACAGCGTCAACACACAACGAATACTCGTTTCGCTACTCGTTATCTGTTCCCTGAATTTTTTTCTGGCTAAATTCGCCACGGCAGGCCTATTAAAGAATGCCGCCTATGCATATTTACTGCTTTCAATCATTGCCTCTTTTCCCTTCTTCTTTCGAAAGGAGGGCGGATTCGTTTTACCTGTCCAGTTGATTTGTCTTGGTGTGCTGTTGTCTATTGTCATGGCAACTGCGTACTGGTCACAAAGTTTATCGTACGCTTCAAGTACAATTCCATACCTGGTTTGGTTTGTGTTCTTCTTATTGTTAGCGCTCGAATTCCCAATCGCTGAACTAGAGAAAATCATCCTTGCGTTCGGAATTTTGTATCTGGTCTTGTTCTTCTTTCAATTTACCCACAACTCGACAGTGTATTTCGGTTACGTTGAGGAATTTAAACAAGATAGGGGTGTAACAAGAATTAACTTCCCAGGTGCCGGGATCTTCTTTCTCGCTTTCTTTGTATCACTTGTCAAATTCCTGAATAAAGAAAAATTCAATTGGCCATATTTAATATTTCTAATGGCCGGAGTTATCGCAACTGTGCTGCAAGTAACCAGACAAAGTATTGCAGTGATATTAATCATATCACTATACCATGTTATCAGGAATGTCACGCCATTACAGCGAATCATGGTAGCCAGCGGAGCTGTTCTAATCATTGTAGTAGCCGTAAATTCATCAAATCCCATTTCCAAGGGCCTGCTTGAAACGCAAAAGGAAACCGTCGGTGAGGGTGATAATTACATTAGGATTCTGGCTGCGCGATACTTCATAAGTGATTTTTCTCCAAACACGATCACGCGGATTCTAGGTAACGGATTTCCCAATAATAACTCCACATACGGTCAACACGTAGTCGATCTTCAGCAGGTATATGGCTTTCATATCGCAGATGTTGGACTAATTGGTTTGTATATTATGTTTGGAGTTTTACCACTTGTTGGTTATTCAATCATTTTCGTTAAGGCGTTAGTCGCGCATGTTCCAAGAAAATATTATTACATAAAGTATTACATCTGGATGTTGCTTGCCACCGCCCTGATATCGGATTCAGTTTTTTCTACAAATTTCCTAATCGCGACTACTTTTGTTTTATACGTGTATCAGGTTCGCTACGAGCGTGACTATGCGTCTCATTGATTGCTTAATTGATTAAACGAACGCATAACTATTTGTGGGCATGCAGTATACAGGATTAATATGAGCAGGTTAGCAATCGTAATACCTGCGTTCAAAATAGACTTCTTCAGGGACACGCTCGAATCGTTGTCCGTGCAAACCTGTCAGGATTTCACGATCTATATTGGCGATGACGCCAGCCCTCACGCGCTTTCTGACATAGTCAAGGACTACGCAGATAAGATGACTATCAAATATATAAGGTTTGAAGATAATCTTGGTTCAACAGATTTAGTCAAACATTGGAATCGGTGCCTTGATCTTGTTTCCGAAGAAGCGTGGTTATGGCTTTTTTCAGATGATGACACGATGGACCAAAGTTGCGTAGAAGTCTTTTACGATTTTATTAAGCATAATCCTGCCGTGGAGTTGGTACATTTCGACGTTGATATTATAGATGAGCGTGGTAAGGTGATCCGACAGCTACCGGCATTTCCACCAAGACTGTCATCAACCGATTTCTTCGAGCAACGCATTCGGGGAACAATTAATAGTTACGTTGTAGACTTTATCTTTCGGAGGTCCCTCTATATAGACTATGAGAAATTTACCAGTTTTGATTTGGCATGGAATGCCGATGATGCCGCATGGATGAAATTCGCACAAAGCACTTCTATATATTCTATCTCATCTCCGCGCATTTGCTGGAGACTCAGTACGCAAAATATTTCATCTATCCGTTCGGACTTCGATATCGTGGTAAGAAAAGTAAACGCTTCGGTCGCCTTTCTTCAATGGTCTTCTGGACTTTTTTTGCAAAAAAAATATATCCCGTCTGTTTCTGAATTTGAAATGTTCAGGGCACGGATTCTTAACCTGATCATATTTTCATCGCTAAGCTTAAATGCTCAATTTGCATTATCTTTCAAAACTTGTAACACATTGAGATATAAGAATATCAAAATAAGGTCAGCCTTTTTTATAATCTACCAGAAGGTAAAAAGAATGTTTACCTAGGATCATGATAAAGACGCGGAGCGATTTAAAAAGATATCAAAAGGCCGATCGAGAAGCCAGTAATAGACCAAAAGGGGGCTTCATAAATTGGCTGTTTTACTCCGAGACTTATTACATTCAGACCTATCTGGATACATTGCGCAAGCTTGAGTTTCTAACGAATAAAAAGAGGAATATTTTAGATCACCTATTATACGTTGTGACGTTCTGGAAATATAAGAGGATGTCGTTCAAACTGCGCATTACTATCCCGCCGAATGTGGCCGGGCCTGGACTGTCGATTCAACACATTGGCAACATTATCATCAACGCCAATGCGCGACTAGGTTCCAAAAATGTCCTCCAGCCTGGAGTGGTAATCGGTCAAAAGGATTCACCTGAAAATGTGCCGACAATTGGAGACAATGTTTATTTTGGGCCTGGATGCAAAGTGATTGGGAAGATCAGGGTTGGCAACAATGCTGTCATTGCACCAAACTCGGTAGTAATAAAAGATGTTCCTGACAATGCCGTTGTCTCAGGTGTTCCCGCGGTAGTCATAAAAATGAAGACTACGGTCAACTAAAAGCGATGAAAGTCATCTTCTACACGGCGACGAGCTATCTTGACATTTCATTGGAAGTAATTAATACGCTGAAGAAGCGTGTGGAGTTATACGTGCTCATTGAGATTACAACTGGATCCAAAAAGAACAACATCATTGATGTCGAGGACCTCCCTATAGATCGCGCGTTGGTTCAGCCGGAAGAAATTATGGATCAAAATGCCTACAAAGTTATCAAACCTTATTTCGAGGGTACGGCCGCTGTGCATTTTGTCGTTCATGCTCGAAAAAGCCTGATCTCGACAATTTCTATATCCTGGCAGGTATTCAATTACGTGAGAAAATTGCGGCCCGACGTGTTTCACCTTGAAGCGATTATGGCTCGTGCTGTCGGAATAATACCAGCGATGCTCTACTGTAAGCGAAGCATAATAACGGTTCACGACCCGGTCCCACATTCCGGCGGTAAAGACTGGAAACAAACCATCGTGAATTTTTTATTTTATCATTTGCCAATGAAGCAGAGGTTCTTTTTCTATTCCCAGTTTGCTCTATCATTATTTAAAGAACGCAATCCAAATTCAAGGGCTGTAAATCATCTGGTACAGATGGGGGCATATTCGTACTTCAGGAAGTTGCTAAAATCTGACAGCGGGCACCGTAAACACGTACTTTTTTTCGGACGCCTTTCACCTTACAAAGGACTTGATGTTTTGTTAAACGCCTGGCCTCAGGTGTCAAAGGTTTATCCTGAACTTCAACTTATTATTGCCGGACGATGTTACAAAGGGTACGAATTAAGTAACAATTTGGTTAAAT
This sequence comes from Chryseolinea sp., assembly GCA_039916665.1. GTDB lineage: Bacteria > Bacteroidota > Bacteroidia > Cytophagales > Cyclobacteriaceae > Chryseolinea. The sequence goes on along the minus strand of JBDSKX010000208.1, from coordinate 9,442 downwards.
TGAATAAAGGGCATATTACCATCATGGATTCATACATCGAAAATGAAGTCCTTACAAGACTTATTAATGAGGCAAAGTTCATTATTTGTCCTTATACTGATGCTACTCAGAGCGGTGTGATAATGACAGGATTTGCCCTTAACAAACCTGTTGTGGCAACAAACGTAGGCGCCTTCCCGGAGTACGTTCGCCACGGAGCAAATGGCTGGTTGGTTGTTCCGGATAATCCACGGGCTCTCGCTAACACAATCCTAGGGGCCTTGAAAAAGAATGCCTACCAGGTATGTGAAAAAAATATCCAGTCCGACAATGAACAAAATGCCTGGGATTTAAATCTACCCATATTTTTGAACGCTTATAGTTCTTAAGGTTATCCTGATGAAAGTGCTCTTTGTAACTAATATGTATCCCGTTAAAGACTACATTTACTTCGGTATTCATGTTAAAGAACAGATCGAGCGATTGTCAAAATCGAAGGGCATTCAAGCAGATCTCTATTTTATCGACGGCCGGAAAGAGAAAACCAGATACTTGAAAAGTATCTGGGAAATACCTCAAAAGATCAATGCCGGAAAATATGATCTCGTCCATATACACTACGGAATTTCCGGTATGTTTCTACTCTTTCACAAGCCAAAGATTCCGATAGTCATCACGCTCCACAGCGGCGAACTATTTGGGAAGAAAGGATTCATCAATAGGCACCTGCAGCGTGTAATTACGATGGCCGTTATTCGTCATGTGAACAGGATCGTCATACTTAACGACGAGACGAAAACGTTACTCAGCGATTTTAGTGCTAAGCTTGTGAAGCAACCTTGTGGGGTAGACATTGATTTTTTCAGGCCGCTTACTGGCACCTCGGATCAGAGGCGTTTTACAATCGGTTTTCCGGGAAACAAAGCACGGGCGGAGAAAAACTTCAGGTTGTTTACGCAAATTATAATGCTACTGCAAAAGGAAATTGACATTGAGGTAATTGAGTTTCATAATATCAGCAGGGATGAGGTGTTGCAAAGCTTGAACAAAATCGACCTGCTTTTAATGACTTCGTTGAAAGAAGGTTCTCCTCAGATCGTTAAGGAAGCTATGGCGGTTAATAAGCCTGTCATTTCTACCCCTGTCGGCGATGTTGAAGACCTGTTAAAGGGCGTGACCAATAGTCGTGTAGTTAGATCCTTTGAAGCCAAAGATTTCATAGATCCTATTATGAGATTATACGCGTTGCCCCCTGAGTTAAGGACAACGAATGGGCGAAGTAAGATAATGAACATGTCACTCGATGCTGAAAGCGTTGCAAATAAAATCTATCATACTTACGCGGCAATATGAGATCACTGGCGTTACTCGTTTACTATCTTTTCGCTCGTCACCTGCCGCCTTCTTATTTCCCACTTGGAAGAGTCTTTAACGCAATCAGGGTATTTGTGCTAAGGAGGATAATAAGCGTGGGCGCCGATGTGGTCATTCAGACTGGATTCAGGTTTGGCCAAAAGGACGCTGTGAAAATTGGTAGTCACTGTCAAATCAACGAGAATGTTTACATTCAATCAGCTGTCATCGGCGATTATGTACTGATAGCCCAGAATGTAGCAGTGCTCGCTGTGACGCATAAGTTTGACGACATACATGTCCCAATTATGCTGCAAGGCTCAACGTTGCCACACCCAGTGACCATCGAGGATAATGTTTGGCTAGGTCGTAATGTTATTGTAATGCCCGGCGTGAAACTTGGAACCGGTTGTATCATTGGAGCAGGGTCAGTTGTTACCAAATCAGTCCCGGCATACGCTATTTTCGGGGGGGTGCCGGCAAAAATTATCAAATATCGCAAGGGCTATTCGACGGACTGATGCGTAAAAGAATTAAGGAATGTTCATGAAATCACAATCGAATGAAACATGAACATGGGTAATTTATATCGAGTCGTCAATTGGATACGCACTGTTGAACTAAGCAATCAAACACATAGATGATTGGTCATTAAGTTAAATCGATCAATTCGCCGAATCACAAGCTGACCCTTCATATTACTTCCCTTGTAATTGATTCAGATGTAGACTACTTTAACGCGTTGACTTTATACTCTCTAACACTAACTACTCGCTTGGCACCTTGAGAAGTATGGACTTTTTTGCCATAATTCGACAATGTCATCAAAGCACTAAAAAAAGTATTGATGAAGGTCTTAGCAATTGCATCTGCCGGAGGACATTGGGTTCAGTTACTTAGATTGATTCCTGCCTTCGAAGAACAGAGTATTATATTCGTATCTACGAATAAGAACTTTTCCGAATCGGTAGCAGGTCACGAGTTTTATTGCGTGCCCGATGGAAACAGGTGGAACAAGGTAAAATTGATGTACACCGGCCTTTGTGTGGCGCTTGTCATTTTTAAAGTTTGGCCTACTACGATAATTACAACGGGAGCGGCACCAGGATTAATGGGTATCATTGTGGGGCGACTGATCGGTGCAAAAACGATTTGGATTGACAGTATAGCGAACGTTGAACGCATGTCAATGAGTGGCAGAATTGCCCTTTGGGTTGCACATAAATGCTATACCCAATGGCCGCATTTGGCCAATAATAAAGTCATTTTTAACGGCAACGTGCTATAATGATTTTTGTAACAATAGGAACTCAAGGACCGTTTGACCGACTAATAAAAGCGGTTGACCAAGCGGCGGCGATGTTTAATGACCGAATCATCGCTCAGGTATCCACCGGCAGCTCCTACAAACCTAAAAATATGGAGACTTCTGAGTTTATGCCGTTGGCGGAATTCAATACACATTTCGCTGAGGCACGTCTGATCATTAGCCATGCTGGAATGGGGACAATCATTTCTGCATTAGTACTTAATAAGCCAATCTTGGTGTTGCCAAGACTTTCGAAATTCAAAGAGCAGCGAAATGACCACCAGTGGGCAACTGCCAAGGAACTGGAGAAACTGAAGTACATTCACACCGCCTATGACGAAGAGGAACTCCAGCAAAAAATGGGCGATCTTCTAAGCGGAGACTTGGCACCGCTCCATCAAATAGGAGCCTTCGCATCGCCGAGACTAATCAATGCCATTAATCAAGAACTGCGGTAAAAGCGTTTTGCGTCATTCAAAATGATACTTGTTGAGTTCCGAGACAACATAAACTGGTTTAAGTTTATCAGTATTTATTGTGAATCAGTTTGTATCATCGTCCAGAGATACTGGATTACAGTTGGCTGAGGAATGCTGGGCCAACGCATCCTTTCGTATGGCAGGTGAAGCAGTTCGCATTAAGCCATTTATGTATCCTTGCGCCACATCGCGTCAATATAAATGTTTGCAAAAAAATATCGATTGAAAACGAGGGCAAGACTTTTTTTATATTGCCTGCGCTGGACGAACGTATGGGATTTTAAAACGTGACCGCTGGTACGGTTCGGGCCAGGGATGTAGATTAAGCCAAAATAACAACTAAAGGCGGTAGTTGCTTAAACGGAAGCAGAGGCCACACAAATGAAACGGTCCAGGAAACTCAGAGTATTACTTATCAATTCCTACTCGATGGAGTTGGTGTATAGTATGTTTCGTAAGGGCACTTTCCCAGGGCATCACTTATTCGGTTCTCCGGAACTCATAAGAGATCATGAAATCGAGGTAATCATTCCAGAGCATATCAAGTATCCAGTCCTGAACAGAGTGGGTAATCTTTTCGGGATAGAATTTCTGGATCAGCAACTGCGTGCGTTGATGACACTCAGAAAATACGACGTAATCTACGCTCCATACGGTGCCCTGAATACGAAACTCATCATCCTCCTAAAGACCATTGGCATCATTAACAAGCCTGTTGTGATCCTTGTACATTTCCCCGTTTTTGGAAGGCCCAGTAAAAATTCAATTAAAAGAGCTTTGGTTCGTAGACTAATTCGCAACTATGACCAGCTTGTTTTTTTAAGCAAGAAGCTGGAGCAGGATTTGATAACCAGCTATTGCATCAATCCTAATCATATAGAAGCGCACTTTAGAATAGCAAATTGGGGAGTCGATCTTGATTTTTTCAAACCATTCTTATCAACGGACACACCACAGCACCAAAAATATATAATAAGTTCCGGCAATACGGGACGAGATTTTGATGTCATTGTTGAAGCCGCCAGAAGCGTCAACTTTAAATTTAAGATCTACTGTAAGCCGGAGTCGTATCCCAGCATCCGAGATATACCAAGCAATGTAGAAATTCTTTCAGGTGATTTCCCGTTTGAGCAGATTTGCCGGGACTACTCGGCAGCCAGAATTGTTCTTATTCCCTGTAAACCTGGTTTTGAAGGCCCCGTAGGTTTGACGAGTCTTCTGGAAGCCATGGCTCTTGGAAAACCGGTTATTATGACAAAGAATGAATATATCGACATTGACTTTGAAAAAGAAGGTATCGGACGGGACGTCCCAATTTCAGATGCTGACGCTTGGGTCAATACAATTAACAGTATCTTGAAGGACTATACATTGCTGGCACAAATGGGACGTAACATTTTGTCATTGGCACACAAGAAATTTGCAAGCGGTAGTTTTGCCGGAGAATTGTCCACAACAGTATTAAGAGCCTGCAAAGTGAAAAATTGATATTGAGTCACGGTTCGGTAATCAGATTCGATAAGCGCATGATGAGCACAAAGTCATCAAGCCGTTCAATCGGTTCAAAAATCGACAACATTTCGTCTGCCCGAACCCCTTTTTAAGAGTCGCTGCCGGATTGATTCAAATAGCATCTTCCAAGTTCCGCACCTTCCTTTTTCATGCCAAGCTCTCGGCATCGGTTGTTCACTTCTCTTATGGCGAGCATGCCGACTAACCACCATCGACCCATAGTTATCAGCACATTGCATCATCCTTCCTCGATATTTATCATTTATTGATATATTACAAAGCTGTTTAATTGTTTAATTGAGCGCTAGTTGTCTAACAATTTCTCTAAGATGAATAAGTATCTATTCCTCGTGTTGTGTATTATACCAATGCTTTCTTGTTTCTCACAAATCCATTACGAAAAAGGTTATTTCATTGATACGGATGGGACGAAGGTCGAATGCCTCATAAAAAACATTGAGTGGAAGAACAATCCATCGAGGTTTGATTATAAGTTGTCAGACAATTCCGAAGAATTAAAAGCGTCCACTGCTAACGTAAATGAGTTTGTCATTTATGGTGCTGCAAAATTTGTTAAAGCAACTGTTAACATTGATCGGTCCGATCAGAGCGTTGATGGGATGAGTACAAAAAGGAATCCGGAATTTCAAAATGAAACTGTATTTCTTCGCGTGATCACAGAAGGAAAAGCCGACTTATTTCAACTTAGCGATTCGAAACTTGAAAAGTATTTTTTCAGAGTTTCAGAATCATCCATTGAACAATTGGTATTTAAAAAATATTTCATAGACGTCGGCAAGTTTGGAGAAAATAATCTTTTCAGACAACAGTTGACCGTCAGTTTAAAATGCCCTGGCATCAGCTTAGAAAGCATGTCATCAATCCGATACAACAAGACAGAACTAGCGAAGCTATTCATAACATACAATAAATGTGAGGGTGATATTGCTGCCGATGATCACATCAACGTAACTCAGGTCTCAAAAAAGCATTGGTTCAATCTTACTATACGGCCTGGCGTTGAGTTCAGCAGCTTCTCGATCAGAAATACAAATGTGAATTACCTTAATATGGACTTTGACAATAAGATCGGCTTCAGATTAGGAATGGAGGCAGAATTCATCTTACCGTTCAATAAGAATAAATGGTCAATCATTATTGAACCCTCATACCAGCATTATAAGGATGGGACAATCAATCGAGGTGAGCATGTTAATGTACGATACAACTCAATTGAAACTCCGATTAGCATTCGCCATTATTTCTTTCTGAGTGATCGTTCCAGAATATTCGTCAACGCAGGGTTAACTCTTGATTATGATATGAACTCGACTATTGATTTCGAAAAACCGAGTTCCTCTGACCTCAACATTAGTGCTAATCTCAATTATAATTTTGGTACGGGATATAAATTTGATCGATACAGCTTGGAATTAAGATATTTTACACCCCGCAACTTATTGAACCAATACACTTATTATCAAGGTGCATACAACAAGGTTGCGATTATAGTCGGTTACTCACTTTTCCGGGCAAACGGGCAATAACATTCGATAATTTTGGGGCTGCGACCTATTGCGTCGTCTTAATCCATTCTAAAGTTTTAGAATTTTTTTCACGACGCGCTTATCATCAGCAAATGATACCTTCAAATAAAATAATCCAGCCGCCTGCTGAGACAAATCGATTTCCAATGGCTCCGAATTGCTGAGATCCCGTTTGAACAGACTTCTGCCCATGGTATCAATGAGTTCTAAAGCAGTAGCTTTTCCACCATACTCATGGAATGAAATCTTCATAAACTTGTCGACAGGGTTGGTGATTTCCACGATGTCTTCAAGACGTGTTTCAGTTTCAACATCAGTCACCGTCTGAAAACAGGCTGCTTCCTGATCACAATTTGCCAGAGAGATCGCCTTCATTAGTGATTTGTTGTCTGTAGACACAAGATCCTGCGACATTTCCCAGATCATTACACCCTTAAGTCCTTTCTGTTTTACGTATTGAACTTTTTTACGAATAGTTTCCGGCCCATTAAAAACGATCAGTCCCACTTGGTCCTGATCACAGGCCATAGCTGGATATTTTCCAACGATCTCACTATACGTCATGGCAGTGGCCAGACCGCCGGAATAACTATTGAACTTATAACCATAGAAAGGAAGTCCGATCACCATCTTTGAAACATCAGAATAACCACGACCGGTCCAGTAGCCAATAGCATTCAGGACATGTTGAAATGAAGCGTGATTTCCAAACGGACTTTCACTCCATGTCCCAGTTTGATCATAGACCATCACTTGAATCCAGTCTGCCTGATTCAGTGCACCCACGTTATAGAAATCGCCTCCATAAGAACCATATCCAATTGTCGCGACAAGTTGCAAGTCGTTGCTGTGTAGCCCGGCGGACAGAGCGCGCATCAGCCGTCCGTACTTTGCACTGTCGGCGGCCGTCACTATTCCTTCCCAATCGACGTCTATGCCCTGAAAGTTGTTCGACTTACAGAACGAAATGCAGTTTGTAACGAATGACGCTATCGAGATTGAAGAAGCAGTCATCGACGTGTAACTCGCAGCACCACCACCACCCGCAAGACTCAGAAATCTCTGTGTACCATCGGACGCTATTTTGAAAGCGCCTACTGCCGCAGGGTTATCGACAATCAGGTCACCAGTATTGTTGGTCGCTGCAAAGGCATAAAATGTATGTGACAATCCACTATAATCGATGATTGATGGATCATGCCATGAAGGAATATAGCCTCCTACAAATGCGTCACAACGCTGCGCCTTCAGCGTGAACGTTGGCGAAAATGATACAAGAAGAATCAATCCTATACATACCTTCATGAAGTCAAATCTTAGGTTGGTTCCGGCCGTGCCGCATTGCTCCTAATTTCTACAACACATTCTCAGACTGCAAGTAATCAATTTACGATTTATTTGAGGATAGATGTGACACAATTCGATTGAGCAGAAGGATTTCGAGAACAATGGAAATAACAAAATAATCTATATTCTATAAATCAGAAGAAAATAACAATCTACAGCGCCACTTAACGCCTTCCGCACACCCACAAAAACTGTCGCCACGCCCAGAATGGCACCCGTCTTAGTAAAAACACATTCACGATCAATCGTCCATGATACTGCGATACGATTTCTTATGCTAGATTCGGGCTTAATATTTGTGTAGCCATTGATTGAAAATAGACTGATCACAAATATTTTCGTTCGATAAAGCGTTATGAGAACATTTGCAACCCTTGTTTTACTGTTTGCCACTGGAGTTACACTTGCCCAGGATTATACCAATGCCTACGAACGCCAAAAAGGTGTGGTGCGCATTGATCAAAAAACACTCTGCGCCACCTGTAAACAGAAGGAGCGTATTGCTACTTTTCTTTTTGATCAGGATGGTTTCAATATAGAGGAACAGACGTTTGACAATGGTGAAAAGAAGGGCATAACAAGGTACTTCTGGAAAGACGGCACACTTCAGAGTGCACAAGGCTATCAAGCATTCAGCAATAAGAAATTAGAAAAGGACCCCAAGGCCAAAGCTGCAACTACAAGCACGACTATTCAGATATGGGATAGCACAAAGATTTCCCACGAGGTAAGATATACCTACGCCGGCCCAAGACTTGATAAGATCACTTCGATGGACGGAGAGGAACAGAACATTGGTCATGTTACTAACCTATACTACGATAACAAAGGAAAAGTGGCGAGAGAAGAACATATTGATTATCCACAGACAGTACCATACTACAAGACATTCAAATATGTTGGTGATTCGGTATTTATAGAATATTTTAAGCAAGATGTGCGAATGGGGAAGGGGAAGAAGAAATTTAATAAATCCGGGAAGCTCCTTTACGAAGCTACTTATAACATCGCCGGGGTCAAGGTTTATGAATGCAAGAACAGGTATAATCAGGCAGGCAGGATTCTTGAACAGAATATTTTTGAAACGGGTGTCGATGGTTACGGTAGCCATGGGGAATTGCCCGGGTTTGAGAAAATTACCTACAGATACGACCAACTTGGAAAGCTGGCCATCGTGGACAAATATTTCAAAGGCAAAGTTAGTGTTACTGACTTTTATGAATATGTTTTGATGGCTGGTAAGTAAATGCGGGTCAAAATTCTCAATGAATATTTCGCAGCTTATTCGTTCTTCCCGATTTTGATTAGCCGTGCGTAGTCACCTCAATCCCAATTCGACCCATTGCTTTTGGATTTATCAAACACCACCACTCCATTGTATGTGATTTTACTGCAATACCTGAACCTTTGGATTTAATAATCACCGATTGAACAGTGTCAACAGTATTCTCACGCCATTGTATCAATGTTTCTGTAATCTGAGTGTTCTGACTTGGACCTTCATCAGGGTACAACTTCATCAATTGATATTCGTTAGTTTGGTCATTGAACAGAAGGAAAGTTCTTGGGGCACTTTGATTTTGATCATAGACTTCAATTTTTTGTCCCTGTTCAACATAACCGGAACGAATCTGTGATTGATTAAAGTGATTGGATGTCATGGTGCCAACATGTTTTGACCATCTGCTTCAAAACCGACAACAGAACATCAACATCGATGTTTGTACACAAAGGTCATCAGTGCATGTTACGCACAGGCCTGCACATAAGATTATCAGGAGTATTTAAATTCAAAACGTATACCCTTTCAGTTGTGAATTGTATAGCTAGCTTCGGTTATCTGTATAATCAATTCCGGATTGGTGTATAGCCAAGGACGGATTCAAAAAGACTGCATTGTAAAATCCGGATCGGAC
>JBDSKX010000207.1:0-17177 GCA_039916665.1 Chryseolinea sp. | reverse complement strand
TCGCCGTTTAGATAATGTCACAGATTCAGACCCGTCCCTATTGAAAAGATCACTCAATGGAGGAACAGTCATGACGTCACATACTTGTTTCAACCCTTTGCTTATTGCGTGCTCATGCATGAAAGTCAGGACTTGCATGTCATTTCCCAGTGTTGAATCAAACGTGGACATTACTGATGCCATTTAACATTCTTCTAAAAAAAATCCTTTTTTTGCAAAACGGTTAAACAAAATTATTAAATTAACTTTCGTTACGCGTACCCATATGGGTTAATAGGAGTTCCAATAGTGTTTCCAATCTGTTAGCAAAATTGTGTTTACCGATAGCAATTTACTTCGAAGTATTTCTAAGCGGATAGGGTTACAAAAAGTAACGCGCCTTAAAATTGGAGATTACGTAAGATTAACCAAATGTAATTCCGAATCATATCAGTGTCCTGGCAATGTTCCAATGAAGATTATTACTATTTACCGTTTTCATAAAACTAAAGATGATATGGTGCTCTGCCATTGGCATGAGCGGAACGAAAATCAGATTGTTAACCGTACTAATCTTTTTCCCAGTAGCTGGTTAGCCAAAGTGTAGTTCACGATATAGAGCCCTATCCATATTCCAATGGAAGCTCAAAAGAGCTACCATTTTTATAGCTCTATAAGGATCTCATGTGATTTGCTCGATTTTAAATTCCAAATTTTGATGTCAGTCAAACATTTTTGGACTAGTCCTACTTTGTAAAGTTCATGAAATCCCTCATTGAAACGCAAGTCGATAATAAAGTAACTCGTGTGTAGTAGTCAGTCCCTTGAGTGGTTATCTGCTTTCCGGGGTACATGAAGGTGTTCGTGATATCGAGTCCATTATAGATAGTTCGCACGGATGCTATTCTGTGCTTCGTCTACTAACTACAACTACTTGGTACAAATACTAAACAATGAATTGAATCGAATAATCTTTTATGCCTCGTATGGTTGGTTTGGTGCTATGATTTGGCAATTTGTGTCAAATCCGGAAACATCACGTTCCACAAATATTTAGAAGGCGTTCTACTGCTCTGAAAAAGAAGACCACCTCACGCAAATCACAACGGCAACTAAAAGAATATTATTGATCTCTCATGAAGGTTAACGATTTAATCAGAAATTATAAGTCAACGATACAGTCAGGCGATTCTTGCTGATGATGTCGGCGGTAGTATCACTGTTATAATGTTGTACGACAGGCTTCTGCGCGTTGACGCCAACGGTAAACTTTGAAATATAGATGTCCAATCCGGCAGAGCCAAGAATCGCACTACCACCCGTATTCGTTTGGATGATATTTCCATCCCTATGCCTGGCCGCCTGCTCGAAGTTCACACCAACGTGTGGAAGCAGGGAAAATATTCCAGCCTTTTGCCAATAAAACAGCTGCGCAGATGCGCGGTATTGATTTCCAAACAGATAATCATGACTATTGCGCGTATTGATCTTGTATCCAGTTTCGAGATTGATTCCTGATTTCTTATAACGGAGGGTATATACGGCATTAATGTTGAAGTCTAAGCTTCCAGTGCCCATTTGAAAATTGCGATTGATGATCTTTCCTTTGTCCTCAAGACTAAATTTCCCAGTCGGAAGTTTGATTCCACCGCCAGCGATAAACGTATGCCTGAAATCGGAAGTGTGCTCGCCTGTATTCAGTATGACATAATTGGTCATGATGGTCACATCACCCAGGCCATGCGCAGAGACCATCTGGTCGGTACCATTCATATCGTTGTACATATACGGGATAAAGGCAAACAACTGGAGCCGCTTGGTCAGATAAAATCTACCCCATAACTCCGCTTTGGAGTATGTATCATTGGACTGCTGAGCAGCAAGGTATTGTGTTGGAGCAATGTAAGAATGGAATTTAGCCTGCGACCATCGCACGCCAATAAAATTCTTATTATAAAGTGGCAGTATACCAAAGTAATTTCCACCCAGGGAACATCCGCATACGTCGCAGGCTTCTGCCCTTGCCACGCACACGACCAGGATAATTAGCGTAAATATCTTTTTCATTTTATTTTGTGGTTATATGTGAAGATTCTCTCGTGTTATTGGTGTTGAGATGTTCTCATCATCATTTCTTAAATGGATTGGAGAATCTTTTATCTTTCATAAAATTTTGGTCCGTCAATGTTTTTATAAACACAATGATCTTTGTCTTTTCATCGTCTGTCAGCGAAATTCCCAGCGAACCGTTTTGTTTCAGGATTGAATCAAGTGTTTCAGAGTCTTTGACCGACTGCTGATAATGATTCAGTACTTCTTCCAATGTTCTGAATCTTCCATCGTGCATGTAAGGGAACGTGACTTCGGCATTGCGCAAGCTTGGCACCTTAAACTTACCCCGATCACCTGAAAACTCAGTGATCCGTTGCCTTCCTGAATCCTGTTTGAAAGTTTGATCTATGCCGTTGTTACGAAACGACTGATCTGTAAAAAGATCAGTCGCGTGACAAGCACCGCATTTGGCGCGAAATAGCGTGAGGCCTTGAAGTTCATCGTTCGACAACGACCCTCCGTCGTTGCGTATGTAATAATCATATCGTGAGTCGGCCGAAATCAACATGTTCATAAATTGGGATAATGCGAACAGCATCTTCTGACTGTTCACTTCACGGATGCCGAATGCGTGTTGAAATTTATCCGCATAAAATGAACTCCCATTGAGTTTGTCCACAACGTGATCCAGTTTCTCCGCCATTTCAATCGAGTTTGTTATCGCATTAATAGGCACAAAATCCAGGTGGTGCACTCCCCCATCCCAAAAGAAGTGATTTTGAAACGCCATGTTCTGTATAGCCGGCGCGTTGCGAATACCGGATACATCATTGATACCCTTGCTAAACCGATGAACCGGATCCGAAAAACTTCGAACCTGCTGGTGGCAGTTGGCGCACGCTATCGTACTATCCGCTGAAAGAATCGGATCGTAGAACAAAGCGCGCCCCAACTCAAAACCATCTTTGGTAATACTATTATTCTCGAACGTGTAAGTCGCAGCGGGAAAGTTAACGGGCTTCTGAAACCCATACGCATTTCCTTCCGGTGAAATTCCATCGGTGCTGCAACTCCACAGTAACGCAAGGCCAATAACAGCGCAGGTCATTCTCATAAGCGAGATCGTTATGCAACCCTGTGGGTTACGCGACCATTTTCGTTTAATTAGCGTGTACGTGATCAACTACAAATGCCGCGCTGATGTTCCCTGAGAGATCCGCGCACGCTTTTGGCGAATGACGACTGGCGTTCGTGGAAAATGTGACCTGTTCACCAGTTCCGTTTAAGAACTTGTTAACATCGAAAAGCAAATGAACTTCTGGTTCATGCTCTGCCCGAACAGGCGCTGAATCTCCATTAAAATTTAAGGTGATTGTTTTTATATTGCTTACTTGATTCGAAGCAGCATCCTCTTTATAACCACCGACATGATATTGAAATACTTTATCAGTTTCTGTTGATACTGGAGAAACACCTTCTAGTGCCATGAAAATATAACCAGAGTTCCAGCTCCAGTAAAGCCCCTTGGCCGGATCCAGCGCGCCTGTTTGTGCTCCCTCATCTACCTGGCTGGCATCTACTCCTATAGTAAAGGTGACCTCCGTGTAATCGCCGGCAGGCACGTTTTCAAGAGTAATTTCTTGCGACTCGGCGTCGTTTTCATCAACCAGATAATACCCTGAAGATCCGTCTGACTTAACGGGATCTGTAAATACAGTACCATCCGCGCTTTTCAACTTAATGTTGCTGACATAGTATGTAAGCCAGGTAACCTTGTAGCTCTCGCCCTTGCCGTTTGTGTAAGGCATGGTACTCGTATTAAGCTCAAGATTTGTTGTTCCTACAATGTTATCAAATTCCAGTGTGATCGGACCATTGGCATCGGTGTTACCATCATCTGAGCAGGAAACAATTGCAATAGTAATTGACAGAAAAAATAAAATAGAATATAGCTTTTTCATAGAGAAAGTCTGAATGAATTAATTAACAGAATAGGACAAGGGATCACAAGCGATTGAAATCATCGTGCAAATCAAAAAATGTAGCCTAAGGCTTTCCTGTTATGCGGGGGGATGAAAGATAGAAAAACCCGGAGCGGTGTATTTCTTTGTGGATATCAGCGTATTGGGACTTGATATAAAATCGACGCAATGAATATTAATTTGTACTGAAGCAGATTGGAAAAACAAAATGATTTCCGGCGCGCGGGAAAGAGATGGCGGGAGATTGGCGCTGTCTTCATTGTTGCTGGTATCAATCAACAAGCCTTTGCCAAAATCGTAGTCGTCGTTACAGATGGCAATCGGGATCTCTGGGATAATGCCAATTCGATAGGCAATTTTTTGTCTTTGATCATAGATATGAGAAAGCAACCCAGTACGACTGGCGCTGTGCAGCATCATGCTGAACAAAACCAACGCAATAATTGCTCTCTTTATCATGGCGCAAGGTAATACCAAAACCGATAAAACCAAGATGAAAAACGTGCGCTGATCAGTTAGACTTCGCTGAAATGCAGCATCAATATTACTGATGCTGTACCACCGGTCCCGATATTTGAATTATAAATCCCATGGGCAGACGAAGGTAGGACTTCAAGGCAACCTGGAATTCATCTCTACTGAATTATACATCCATTCAGCAATTCCTGAAAAGTTTACATTTGAGATTATAATCCGAATAAAACTTAACGGTGGTGAACGAACGGCAAAGCCCGCGAAAAATAGTTATTACTGATGCGCGAAATAAAGTGATCGACCGACAATAAATCTCCACATTCATACGCCGGTAATCCCAACGAATGCGGACTTAGGTGCCAACTATATGGCAAGACTTGATGTTCAAAGGTCGTGTGAAAAGAACGAACGCGTTCTCGATGCTCAACTACGACTTATATACCTTATCGCGACGCTTTGACAACCGATTAGTTTATTCCCTGGATGCCCTCGAGGAAACACGCATCTATAATTATATAGTTGTAACTGTAACATCTGGATCAAGTTGCGTATATAAAGCATTTTTGCTGCAACCATTTTTGGCTTTCCGGTGTTCGAGGTTCGAGCAGATTACATTGTGTGCCACTGATCAAAACAACCAAAACTAAACGATGAAAGCAGCAGTATTGAAACAATTAGGTAGTGCGCCAGTCTATAGCGACTTCGAAGACCCAATCGCCCAAGGTGATGATCAAGTCATACTCAATATAAAAGCCGCTGCATTAAAAAACTTTGACAAGTTAAGGGCAAGCGCAGGAAACTATGCCAGTTTTCGTGAGTTACCTGTTGTTGTGGGCAACGATGGTGTAGGGACATTACAAGATGGCACGAATGTTTATGCGCAAGGTATTACTGGAATGATCGCCGAGAAAGCAATAATTTCAAAGAATAAGTTTACAATTTTGCCGCAGGGAATTGATCTTTCTCTTGCCGCATCATTGCCTAATGCTTTATTGGGTTCAGCAATGGCACTGCAGACTCGAGGAAAAATCAAGACAGGTGATGTGGTAGTAATCAATGGAGCAACTGGTGTAACAGGGCAACTGGCGGTACAACTGGCGAAGCATTTTGGTGCATCTATGGTGATTGCAACAGGAAGAAATGAAGAAGGTTTACAAAAGTTGAAAACCCTTGGAGCGGATGCGACAATTTCTCTTAAAGGAAATGAGGAAACAATCATCTCAACATTAAAAGAGATTTCCAAAGAAAATCCTGTTGACATTGTGATTGATTATTTATGGGGTCGACCCGTAGAATTAATTATTGAGTCTCTGAAGACGGTAGGAATTAACCCAAATCCTCATAAAGTAAGAATTGTAACAGTTGGTGACATGGCGGGGCACAATATTGCGCTTAATTCAGGAATGCTTCGAAGCAGCGATATTGAGGTATTAGGTTCTGGCTTTGGAACTTTTTCACCCAAAGAACTTATGGAGTTCGGCGCCAAAATTTTACCCGAAATGTTTGCACTCGCTGCAAAAGGTAAATTGAAATTAGACACTCACAATGAAAGCATCGAAAACATCGGGAAGGCGTGGCACAATAAGGCAGATGGAAAACGCACGGTAATAGTCATAGGATAATTGTAAAGATTGCAAAGATTAGGAAATGTTAATATTCAAGTCGGAAGTTTTTTAGAAATCAGAATGTTCCCTGCTGAAAAAAAGTGCGTAGCCCCCGTTGAAAAGTATAACCAGTTGTAGTCATTCGACTAGTAAAATTCATTGCCCGGGATCAGGTTAAGCGACTGGTTCACCCTTACCAATGCGATGATATTATACGCGATCAAAGTCTTACGAGCATCTGACAGTATCCTCTAATTTATTTTCATTTTTGAACTCCAGGTCTTTCATAAATTAATCCACGCTGCAGACAAATTCCGCACAGAAGGTTAATTTTTATATCCAGGCCTCCACCGTGCCCGAAATTTAAACTTATGGGAGGATGATCTTAAAGATTGTCCTGTTCATTTCAGGATCGACTATTCTTAATAAGTATGTACCGGCAGGCTGATTTCTATTCAGATCTATGCTTATTTCATCCTCAGTTCCATCATATATAAACTGCCTGACCAAAATCGTTTCAGCAAAGATGTTATGAAGATAAACGATATACTCACCCTTGAGCTGATCGTCCATTCGCAACTTGATAGTATTGTCGGTCACGGGATTTGGATAAAGCGTAATACCTTTCCGGATCTTCTCACCTATTTTTACCAAATTACTATACGTAATGGAACCATCATAATCTATCATTTTCAATCGATAATAACTTACTCCGTACATCGGTGAATTGTCCGTCCATTTGTAAGTTTTCTTGGTTGAACTATTTATGCTCTTTACCGATGCGATTGTCGAGAAATTAAGGTTGGATGATGTTCTTTCCAATTGGTACTCAGAAAGCAAAAGCTCGTCCGCAACGGTCCATGCCAATTCAACTGCACTATTCACTGCGTTCGCCTTAAAAGACACGAGTGTTACTGGTAAAATTGTGTACTGACCGAATCCAAAGGTAAACGGAGAGAAAGATGTCATCAGACTGCTGGTGAGGGAAGTCGCTCCACTTCCGGTATTACCGGGTATTGTATTTCCTACCACACCGTCCCATACCCCTCCATTAGCGTGCGCTATAAAAATTTCGTCTGTACTTGTTGGGCTACCTACACTCCATGTGTTGCTAGCAGTATAGATAAGTTCGACAACTGCATCAGGTCCGCTTGCTTTGCTGATATCCCAATACTCATCGGTGGCGATACCTGTCAGCCCAACACCATAGGTGCCAGCCGGAGGTGTGGATGAGAAATACTCACCACTGAAAACGCCAGCCACGGCAGTAGAAGGGGTGACTGATATTGGACGGTATATATTGTTTTTTCCTATCGGAAAACCAAAGGCGGCGGTGCTGGCGGTATTTCTGACCAGGGGTCCATTAATAAAAGACAGATCACTTCCGCCTGTAAAACTTGCGGCAGCTGTTAGCGTAAGGTTGTTCCCGGTAGTAGTTGTCAGGAGGCCATCAATTAGATTCAGCACGCCACTTACAATCAAAACATTGCCCAGGACGACCGTCTGCCCGGTGCTTCCGATCGTTAGATTATTTAACTGGTTCGTAGTGCCGGCAGTGGTCTGATCAAAAGACACGACAGGACTTACCGTCGACCCGCTAATGACGAGGTTACTGTTACTGCTTCCCCTAAGACCATTCGTAACAGTATTTATCAAAGAACCTTTAAGGGTAAGTGTTTTTCCATTTATGGCGAGTTTTCCGGCCGTAAATGTTAGTGTGCCGTTCACTTCAAGGTCACTTCCCAATAAAGGCACTTGTCCACTGCTATTAATAATTAAATTATTCAGTGCATTGGAAACGCCGGAGACGGATTGGTCAAAACTTAATATCGGACTCACGCTTCCATTTACAACCAGGTTGCTGGAAAGACCACCGGTAAGTCCGTTGGGCACTGTGTTAACGAGATTACCAGATAACGTCAGGGTATTGTTCCCGATAGCCAACTTACCTGCAGTAAACGTTAACGTACTCGCTACTATTAGATTTTGATTTATACTTACTGTCGAAGTGTTATTGTTGATGTTCAGATTATTTAGCGTTAACGAAGACGTAGCATTGATAGATTGTGGATTAACACCGTTCATGGCGACGGTGCTACCAGCGGTAATGGCTCCATTAATGGTAAGATCGCCAAGAATATTCAATATGCCGGCAGGAATTACAGTAGTGCCGCTGCCGCTGATGGTTAAGTTATAGTACGAAGACGTAGATCCATTTGGAAGGATAATCGTTTGATTGTTTCCATTGTATTCCACAGTATTTGGTAATAGACCTGAACTCAACGTTCCGTTATTAGTCATCGTTCCAGCGATCTGCATAACAGCGCCTGTGGTTAGCAATAAAGCCGCTCCGCTATTAATGACGACATTGGCGAAGCTGGTAGAACCGTTTAATGTTGCATTCGCATTTGTAAACGTAATGGTGCTTGTGCCTGCGTTAAAGATACCCACATTACTCCACGACAGTCCGGCATTGTTAATGTTAAGCTGAGCTCCGGGATCTGAATTTAAAATGCCCCCGCTTTCTATTGTCACCGAACCGTTGCTTGCAGTGGCGGGCAAAAAGGGATCATTGGGTGTGGTGCCGGCATCTGGTATAATAAGATTGGTATTCGTTGACGGACCGCCATTAGGCGTCCAGTTGGTGCTGGTGATCCACGACGTACTGGTAGAGCCGTTCCAGGTCAGCGTACTAAGCGTAGATTCATCGAACGACAATTCAACATTACCAAAAGTGGAAGAGAAAAACGCAACGTTAACGTTCGAAAGGGCTATCCAGTTTTGCGTGGTATTGAAATTTGATTTTCCATGCTCCGTCAGTATCGCACCTGCAAAGCGGTATGAAAAGTCGACCAGTTTATTTTCGACATTACCGTTAAGTTCTGCATCCAGATAGTGTGCCGTGATAACGGCTTTAGTTCCGCTACCTCCTGTTTGAATAAAATCATAGCTTCGTTTAACGACTCCGGCTGACCAGGATGGAACTGTGCCAATGTTAACTTTAATACTTATCTGCGTAGGCAACGTACCGGTATTTGGAAAGGTGATGGAGGTAAATTCATTGCCCATCGAATACGAAATATTAGGAATGATAACGGTCCTTTTTATGATGCCGGTTACATCCCCCTGCCCTGCTGTGGTGGATGATCCTCCCATATTCAATGTAAACGTACTCATCGAAAGACTGCCCGTAGTTGTAGTTGGATTTGTCGCGGAAAGCGTAAGCAGGCCATTCACCGTAAGGTTGTTTGCTGCTGTGGTTCCCCCGATGGCGCTAATGATAAGATTCTGATATGTCGGCACACCCGACACTATCTGCGCTACCCCTGACGCATAATCGACTGTACCGGCTGTAATTGTATTAGTAGTGAATCCCGGCCACGTGGTGGCAACTGTTGGAGAACCCAATTTGAATGTTCCGGAACTTATCGTTATAGTGCCTGTTGAAGTAATCTGGTTACCGCCATCTGCCAAGGTGCCCGCAGTTAAATTTAAGGTCGATAAAATAACGATGCTTCTGTTTAATGTAACAGTCTGACCACTGCAGTTGAGTGTTAAACTATTCAGCGCATTGGTAGTACCGGGAGTTGTCTGGTCAAAGCTCAGCGTTGGACTTATTGTCCCATCAACGATTACGTTGCTGGTGGCACTGCCTCGCAGCGCATCGCTTACTGTATTGACCACTGTACCGCGCATGGTGAGTGTAGTAGCGGCAATCGATAATTTACCCGCTGTAAAAGTGGTTGTTCCTGTTCCACTTAAAACCAGGTTATTTCCCAGCGTTATTATTTGTCCGGAACTATTGACTGTTAAATTCTTTAAGACATTCGTAGTGCCCGCGGTTGTCTGGTCAAAGCTCAGGGTTGGACTTACGCTGCCATTAACGACCAGGCTACTGTTCGTGCCACCGGTCAGTCCCCCGGCTATAGTATTCGTAACATTGCCTGTGATAGTAAGTATAACGGTGCCGATAGCAAGTTTCCCTGTCGTAAAAGTCAGATTTCCCGAAACAGTAAGGTTACCACCCAGCGTTACGCTAGTGCTATTGTTGATGACTACGTTTTGAACCGCGTTGCCGGCAAAAGTATTGGCTGCAACGTTCTGTGGCGCTAATCCCACATATTGTACTGTCCCCGATGAAGCCGTACAGGTGCCGAGATTAATGATCGTACCCGCTATCTGCAACGTCCCGGTAATCGTCAGGGAAGTTGCTGCTTCCAGCGAAATACTATTTGCCGGTGAAGTAGCACTGATGATGGGATAACGTGGCTTACCTGTTGGTATTACCACAATAGCAGGGCTATTGATGGTTGGTACTACGCCAGTTGACCAGTTACCGGCATCCGTCCAATCTGTTGACACTGCCCCTGTCCAAAAAGTGCTCGCAATGTTGTAGTTCGCCAGTTGATTATCATTCAGAAGGACGAGGTTGGCGGAATTGAGTGCAGATGAAAAAACGGTGAGCTCGGAGATGGAGCCATTATAATAGGAATTGGTAGGCGTATAATAACCGATGTTCAACAATCCAACCGTCAGTAAATTTGATGGTGCTCCGCTGGATAGCAAGCCAAGTGAAATACCATTCTTGTAGAATTGACTTGAGGCGGTAGAAGATTTTACAGAAGTATGCACCTCGAGTGATGTACTTGGTGTGGCATTGAAATTCTGATCATTCCCATATTGCGCTACTGTAAATTGAGATGAACTTCTATACCCGTAATGCGAAATGGAATTACCTGGACCGTTACCACCCGTTGTGCTGATGGGCAGCTGGAGTACGGGGTTAACGGTCGCTTCTGCCGTTACTTTATTCAACGTATAAAGTGTATTGTTGAGATAAGAAGCCACGGTAGCTGTCTGAAGATATGACGCCAATGCACTGGAGAATTCCATGGAGGCTCTTCCGTTCACCAGGTAAAGTATTCCAGCGTTCACAATCCTCGCCTGGCTCGTAAGTTTTAACTGTATAGCGTCCCGGCTATTTCCACTTTGATCATACCACGTAGTTACGTAAACAGATGTAGTGGCATAAAATGTACTAAAAGTAATTGTGCCTGTTGTTGATTTAAAAGCCAAACCCGAAACAGATCCTCCGGCCTTCGTAGTGAGTGATAGTGAAGTGGCATTTGTAATGGATGAAATGATACCCAATGTGATGTTATTGCTGATCAGCAGATCTCCAGGAGTTAAGGTTGTAAAATTTGTACCTACCCCGGTAACGGTGTTTGAAGTGCCTTTGTAGTTTATGGCCGTTGCAGCAACTGCATCGACTGCATTCAGTGTAAGCGTTGTTGCATTGGTGATAGCAGCTATTGTACCGAGGTAAGTATTTGCTGTCGTAAACAGACGGTCTCCGGCAGCTAATTCTCCCGTGAAATTTGTCCCGGTTCCTGCAACCGTAGCGAAGGTTGTTTTATAGCTGATTGAAGTTAAAGGCACTGTTGAAAAGTTCGTCAGCAGCAGCGTCGTATTGTTGGTAATAGAAGCGATGACACCTAAAAAGACATTATTGGCCCCATTAAACAACCGGTCTCCTGTCACTAATTCCGTTGTAAAGCTGGTGCCTGTGCCTGTAACCGTTAAGGAACCATTTGACGTAGTGATTGTACCTGTCTTGTTTACCTTGATAATGAGGGTCCCTGTTTTGCTTACATCGGAAGTGATAGTGCCTGTTTGTGGGTTTCCCAATGTTGATCCCACCGCTACGCCAGCTGTAAACGTAACCATGCTCGAAGCGCTTGTCCCATCACTTCCGTCAAATGCAACATTTGCTTCCGCATTATCCGCTGATCGCCTTACTTTAATCGCATAGCCTGAATACGTGCTGCTCAGCTTACGCAAGCTAAAGGCAACTTCTGCAGGTGTAGCAGCTGTCAGCCCAGCTTTATCTAATGTATTTTGCGAAAATAACGGCTCAGTAAAAAAAACGGACAGAAGAAAAAACAGGTATAGTTTCATAATAACGGCATTGGATGTTACTAAATTTTGCTATTTTCCTATCGCAATGCATTACACGAATAGATTGATTCTTACATGTTTTACTGATCCATTGCAGGGCAGGAATTGATTGTCAGAGACGTGGTTTCCGATAACGATGCCACATTAAAAGATTGATTTTCCGGTTTACATCCGTCCAAATTTTTGATGAAAGTCCGCGTCGCATCATTCCGGAATGAATTACATTTTCATAGCCGTAACATTCTGTAACATCGCTATCCTTAACAGGTTGTGTTGTCGAAAAAAATAACAGCAATATCACTTCACAAAATCAACCAAGTGACGCTACAATTTCCAATGGCAAAATCATGTGGCGAGTTTTTTATCGCTCAACGTACCATCGCCCTTTTCCTATTATCTCGGCTGACATCAAACTAATAATAGTAATGGCATGTCAATGCACATCGGAAATCACTCTGGTTTCCTTAACGGTAAAAAAAATGAACTTGGGGCTTGGAGCGCTTTGCCGACGTTGAGGCGGTATCGATCATCACGCTGAGTGAAGGTCTAGATTGAAGAAAAACAGACTTAAGCATTTCCTATGCTATTGAGCCGAACATGCAATCAGTTTTCATCGGGAGACCGGGATGTAGATATCAAACTGTGCCCCCTCATTGAGCCTGCCGGTTGCCGTAATAAAACCGCCATGATTTTCGGCAATCCGTTTGCAAATCGATAATCCAATACCAGAACCATTATATCGGGCATTGGAATGCAGGCGTCGAAATACGTCGAAAATAATCGTTGCATACTTTTGGTCAAAACCTATGCCGTTGTCGGCATAAGTAATATGCCAATAGTTGATTTTGGATACACCTTCGTCAGAGTCAGCTTCACGTTCAGACGAAGCGGGTAACATTGGTTTCAGACTGCTTCTATTCACGATCTCGTCTTTAATGATAATATGTGGAGCAATACCTGGTCTGGAAAATTTAAGCGTATTACCGATGAGATTGAACATCAGTTGCCGAAACTGAAAGCGGATGATATTAAGCGTGCTAACATTATCAAATGAAATGGTAGCATTTTTTTCTAAGAGGCTTTCTTTTAGTTCCATTTTTACTTCCTCTATGATTTCCGAAAGATCGACTTTCTCAAACTTGCGTTCGGCATTCGCTGTGCGTGAATATTCCAGCAGATCATTAATGAGGACTCGCATCCTGGTGGCAGTATCAAATGTTTTTTGGAGATAAATTCTTCCGGAGTCTGACAATCTGCTCAATTCTTCGTCCTGCAGACAGCCAACAAAGAGCTGGATCTTACGTAGTGGTTCTTGCAAATCGTGACTCGACACATATGTAAATGCCGTGAGATCTTTGTTCGCTATTTCAAGTTCAGCATTCTTTTGTAGTAACTGACCCGTACGGTCTTTTAATTCTAATTGATTCTTGATTTGAGTCGTTAAATCTGTGACGATTATACTTAGACAGGACATGCCATCCACCGACAAAGCATTCAATGATATGAGTGCAGGCACTGTATCT
Organism: Chryseolinea sp.; assembly: GCA_039916665.1. Lineage (GTDB taxonomy): Bacteria > Bacteroidota > Bacteroidia > Cytophagales > Cyclobacteriaceae > Chryseolinea. Next base: position 3,605 of record JBDSKX010000207.1, on the reverse strand, counting down.
TTTCCTTCGGATCGCAGATGAACTTCGCTTTTTATCGGAGTAAGCCATGCGTTTTCAAACAGCGCGTCAGCATATTCATTCACATTATCATCGAGAAATCTCTTGAATTTGGTACCTATCACTTTTGATAGTGGAACATTTATCATGTCGGCAAAGTAGGAATTGGCATATAAGATCATTCCCTCTTTATCCACAGTTACTGCTCCTTCGTGCATTTTTTCAATGAGTATACGGTAAGTTTTATCGGCGTTAGCGCCGGTATAAACTTTAAGCTGATTTTCACTGGAAGTGACCAATCCATCAATATCTCCGGTGTAAATGACAGCGGTAGATTTTAAAGCAACGATTGCTTTGTTCACCTCGCGGAGCTCATGCTGAAGGAGTTTGTTTTCAGCTTTTAATTTCTCAGCCAACTCAGCGTGCTTAATGGTTGATTTAGCCATGGATTTTGGAATCATCAATAAGCAGGTTTTCCAGAACTGTTTTAGTATCTGACAAATCGCCAGCCATTCTTGCTTCCGGTAGAGGAGACTTTTTGATCAACATGGGCACGGCAATGACATCGTCAGCAAGTGCCAGTTCTGGTTGTTGATAGATATCAATGACCTCTAATTTGTAATTACCTTTTAAGTATTTTTCGCAAATAGAACTGATATTTATAATAGCACGTGCAGAATTTGGCAAGGCGCCGGTTACAAACAGTCGGAGGTCGTAATTCCCGTTGTCACCTGGTTTAATGGGCTTCGACTTCACACTTATTTTTGATGCCATTATGGAGTATCTTTTTACAAGGTTACATTCAGTACTAACTCTTACCTTGAGCAATTTCTGTTAGCGCGAATTTTCATGCAGATTAGACGTCCCTGATGTTGATAAATTTCGTTGTTCTTTATCAATTCGTTTCGTTTCCGCGGACGTGTAATTTTCAGCAGACACAAGCTGACTTAATGTAATCCCTCTCCTGGAGATTTCGAATCTTTGCACTTTATTCGAGTGCATCATACCTCTCGACTTCATTACGCATAGACTGCGGAAGCGCTCGGAATCCATCTCGATATCCTGTACCATCATCCAGGTATCAACCATCGATGAAATCCCTTCATCGCTCGGATTCCGTTCTATGGAGCCAACGGTGATCGCGGCCGTAAACATCACCGTTATCTCCTGCGTTTTTAGAAAGTCGACAAATCGTGTGAGCATTGATCTGATATCACTGTTCGGTCCTTCTGTCATTAGATTGGTAATAGGGTCAAGCACAACAACTGACGGTTTGATTTCATTTATCATTTCGCGGATCGCAATGAAATGCAATTCGAGATTTTGCAATGTGGGTCTTGCATAATAGAAAGTTAAATAACCCGACTTCACCATCGCATCCAAATTGAATCCTATCGATTTCATATTCCGGATCACCTGGTTCGGAGCTTCTTCAAAGGCGCAGAAAAGGCAACGCTTTTTGGCAACGCATATGCTATGCGCGAAAGACGCGGAAATACTGGTTTTACCAGTGCCAGCTGTACCGGATATAAGAATGCTGCTTCCGAGATAAAACCCTTCATTGTCAAGCATTTCGTCCAGTTGCTGAATGCCGGACGAAATCCTCTTTGAACTTGACTTTAGCTGAAGCGCCTCGCTGCCAATTGGAAAAACGGATATTCCTTTTGCATCAATCGAAAAGGGATATTCATTAATGCCATGGATAGAACCACGGCATTTTACGATTCTTAATCGTCTCGTTACAATTTGATTGGTCACGCGGTTATCCAACACGATAACACAATCCGCCAAATATTCTTCGAGTCCATGACGCATCAGAAATGAATCACCGTTTTCAGCAGTAATAATTGCCGTTACCTTCTTTTCCTTCAGCCACGAGAAAAGTCTTTTGAATTCTGAACGAAGTGTTTTGTAATCAAATCCGTAAAAAAGAGCGTCCAGGGAATCAAGTACAATGCGTTTGGCTTTTATACTTTTAATGGCTAGAGAAAGGCGTACAAATAAACCTTCAATATTATAATTACCAGTTGCAATTATCTCCTGGCGATTTACTTGTATTTGCTCGAGATGAAGCATTTTGTCCTTAATGTGACGTTCCAGGTCGTAGCCTATCGACTTTACGTTCATAATAAGCTCTTCCTTTTTTTCCTCGAACGCCACAAATATTCCCGGCTCGTTATACTTCACGATGCCGTTGACTACGAATTCCATAGCCATAAGGGTTTTGCCGCACCCCGTTTCCCCCAACAGAAGCGTTGGCCGGTCTCTGGGAAGTCCTCCAAACATAATATCATCCAATCCATTAATACCAGTTTGAGCCTTCGGTAATTTGAATCTGGCAGCTTTCTTTGTCTGTAAGAGAGCCTTCTGTGTTTTAATCGCAGGCATGTGATGTTGCGTTAAGTAGATGGTGTTTATTCTTTATTCCAGCACGACAAATTTCTCCCGTGATGGCTTTATCAACCTGTTTTCGGATATCATGGTAAAAATATGTTGAAGTATTTTTTCTAATTCTTTAAGTGTGGTCTTACGGAAGTAGTAGTGCGCTCCGACTTCATAAAATTTGTCGGCAACGTCATCGGCAAGATAGGTAGAGTAAATGATCACCGGAAGATCTTTTAGCAAGGGACTACGCCTGATCTCAACAAGACATTCAAAACCGTTTTGACGTGGCATGTTTTGATCGAGAAAGAGAACATCAGGTAGATTATCCGAGTTTCCGTTAAGAAAGGTCATTAACTCTTCTCCTTCCTCAACTATATCAAGGTTAACGATGAAAGGGACTGTTTTCAGGGCTTTGTTGAAAAAATACCGATCGTCGACATCATCTTCTGCCAATAGCACGTGAATGATAGGTGTGGATGGATTCATAGATATTTAATATTCAACGGTGCGCCATTCAAAAGCGTGACGATAACGGTAAGAATTTCAAAGACCTCCAGTCTGAATCAGGAATTATCGTGCCGGGTTAAATGATAACATTGCGTGTACTTTGCAGCATTTGAAGTCTTGTTTCCAGAATCATCTCCCGACAACGGGCATTAGATTCTACATCTCTATTAAAGTAATTCTTATACTTTTCCTGGTTTTAGCAAACAGAACATTAGTACTGTTAGAGTTTATTCAGGAACTGGTTAATTGAAATGACTTGAGCATAGGTTGCTCTTGAAAAAATTTTCGTAACGTGTCGCTAATTCGCCATTGAATTTTTCAATATAGCAATATTTACGGTAATTCAAAATTATCGCTATTTATAAGTACTTTCTATATCCATAGAATTCGTTTCATCTAAAATTTCCCCTTTTTTAGATGACAGCCATCTGTCACCCACTACCCCGCACACTGTCATCCAGAGGTTATATACAGTGATGGCTCACTGCACTGAGTATGAAATGAACTAAATTCCCTGGATCTCTAAGCAGCGTAGCAGAGTGCCGGATAGTGATTAATTCCTGTTCCAGAGAATTGCTCCGAACGAAGCGCGTGAAATATTGGTGACCCTGTTAGTAGCAGGGATCCCGCTTAGGAGAATCCCACGCCTATTTCCCTTCGGGCTTAGAGTTAATTAAAACAAAATTACTATGGGAAAGTTAGAAAAAATTAATTTT
>JBDSKX010000206.1:0-26207 GCA_039916665.1 Chryseolinea sp. | reverse complement strand
CGATCATTATGATCATACGGACTATGAAACGCTTATAGCACTTCAACCGAAGACCAAGCATGTAATATGCGGTCTTGGTGTTGGATCTCATTTTGAACATTGGGGATATTCCAAGGATGTTATTGTTGAGAAAGACTGGAATGAGCGGGTGGATCTCGATAGAGGATTTACAATTCATACGGCACCAGCGAGACATTTTTCTGGAAGAGGACTCACAACCAACAACACTTTGTGGATGTCATTCCTCGTTCAAACTCCAACCATGAAGTTTTATGTTGGTGGCGATAGCGGCTACGATAAACATTTTGCAGCGATAGGCGAGAAGTTTGGGCCCATAGATTTGGCCATGATTGACAATGGTCAATACGATTCGAGCTGGCGTTATGTGCATACGCTTCCGGAGGAAGTCATGATGGCTGCCAAAGATCTTCGAACGCGACGACTTTTTCCGGTTCATTCATCAAAGTTCGCCATGGCAAATCACGCCTGGGATGAACCATTGTCCAGGATCACCGAATTGAATAAGTCTGTCAATCTTCCATTGATAACACCGATCGTAGGAGAGATTGTCTCAGGAACGAGAATCAGCAATTCAAACAATGGTGGGTAGGACTGCGCTAGTCAAATCAACTACTTCACGCTGTCGATCCATGCGTACACCTGTTTCTCGAGAATGCTGAGTGGCACCGATCCGCTACCCAGAACGACATCATGGAACTTTCGTAAATCAAACTTGTCTCCCAGTTTTTTCTGGGCTATTGCCCTAAGTTCTTTTATTTTTAATTCTCCCGTCTTGTATGCCAACGCTTGTCCAGGCCATCCGATGTAACGATCTATTTCCACAATGATATCATGTTCATTTTTTGCAGCGTTCGATTTGAAATAATCGATGGCTTGTTGACGCGTCCACCCCATGCCATGAATTCCAGTATCAACTACGAGTCTGATGGCGCGCCACATTTCGTAAGTCAGTTGTCCAAACTTTGAATACGGATCTTTGTAAAATCCCATCTCAACGCCGAGACTTTCGGAGTACAACCCCCAGCCCTCAATGAAAGCTGTGTACCCATCATACTTTCGGAATTCAGGAACATTCTCCTGCTCTTCCGCGAGTGCCAACTGCAGGTGATGCCCCGGCACGGCTTCATGAATGGTAAGCGCCTCCATTTCCCACTTGGGCCTCGTCTTCAAATCGTAAGTGTTTGCATAAAAAGTTCCCGATCGTCCTGCCGATGTAGAGCCACTCATATAGTAGGCGGTAGTTTGGAATTTTTCGTCGAACGATGGAACAGGTTCGACCCCATAGGTCAACCGTGGTAACTTGCCAAAGTATTTAGGTAATTGTGCATCTACTTTCTTTGCGATCACCCTGTAACCATCGAGAAGTTCAGTGGCAGTAGCATAAATGAATCGTGGATCAGTTTTTAGAAACACGCCAAATTCTTCAAATGAACCCTTAAACCCGACAGCCAGAATAAGAGAATCCATTTGTTTACGGATCCTCTTAACCTCGCTCAGGCCGGTTTGATGAATTTGCTGGTACGTTTGCGACGTTGTCGTTTGTTGCTTGATGTTAAAGTTATACCAGTTTGTCCCATTGGGCAATGCTGAAAGTCCAACGGTTTCCCTGGCAGCCGGTATATACGTCTTCTCAATATAAGTTTTTAGTTTTTCAAAGGATGGGTTAACAGAATTGCGGATCACATCTGTCACTGTTTTTTTGTATCGCTCTTGTTGATTTACAGGAAGCTTTTCAATGTAGCCCATTGCGGGTTTCATCAATGGACTCTTGCTCGCGTCGGATGTCAGCATGTTTTGAATCTGTTCCGGTACTCCTCTGAGGGTCGCCTTTGGTGGAACGATCTTTTTCTTGATGCCCTCTTCCATCAGGGCTATGTTTTGGTCTATAAGCAATGAAATATTCCGAAGTCTGCTAAGATAATTATCCATGTCCTTTTCATTCGAGATCGACGTTACACTTGCAACCATATTGATAAATTGATGCGTGCCACTCATTTGATTGATGGGCAACAATTCTGATGGAAACTGATCACCCTCTTTAGCGATTTCGAAACTGGACTTCAGAAGGTCGTAATTCAATTGATCTTCAGGGGTGAGGTCAGTACGATTGATCGAGTTGATGGCATTCAGAAATAACTCATTATTCTTCTTGCGTTGATCGATGGCAGTTCGGGACATATCGGTCCACTTGCTGTTGTCGGAGGGTTTGCCGATAAACGTTCCGGTTTCAGGAGAAGCTTCGAGTTGGTAACTCATATAGATCTCCGACAACATATCGATCTTTTCTTTCTCTTTCATTTTGTTTGCGTTCTTGGTCAACGCATCCATTTTGATTTTCATTTCCTGGGCAGGAAGTATTTGAAGACAAAGGCCGACAAGGGAGCACATGAGAAATATCCGCATGAGAAGTGGGGTAAGGTAAATGTTAATTCAAAGTAAGAAACGGAAAATAGCTGCAAGCGACAAGCTTTGCGTCTGAACGTGACCGCCTTCGTTTTCTTTGGTATGGGTTCTTTGAAGCCTTCGGCCACGAAATCTTGCGACAAGACACGACTATAGAGTGTTGGTAACTCCCAAGCTTGTCGCTTGCAGCTACTCGCCGTCCTTGCTATAGTACTTTTCTCCCAGCTTAATCTTCTCGCGGCCGGTCTTAAATCGCCAATTGTTTGAATCTCGCAGTGAGTATGCGCAGCCGCAGTATTCCTGCATATAGAATTGCTCTTCTTTGCTGATCTCCAGCATTCTTGCTGATCCACCTTTCTTGCGCCAGTTGTAAGTCCAGTATGTCATTCCCGGATAATGACCTGCTGCCCGTACACCAGAATCATTGATCTGATCCATGTTTTTCCATCGGGAAATCCCCAGAGAACTACAGATCACAGGGAATCCGTTTTCGTGTGCGTATAGGGCAGTCCGTTCGAAACGCATATCAAAACACATGGTGCATCGTATACCCTTTTCAGGTTCCATCTCCATGCCTTTCGCGCGGGCAAACCAGTTGTCGACGTCATAGTCGGCATCAACAAAGGGAATGTCGTGTTTCTCTGCGAACCTCACGTTTTCATCCTTCCGCAATTCATACTCTTTTTTAGGATGAATATTTGGATTGTAAAAAAATATCGTGAAATCGATTCCCGAAGCGATGATGGCCTCCATCACTTCACCTGAGCAAGGTGCACAGCAGGAGTGAAGGAGTAATTTGTCACCGTCTTGCGTTGGAAGCGTTAGTTTTTCGCGTTCGATTTCCATGGGACTTCAAAGGTAATTCAATTTGCGGAAAGGAGGGAGCAGAGGGTTTGAAATCGAGTTTTCCTACAGCTAAGGCGCTAAGGAGTGAAGAATGCAAGGTAACTTTGATAGTTGCCCCTAAATGTTATTCATTGCACTACTAATGGAAACACGCCCTTGAAATAAAATAAGAAAATAATTTACAATTGAGCATGCCGAAGCAAATGGTATTCTCCGTGTCTCTGCGCCTTTGGGTGAAAAAGCCTTACCTCAAATCACCATCATGTCCACAAACTCATTCACGGGCATCGCCGCGAGTTTCTCGTACTCAAGACTGACGGCGAGGATCTGCTGCTGTTGTTTTTCTGGAAATTTTCGGGCAAGGTTGATCTTAAACTTTTTGATCAGTTCTGGGATACCTTCCTCACGTCTGCGTTTGTGCCCGATTGGATATTCAACAACAATTTCGTTTAAGAACTTGCCGTCGGTTAGCTCAACCGTTAGGGCATTGGCTATAGAACGTTTCTCCGGATCGTGATAATCTTTAGTAAACTGTTGATCTTCTATACATTCCATTTTATCACGCAATACATCTATGCGGGAATCATGCGCGATGTTATCTTCATAGTCCGCGGCCGTAAGTCTTCCAAAGATCAATGGCACGGCAATCATGTATTGGATACAATGATCGCGATCAGCTGGGTTATTCAAGGGCCCCTTTTTGTCGATTATGCGTATAGCCGCCTCGTGAGTTCGTATGGAAATTCTTTTAATGTCGTCAGTTGATTTCCCAGCAGCTTGCAACATCTTGTGGATTGTCATTGCGGCCTCAACTGCGGTTTGAGAATGGAATTCTGCAGGAAATGAAATCTTGAACAATACATTCTCCATGACATATGATTGGTATGGTCTCTGGAAACTGAATTGCTTCCCCTTGAATGAAACATCATAAAATCCCCAGGTCTTAGCACTCAATACGGAGGGATAACCCATTTCGCCAGTCTTTGCAATAAGTGCGAGTCTTACCGCCCTAGAAGTGGCATCTCCAGCAGCCCACGATTTCCGGCTTCCGGTATTTGGCGAATGTCGGTAGGTTCGAAGTGATTGACCATCCACAAAAGCAAGCGATATTGCATTGATTAATTCATCGCGCGTTAATCCAATGAGTTTTCCAACGACCGCGGTAGACGCCAGTTTCACCAGCAGAACGTGGTCCAGACCGACTTTGTTAAAGGAATTTTCAAGCGCCATAACTCCCTGAACTTCGTGTGCCATGATCATTCCCTCAAGAACCTGTTTCATAAGCAAAGGCTTTTTTCCATTGGCGATACCCGTTCGGGATAACCAATCTGCAGTGGCCAAAATTCCACCGAGATTATCAGATGGATGTCCCCATTCGGCAGCAAGCCACGTATCATTGAAATCCAGCCAGCGTATAATGGTACCAATATTAAATGCGGCCTGTATCGGATCGAGCTGAAAAGATGTCCCCGGAATCTTCGCGCCATTTGGAACGACTGTACCTGGAACGACCGGTCCTAACATTTTTGTACAAGATGGATAAGTAAGGGCCTCAAGGCCGCAACCAAGCGTATCGAGTAAACAATAGTGCGCCGTCTTCCAGGCGAGATCGCTTTTTATTTCGTATTTGAGAACATAATCCGCAATATCCACTAATACCTGATCAGGCTGTGGTCTTACGTTTGAAATGTGTGATGACATAAATCTATCGAGATTCTAATGGAATAAATTTTAGATTTTCAGGACCCGTGTAGTTGGCGCTTGGTCTGATGATTTTTCCATCCTGACGTTGCTCAATCACGTGCGCACTCCATCCTGTCACTCTTGAGATAACAAACAGCGGAGTGAACATCAATGTTGGGACACCCATCCGGTAATAGGAGACTGCGGAGAACCAATCCAGGTTAGGGAACATTTTCTTTTGATCCCAAAGAACTGTTTCCAGCCGCGCGGCGATATTGTACAATAACCTATCACCCGCTTCTTTAGAAAGTTGTTCAGCAACGCCCTTGATGATGTTGTTACGTGGGTCTGAGATTGTATACACCGGATGACCAAATCCGATGATTACTTCTTTCCTTTCAAGGCGAGCCCGAATATCTTTTTCAGCTTCATCCTCCGACGTATAGCGACTTTGAATATCAAAAGCGACCTCATTGGCACCGCCATGTTTAGGACCGCGGAGTGCGCCTATCCCTCCAGTTATGGCTGAATAAATATCTGACCCTGTACCAGCGATTACCCGGCAGGTAAAAGTAGAGGCGTTGAATTCGTGTTCAGCATAAAGGTTCAGTGAAATCTGCATGGCCCTGATCCAGCTATCACTTGCTTTTTTGCCGTGAAGGAGATGAAGGAAATGGGCACCGACAGTTTCGTCATCGGTTTCAACTTCAATAGTCTTACCGTTGTGAGAAAAGTGATACCAATATAAAAGTGCAGAACCCAGTGATGCGAGCAGTTTATCCGCAATGTCCTTTGCGCCTGCCAGGTTGTGATCTTCTTTTTCCGGAATGGCAGCGCCGAGCACTGATGTGTACGTCCGCAGCACATCCATCGGATGGGCTGCAGCTGGAATTTGTTGCAGCGTTTTTCGTGCAACATCCGACAGTCCGCGAAGCGATTTTAATTTCGACACATAGGCTTTAAGTTGCGCCGCGTCTGGCAATATTTCATGGATCAGAAGATGCGCTACTTCTTCGAATGTTGCTTTCTCTGCCAGATCGTTAATATCATAGCCGCGGTAATGCAAATCGTTTCCGCTTCTTCCAACTGTACATAAAGCAGTGTTGCCGGCAGGCACGCCCGAAAGGGCAACACTTTTCTTGGGTTTGAATCCCGGTGTTTCGTTACTCGACATCTTATTACTTTTTAAAAAGCTGATCTAGTTTCTTTTCGTAATCGTAGTATCCAATACTTTGATAAAGTTCTTCGCGGGTCTGCATGGAATCAACCACATTCTTTTGCGTTCCATCTTTTCTGATGTGTTGAAAAATATTTTGCGCCGCTTTGTTGGCCGCTCTGAAAGCGGAAAGTGGATATAACACGAGTGCTACGCCTGCATTTCTGAGCTCTTCAATACCGTACAAAGGGATCATTCCAAACTCGGTGATATTTGCCAGTACAGGTATACCCGTCACGTCAACAAATTTTTGATACAAGGTTATATCTGGAACGGCTTCAGCAAAAATGAAGTCTGCGCCGGCTTGCTGGTACGCCCTGGCACGTTCAAGTGTTTTCTCCAAACCTTCCATGGCAAAGGCGTCAGTTCTCGCACCGATCACGAAATGTTCATCGGTTCTAGCGTCGACTGCAGCCTTGATGCGGTCTACCATTTCATCTTTCGACACTACTTCTTTGCCGGGACGATGTCCACACCGTTTTGCGCCCACCTGATCTTCAATATGGAGCGCCGCAGCACCGGCTTTTATCAATGATTTTACGGTCCGGGCAACATTAAATGCTGAAGGACCAAATCCCGTATCCACATCTACCATTAAAGGCGTAGTCACTACGTTGGTGATCCGCTGTATATCGATCAGCACATCATCCAGAGTAGTGATACCAAGGTCAGGAACGCCAAGGGAACCAGCGGCAACTCCACCACCGGAAAGGTAAATGGCTTTGAAGCCCGCCTGGGTTGCAAGTAAGGCATGGTTTGCGTTGATCGTGCCTACAACCTGAAGCGGTGTTTCATGCTTCAGGGCCTCGCGAAAGCGATGTCCTGCGGATGGATTCATAGGAATTGCTTAAAGCCAGCAATATATGGAAAAGCTGCTGGATAAAGCTGCAAGCAGCAGGCTGGTAACTTGGGCACGAACTTTAATTGGTTCGTTGCTTGAAGCTGATCTTGTAGCCAAGGCAACAATTATCATCCGAAAAAGCAACATTAGAGTTCAAGTGCAAAGGCTTGCAAACGACTATTTCACGAGTTTCCCCGAGGTCAAAATTCCCGAACTGCCTATTACTCTGTAAAAGTAAAGACCTCGTTGCAAGTCTTGTGTGCTAATACTTTGATGGTCATTTCCTTCGGACACCTGTCGCTCCAACACGGTCCTACCCAGGGCATCCGTGATCACAAATGAATACCCGATTTTAGATACGAGGAGATTTTCAATGATCAGTTGATCAACAAATGGATTGGGATAGACTGAAATTTTTTGAACAGGGAAGTCAACAACAGTGATTAAAGTGTCTGAAGGAATTTCAGCATTGTCACCCATATTGATTACGGAACTATCTATGATTCGCTGAACCCAAAGTCCATATTGTTTTCCCGATGGATGCAGACCATCACCTGCCACAAGATCAGATTGCGTCAGGCCGAGTCGCGAGATATCTGTAATGTTCAAATAGGGAACGCCAAAAGACGAAGTGATCTGTTCATTAATGGAATTAAATGCATCTATACCCTGCGTAATCGTCCCCTGATTGGATTGCCCAAACGGCGTGTAGCCATAGTCAGGAATAGAGAACACCAGCACGTTTTGTTTCTGACCTTGCGCGAATTGAATGGCAGTCTTAAGCAGTTGTTCGAATTCCGTACGATACTTTGTAGCACTTCCACCCTGATAATAATTATTTACCCCGATGAGCAACGATACCAGGTTGTAGTTGCTGTTGGATGGTGTGTCTTCGTTCAAAGCGTTGATCAAGTCATCAGTACGCCACCCCGAAGTCGCGATTATTTTTGCATCATCGCAATCCAATCCTATTGCGCGAAGCGCTTTAATTAATTGCATAGGCCATTTTTCGCTGGTCGCCACGCTTTGTCCATAAGTATAAGAGTCACCTAAGGCAAGGAATTTAACCGGACCGTTGATGTGAAGCTTTTGCGCAGAAGCCTGCAGCATTGAGATAAGAAACAATATTGTCAGGTGGAATCGGATCATTCAAGACTATATACGAAGTTTTGAGTGCTGCGGGACTTGAAAGTCACCTGAAAAATTTCAATTGAAACATAACTCATGTTCTCACAGAAAATATGCGTCGTAAACCCGCGAAAAATTCGGTCTTGTTACCCTTCGAAATACTGTTTGATAATCCCTTTCGATGACAAAACTTTCGCGCGTTCGACTTTGATCAGGTGACAATGTTAAATATCAAGTCTTAAGTAAAATTTGTCATGTTCAGTGTAATTGCTTCAGCATCTGCGCAACTAAGATAACAAGTCGTTAACGCGGCGTGGAAGTCGTTCGGCAAGGTACTTGAAATGGTTAAAATGTATTTCAAGTCTGCAATTTCGAGCGTATCAGGCGTAACAAAAATGAAAACATCCATTCGGAAAAGCATGATATGAATAATATTTCAATTCAATACTTGTCGCGCGCCGAGTCGTGGCTTCTCATTAGTATTCTTTCGTATTTCCTCATGAACGGAGCGCAGATATTTGAAACTCTGGTAATCGTTCCGAAATGGACGGCGTCGCCACCTGATTCTTTTCAGATACTAAAGGGTAAGTATGCGCTGGATTTTAAAATATTCTGGATCATCGCGCATTCGTTACATGAAATCACATTCATCGCCGCCATTATCTTTTGCTGGCGGATAGACTTCGCACGAAACTGGCTGTTAATTTTGTTTGCAGTTCATTTTGGCGTACGGGTCTGGACGCTGACGTATTTCGCACCCAATATTATTGGATTCCAAAAGTTAATAAACGGTGATCAATCTGGAGCAGAAAAACTTACAAATCCGGACCGATGGCGCAAATTAAACTACCTTAGGGTAGCACTGTTTATCGCAGTGTCGCTCGCATTGATTCCACTTTACTTAAGCGTTATGCAAATAAAAATAGAGTGATGTCTTTCATAGGCTATTGGTTTTTTTAAATTCCTTTCGTAAGATTTACAGCAAATTATTAATGCTATGACAAAGTTTTCAGACATTACCTCTTTTGGATATTCACAGTTTGTTGAAGTGGATCTCGGTATTTGTCGTATGGTCATTATTTCCGGACAAGTTCCATTAGACGATAATGGTGCAATGGTAGGTGTTGGCAATTTTGGCGTCCAGGCAGATCTTGTGTACAGCAATCTTTTGAAATATGTACACAAAGCAGGTGGTAAAGCAGAGCATATTGTAAAGCTCAATACTTATTTGACCGACGTTTCCAACTTACCGGAATTAAGAACGATAAGAGACAAGTATGTTAATAAGGCTAATCCTCCTGCGTCTACGTCGGTTGAGGTGACATCACTTTTCCGGAAAGAGGTTTTGATCGAGATTGAAGCGACAGTCATTATACCGAAGTAATGTTTCATCACCGGGTTACCAACCAGGTTTTGATTTTAGTTTCTGTTTTGGAAGCTCGGGTGTATCAATGCGTTCAATGAACTTATGGAAATTGACGAAATCTATATCGAGAAACTGGTGGCCTCGTTTGAGAACAAAACGCTGTCAGCAACGGAGTGGACACACGAAGCGCACATCGTCGTGGCTGTTTGGAATATCCTTCATTATCCTGAAAAGATCGCCCTTGATAAGTTTCGTCAGAGTATTATTGACTACAATTCTTCGATCGGAACGTTAAATACTGATAGTGCCGGATACCATGAAACGATTACGCGCTTCTGGATGACATTTCTAAGAAAGTACATTGTTTTTCATAAACTGGATCAAACGTTAGCGGTATACCAAAGTTTGTATCGTTCTAACCTCATCGACCGGGCTATGACGTTGGAATATTATTCGAAAGCGCTACTGTTTTCACCGAGAGCAAGACGATCATTGATCGCGCCCGACAAAAGAAGAATCGTGGAACTGGATATTGTTATTCGAAAGTCGGCTCACTTCCACCTGACCGATGCAGACTTCGAAAAGCAGCTTGAAAAGTGTATCCTTGATCCTTCAATTTTCACGCACGAAGCACATCTCAGAATGGCTTACATCAAGATCAGGGCATTTGGAGTAAGTGAAGCGGTCGCGATTGTATCTTCGGAGATCGAGAACTATGTGAAGTTTCGAGGTGCGCAGGATAAATTTAACAAGACGTTGACGATAGCCGCTGTGAATACCGTTAACCATTTTATGAACAAAGCGAAAAGTCTGACTTTTACGGACCTGATGATCGAGTTTCCCCGGCTAAAGTATAATTTCAGAGAGCTGATATCTACACATTATGGTTTCGATATTTTCAACTCAACGCAGGCAAAAAAAGAATTTATCCAGCCAGATTTGATGCCGTACAAGTAAATCCATGAACCCTTAAATCCACTGTTTGTGATCCCTGGCTATTTCGCAGATAAATCATTCGGAAAAAAGGATTATGAAAATGTACCGTTGATAAATGCCGAGTATGAGTCGTGCACTTTTTCCAACTGTGACTTTTCGAATCGGAATTTGTCGGGAATCAAACTCATTAACTGTAGTTTTATGAGTTGTGATTTCAGTTTGGTTAACCTCGCGAATGCATCTCTGCAGGACGTAAAATTCGCGGCTTCTAAAATTTTAGGTATTCATTTTGAAGTCTGTAATTCGTTCGGCTTTGCCGTGTCTTTTCACGATTGCCAGCTTAATCATTCTTCATTTTTCAAAATGAAATTGAAGAAAACTATTTTCAAAAATACTGCACTCAAGGAAGTTGACTTTACAGGATCCGATCTCTCGGCTGCTGTATTCGACAACACTGATTTAACTGATGCGCATTTTGAAAATTGCATACTCGAAAAAACCGACTTCAGAACGGCCTTTAACTATTCAATAAATCCTGAGACGAACAAAATGAAAAAGGCCCGGTTCTCGTCGCGGGGATTAGAAGGTCTTTTACTCAAGTACAAGCTTGATATAGAGTAATCAAAAGGAGCCATGGATGATCTGGATCATTTCTACCTGTCGAAAGAGGAACCTGTGAAGAGTTGTCTTTTGGCATTGCGTGTAATTATTCTCAAACAGGACATAGCTGTGAGCGCTGCCTGGAAGTATGGAATGCCTTTCTTTTGCTATCATGGGAAAATGTTTTGTTATCTCTGGGTTCATAAAAAGCACAAGCAACCTTATATTGGTATTGTAGAAGGGAAGCGATTAGATCATCCTAAACTGATCATCGAAAAACGATCGAGAATGAAGATATTTCTCGTTGATCCTGCAGTTGACATACCCATTACCGTTGTTCGGGGAATTCTGAAGCAGGCCTTGCAACTTTATAAATCTGGCACGATTCCTATTCGTTAAATCTATTGCTCATCCTTGCGTCCTGAGGATGCCGCGATAGATTTTTTGGATTTTCGTTGATGATCCTTTATTTATTTGTAATAATGCAATGCAATTTATGGGCAACCTGAATTATAGGATCGAAGTGATTTTAGAGCGAAAGCTAGTCGGTAGGAGATTAACGATGTCTTTTTCCGCCAACAGAACGATGGAGCTTTGGAAGAGTTTTATACCGCATCGCAATCAGGTAGTCAATGCAGTTGGGGTAGATTTATATTCAATTCAGATTTATGCCGCTGATTATTTTGCACACCTTAGCCCAGAGACTACGTTCGAGAAGTGGGCTGCGGTACAAGTACCTGATTTCTCCTGCATTCCAGAAGGCATGGAAACATTTGTGTTGCCAGTAGGCAAGTATGCTGTGTTCCACTACAAAGGCTCTTCCAGAGAAGGCGCGAGTACATTTCAATATATTGTCAAAGACTGGTTACCTTCGTCTGGCTATGAATTAGACAACCGTCCTCATTTCGAATTGTTAGGACTCAAGTATAAAAATGACGATCCCAACTCAGAGGAAGAGATATGGATCCCGATCCGACGGGAAGCATAAGTGACATTCTTAAACACTATAATATTGTTGGAGAAAGTAAATTACTCCCTAATGGTTGCAATAAATTGAATTTATGCGTTGTCAAAAGTGAATGATAAAAAGACTGCGATTTCGGAAGCGCTCCAACTGGATCTAACCGATAGTTATTTCTTCCACCTTTGTTAGAATCTGAACATTGACCTGGACAACGATAAAGCCTGGGACAATTTCAAGCGAGCCCACCGACTTGCCAAGACTGAAAGTGAACGAAAAATAATTGAAGATAAATGAGCTTGCTTTAATCTACAAAAACATCAGTAAGAGAACCGGCACCATTTCATGCGCAAAGGTAAATAGTTGAGTCAGTTCAATCATACTTCATATTTCACTATCGTTGACATAGTGGTGGAGGGGCATTGGAAAACAGAAAGTCGAAGTTCAAAGGCCCTAGTTAATAATTCCTAGTTGTCGGTGCAGCATGCAAACGCAGAAAAGGCTCCTAGGCTGCGCAAAATCAGAAAATCACCGAAGAAATAAGCCGTTCATAGTCATTCCTTACCCCGCTATGATTGGGGCAACGGTTACAAGTGTATCTTTGAAAGTATCAAGTATTAGAGTCTGAACACTTCCTCTTGATGGTGTTCGGTTGAGCTTTAGTCCCATAAAGTATTCATCAAACTTTAATTGTTAAACGCTATGAAGCAGGCATTCAAAGTCCTTTCATTGCTGACACTGATCTACTTGATCGGGCAGTTTGTATTCAATCTCCTTTTAAGCGAATTTAATGAAGACCTCACAGGGTCGATTTTTATTGTACTCACAACACTGGTTTTTATAATGCTATTCAGTAAAGGAATGGGGTGGGCCAAATGGACCCTTTCAGTTCTACTGATTTTAACTGGCGTCATGTCGATGTTAGCCGGGTTTATTATAGGACCGATGGGAACAATTATCGGAGTGTACAATATTTTCTTTGGCGTATATGTTCACAAGGGTCGTCCGCTACGCATTCTCATGTATCAGCAACAAAAAACGCCAATGGCGAGTGAGTTATCAAACGACGATTATATGAATATTGGCGAGGAAGAACAAGTGTATCACTTCCCATCGCTTCTGCAGCGGTATAAGGCATTGTTTATAGACGGCTTCCTGATGATGGCTGCGTTGATTGCGATCATGTTGTTGGCCGATGGCATGTACTTCAGAACAGAGATCATGATCATTTTCGCCCTTATATTATTGCTGACCTACGAACCTTTACTCACAGCATACTCGGCAACCGTTGGACAGCGACTGATGAAAATAAAGGTTGTACGCAACGATGATCCCTATACGCGAATCAGCCTTGTCAATGCTTATAAGCGATGGTTCACAAAGGCTGTCCTGGGATGGGTATCGTTCATCACAATCAACTACGAACCACGTCATCGCGCTATGCATGATATCGCCAGTGATTCGGTAGTGGTCAATAACTAACTTTACTGCGCAAGCCTTGACACCCCGTTAAAATTCAGACAATTCCAGCGAGAGACTACAAATGACAGTCGCTTTCGGCGCGACATGCGTCCGTTACTGTGTTACTTTTTCATCTCAACAATCTTTCCCTCCTGCTCCCCAAGCTCTCTTCCCCATTTTGCAATGGCGTTTAATGCCGGAACTAACGTCCTCCCGAATTCTGATAACGAATATTCTAGCCTGAGTGGCGGCTTACTTCCAAAAGACTCTCTGATGACAAGCCCGTGCTTCTCAAGCTCTTTCAACTGCAGGCTTAACATTTTCTCTGTAATGTCTGGAATCAGTTTTCGAAGCTCAGCAAACCGGCGCGTTCCGTTTTTCAGATACCACAACACTACCGTTTTCCATTTACCACCAATATAATCGATAGTGACATCCATGGCGCAGTGGTAGTATTTCCCATAAAGTTTGAAAGCAACATTCTGATTCTTGATGATCATATAGAATTTATTTTAACCTGTCATGTTTGACAGTTATTGATAAGTCAATTCCGCGGGAATATGTTTGGACTGTATTTAGTATAGTTCAACTTAGAAACAGATTATGGCAGCTAAAATCCATCAATTCCAATCGTCCGAGCCATTGCTCAAAGTAAATGCTTTTATTGTAGAAGGCCCAAAGGCGCTCGTCATTGTCGACACAACATTGACTATGACTGACAGCAAAGCTTTATATCAACAAGCACGCAGTCTGAAAAAGCCGATAGAAGGCATCATCTTAACACATGGACATCCTGACCATGTAGCGGGGGCAGTAAATCTTGCGTCTCTAGATCAGATACCCATCTATTCTATCCAAAGTGTTAAAAAGCTCATGGAAGATACTGAACAGGCCAAGCATCAGCAGTGGTCATCAATCTTTGGAAACGAGTGGATTCCCAAGTGGATTTATCCCACAGAGATTGTTTCGGACAGGTCAACCGTTATTATTGGCGGATTGAAGTTCAATGTGATTGACATCGGATCTGGCGGTGATTGCGATGCCAACTCGGTATGGCTCCTGGAAGATGAGACTAGAGGTGCATTCCTCGGTGATCTTCTTTATAACAGAAATCACTCCTACATGAATGACGGCAGCATACTTAGGTGGATGGGTAATCTCGAGCTATTAGCTCCGACCCTTAGAAAGTTTGATCGCTATTATGTGGGCCATGGTCCAGCGTGCGATTATGCTGACATCGACCGACAGAAATCATATTTCGATAGATACTGCTCGCAGATTCTTGCTGCGACCGGTGGCACGGGTATTTTCAATGATATCAGCCGGAAAGTTTTTGAAGAGAAAATGATCTCATTGTTCCCTGACTACGGTTGTCAATTCATGGTGGCTTTGTCGGCTGACCGTGTAGGATCTGAGTTGGTCGGTGCCTCACATAATTAAGCAGTCGCCTCCTGGATTTGCCGACATCGCGCACTTGCGCATTCAGATCATTTTGAATAATTTCAAGTGGCTTGGGCACAATGAAAGTAGAATTAATCGATCTGAAAGAAGATGACTTTGAGACAGTCAAGGAAATTTATGATTACTATGTTTTAAACTCCACTGCTACTTTTCATACTGAACGTGTATCGGTTTCCGAATTGAAAGAAAAGATACTTGTCGGACATCCCAAGTACAAATCGTATTTGATTAAATGCAATGGAGTTGTTAGCGGCTATTGCTACATTTCGCAGTACAATAGAAGACAGGCTTATGACAGAACAGCCGAAATCAGTTTGTATCTAAAATCCGCATCTAGGGGTAAGGGTATCGGAAGGCAAGCCATTCATCAGCTGGAAGGAATAGCGATCGATCTTGGCATTGTTGTGATTCTTGGTATTATTTCTGGTGACAATTCCCAAAGCATCAGGTTATTTGAGGGGTGTGGATATGAAAAATGCGGTCATTTGAAGGAGCTAGGGGTGAAGTTCGGAAGGATCATTGATGTTTTGATCTACCAGAAAATATTTGTTTCATAGACGCCTCTGATTTAACGTTTGATGTCAAAATAGCAGAAGAGATATTCTGTAGCATTATTTTATCATGAAGAAAGATACTGTTGTCGCCCGCGATATAGAAGAGTTCATTGCCAGTTTCCCCACTGGTATTCAATTTGTATTAAACAAGTTGAGAAACACTATTCGCAAGAAGTCATGAAGTATGGTATCCCGACGTTGATACAGGATGGTGTTCGCCTCGTTCATTTTTCAGCTTATAAAACACATGTTGGCTCCAACACCACCCGGGATTATTGCATTCAAGAATGAGTTATCAAAATTCGAAACCTCAAAAGGCACGGTCCAATTCCCCATTGACGGACCACTTCCGTTCACGCTGATAGGCCATATTGTAAATTTCCGTGTTCTTGAAAATCAGGAAAAATCCAAAGTAAAGTCAAAGAAGCAGAGTAAGCAGAAACCTTGTGTCGAAATTTTTTCAAGCAGAGGCGCCAAGGCCACGGGGCCAGCAGAGAGAAATACATTTGTAAAATTTGGTATTCTGTCATTGGCGCCTCCTGCGGTAAGACGAAGCGCAAAGTGATTTATTTTGATCTTATTGAACGTTAATATGCGCTGAAATCGATAAGCGAGAACCAATTTCAAAAGCGAATCCTTTTAATGAAAATAAATTCTTCAGCCTCATCTTGAAATTGTCTTATGACTTCTTCTTTTCTATCCAGTAATACAGCGCAGTCAGTACAAACGGTGTGAATATCAGCGTGGAAGTTAACCCACCGATAATTACAGTTGCCAATGGTCTCTGGATGTCAGAACCAATACCAGAAGATTTTGCTGCAGGGATCAATCCGATAATAGCAACGACCATCATCATCATGATCGAACGAAGCTGACTGGTAGCCGCCTTTGTGATCGTCAACTCAAGGTCATGCCCTTCGAGGCTGCGCTCTCTGTTAATCGCCGATATCAACAAAACACCTGCCATCACAGAGAGTCCGAATAGCGACACAAATCCAACGCCAGCTGATACGTTGAAGTGATAATCTCTCATCCACAAAGCAATGATGCCACCAGCCAAAGCAAACAACACGCAAACCAGCGTGAGCAAAGCGTATTTGAGATTTTTGAATAACATAAAAAGTACGACAAGTACAATCAAAACAGTCAGGGGGATTGCTATCATCAGCTGTTTACCTGCACGTTGGAGATTTTCAAACTGACCGCCATAACCTATCGTATATCCTTGTTCAAGTTTGATGGCAAGTTCGATTTTTTGTTGGGCCTCTGCGACAAAACCACCCTGATCTCGCCCTTGTACATTCGTCTTTACAATCAGAAGGCGTTTTGCATTCGAACGATAGAGATTTGTCTCCCCATCCATAAGCTTCACGATGGCCAATTGTCCGAGGGGAATCAGTTCTCCAGTTGCAGACGGCACTTGAATCGATTTTATATTGTCCAGATTGTCGCGGTTATCCGCTTCGTATCTGAGAACGATGTCATAACGCTTATCCCGGTCGTAAACAGACCCGACAGTTTTTCCACCAATCGTTGCTTCGACGATATTTTGAATATCTGCGATGTTAATTCCGTACCGTGCTGCTTCTTTACGGTTGATTTGAATATTCAACTGCGCCTGCTGACCTTCTTGTTCCATACCGACATCCGTTGCGCCTGCCATTCTTTTAATGATGTGACGCACGGTGTCTGCAATGACCCGCATCTTCTGGATGTCATAGCCCTGGATGTTGATGGCGAGGTCGGCAGCAGAACCCGTTACTGTTTCCATCACGTTATCGATGATCGGCTGTCCAAACGAAATGAAGGCTGAAGGAATTTCGCGACGCATTTCACCGCGTAATTTGTTAATCAACTCAATTTTTGTTGTGTCCTGAGACCAGAGCTTATAGTCTTTCAATACCATCATACACTCTGTTCTGTTGGAAGGATATGGATCTGTGCCGTCGTCGTTTCGACCCGATTGCGTCACGATGTTATCAATTTGCGGATGTCTTGCGCCAATCCTGCGGATCACTGGCGCTATTTTCTGCGTTTCAGTTACTGACGTTCCTGCGGGAAGAAATGCGCGCATCCAGATTGAACCCTCATCGAGTGGGGGCAAAAATTCGGTACCGAGTGTAGTAAAGAACGACACGAGAATAGCTACAATGACGAATCCAATGATGACGACCAGCTTATGAAATTTCAAGATATTTGCCAGTGAAGATTCGTATTTGCGTTCCATCCAGCTCATGAGATCAATTCGTTTTCTCCACGCTGGAAGTTCCTGGTGAAAATCCTCTGTGATGTACTTGTTGTAAGCGATTGAAATCAAGACGGGTATCACTGTCAATGCACAAATCATCGATCCCACCACTGCAAATGCTAAAGTGAGCGCCATGGGCGAAAATAACTTGCCTTCTACACGCTGCATTGTCAGGATAGGCATGTAAGCGAGGATGATGATAGTAACAGAGAAAAATATTTCGCGACCAACTTCCTGTGCTGCGACGAGTGTGAGTTTGATCACGCCCTCTTTTCTTTCCTCTGATGTCGAAGTTTTGAATTTGAGTACCAGGTGTGCGACCATAACACATGCGCCGTCGACGATGATTCCAAAGTCGATAGCACCAAGAGAAAGCAGGTTTGCGGGTATGCCATTGATCTTCATCAATAGAAAAGCAAAGAGCAACGCAAAAGGTATAGTGAACGCAACCACCAGAGCAGAACGCAGGTTTCCGAGGAACAGTACCAGCACGATGATAACAATTGATATGCCCTCAAACAATGTATGGGATACTGTTTCCAGCGTATTATCAACAAGAGACGTACGATCATAAATGGGCGTAATGCGGACACCTGCCGGGAATTCGTTTTGACGGAGATCGTCCATCTTTTCCTTCAGGGCCTTAAGTACCTCGGATGGGTTTTCACCTCTTCTCATAGAAACAATTCCTTCAATTCCCGAACTGACATTCACACCATCATCGATCATTGAATAGCCAAGAATACCTTGAGTAGGAGGGGGACCAATTTCGACCGCCGCAAGGTCTTTCACGAACACGGGCACACCGTTAATGCTGGTCACAACGATATTACCGATATCATCAGCATTCCGAATGGCACCGATACCACGCACGGCCAACCCCTGGCCTCCACGTTCTACAATGTTTCCGCCAGTGTTAAGGTTATTATTTTCAATTGCAGTGATCAGATCTGGAACACCAAGTTGATACTTACGCAGTTTTTCGGGCGCTGTGAAAACGTGAAACTCTTTAACAGGGCCGCCAAATGTTACAACGTCTGCGATACCCGGTACTTGTAACAACGCAGGTACGATCACCCAGTCCTGAAGGTCTCTAAGATCTGTTGGCGTTACCTCTGCAGGGGCTTCCAGGACGTAGCGATAGATCTCACCGACGGCTGTGGTCAATGGACCCATCTCAGGCGTTACTGCTGCCGGAAGATCTGCGCTTGCAAGTCTTTCAATGACTTGTTGTCGTGCGAAATAATCATTCGTTCCGTCCGAGAAGGAGAGCTGTACCTGAGCAAGTCCGAAAACAGTTCTGGATCTTCTGGCGATTACCTGAGGCACATTGTTCAGCGCGCGTTCAATTGGTATTGTTACCTGTTGTTCTACTTCTTCAGCTGCCCTCCCAGGATATTTCGCAATGATGTTAACATTGGTATCAGCAATGTCTGGATACGCTTCGATCTTCAGCAAATTAAAAGACAGAAGCCCAACAGCCATCAATACCAAAGAGGCGATAACAATAGCGGTTCTATTCGAAAGTGATAATACCAGTAGTCTGCGGATCATTGCCTAGGCCCTCTCGGCATTTAGAAGAAAAATGACTTTACCCGGAATTACTATCTTCAGTTCTGCGACAATCTTGCGGACTTTTTCGACTTCATCAATAAACATGATCATGGCAGGAGGTTCGTCGAAAGAGAAGAGTTCGCGAGGATTCTTGATTTTATGATGCTTACCAAAACCGGCATAGCCCAGAAAGGAAGTGGCACCTGCGATGTTTCGTTCAGCCAGAAATTTGATAAGATAATCATGGAGAGACTGGTCTCCTTTCATATCCTCAAGGTCAATGAATATTTGAGCCTGCAGCATAATTACAATGTTTAGTAACCGAACGAGAGTCCCTTTAACTCCATGGCACCTTTTGCGGCAACGATCTCACCCGAGGAAAGTCCGTGAAGGACGACGACCTTCTTGTCCAACTGTTGGCCTAGCAGCATCTCACGACGTTCGAAAGTGGTGTTGGAGGTCCTTATGAACGCATAATCCTTGCCTTGAACGTTTACCACAGCGCTGATGGGGATTGAAAGCACTTTGCCTTCTTTGATATTGAATTCAACACTGGCAAACATCCCAACCTGAAATTTATTGGATGGATTGGCGAGCACGACCCGAACTTTAACCAGGCGGGTAATATTGTCTACTTCTGCTCCAAGTCCACTGATATGCGCGGGTAAGACGTCATTGGGATATGCTGTAAAAGTAATACCACAGCTTGTTCCAATTTTCATATTCTGAATCTGGCTTTCAGGAACCTCGCATAGCAGCCATGCCTCCTGCTTGGAGGGATTTTTCAATACTTCCGGATCAAGGCCAGCTATTTTTAACTTCGCCTCCTGTTCGGTGATTGCTGCCTCTTCGTTCGCAAGCTGAGTTTCCGCATCCAGGACTTCTTTACCAGTAGCCGCACCGTGTTGTGAAAGATCCTGAATACGGTCAAGATTAAGTTTATGCGTCCGAATATTTATAAGGTGTTGAAGAAATGCCGAATAAGTTGAACCGAGATCCGGGTTGTCGAATAGTACCGTATTTCGGCCACCGCTTATAACCGGCGAAGTTATTGTTACAGCAACAGACGCAGGTGCCTGATAAAGCGCTGCAAGATTTTCATCTTTTACAGTATCCATTTCGAAAAAGGACAATGACTTAGCATCATTGGGGAACGTTATCTTCCCCCCGCTCGCATCAACAACGGGCAATGGCGTGCTGGGTTCCACCTTATGTTCCTTCTTCTTACATGAAAGCACGGACAGAAAGATCACTCCAAAAACTAACATCTTGTTCATATTATTCAGCTAGTTGATTGATAATGCCCGTCGCAAAAAGCAGGTTGACATAACTCCTTCTGAAATCTTCCATAGTACTATAATACCGTTGTTGGGTATCGAGCCATGATCGCTGTGCTTCAAGGTAATCGATCACTGAAGTCGCACCCCTCACATATGAATATCTGACGTTCCTCAGAATGATCTCTGCATTGTTCAGATTCCCCTGATAATCTGCAAGATTCTTGCGCTGCGTTGTGTAGGTTCTGTACGCGATATTAACTTCAGACTCCGCCTGACGTTGTGTTGCCAAGAGATTTTGCTCCGCTTTGTATTTTTGAACATCTGCCTTTTCTCGCTGCCCCTGATTTCTGTTGAAAATCGGAATCTCTACAATACCGTAAAATCCAACGTATGGTATTCTGTTCTGCGGGTTAAATACGGCGCCAAGTTCTGGCTGAGGATAGGAAAGCGATTTTTGCAAATTGATATTCGTCTTAGAGGCATCAATTGTGTTTTTGGCGGACAACACGTCACTGCGATGATGTACACCTTCTTCAATCAGACTGTCACCAATAGTGTTTATCCCAAAGAAACTTTGATCATCCAGCGCGATCGAAATACTATCAGTCGACCCAATGAGATATCTCAGATTCTCACGCTCGTTGATCAATATTTGCTCCGCCGTTACAATGTCCCGTTGATATTGTTGCTGCAGCAATTGCGTTCTTACGAGATCAGTTTCCGTGATCACTTTGTCCTTAAGGCGATACGTGTTGATTTGAACAAGGCTGTCTATGTTTCTTTTTCCTCGTGTCAGAATATTCAGGTTAACACGGGCGGCCCATACGTCAACCCATTGTGAAGCGACATCGAGGTATATCATTCGAGATGCTTCATTATAATCAAGCCTGGATTGTTCTATCATTCGATCTGCAAAAGCAATCTTGTTCTGTCGTTGACCCGCTACCTGAAAGGGTTTTGTAATCTGATACCAATACTGCGTGTTTGCGTCGTTTGCCCAACCCGTTCCTTCGCGTCGATAGTTCGGGTTCGCGATATGCAAGAGCTGAAGATTCACATTAGGATTGGGTCTTATCTGCGCAGTGACCCTGTCCGCTCTCGCTGATCGAACATCTTCCAGAAGAACTTTGAGATCGGGATTTCTTTTCCTTGCAAGTCGTAAAGACTCTTTTAAGGTCACATCTTGCTGCGCATGGGCAGGAATGACACTCACAAGCAATAGGAAGAAACCAATTGGCTTGAGCATGATTGTTAGTTTTTTTACCGGGTTAGAATCCGGTCTTTAGATGAAATGAGTAGCAACGGTCACACTGTAAGGTCCCAAATTCAGTATGAAATTATCACTTTTTGTGTATTTATCTATTGCAGAGGAGTAGAATAGTCGTGCCTCATAAGTCATAAATCGTCTGTGACCAAAGAGGCGACGACTTATTTCTATACAACCACTCCACGCTTTTTTACGAACCACAGAGCATTTCGGGAATGATATTAACCATATACTTATTGATGTCGTTGGCTTAAAACGCGGCACAGAGGCAAAGACGCACTAGGCTGTGAGAATTGTGAATTACGGCGCGTTGAACTTGATCTTCTGTCATAAACTGACCTAATAGCGTTAAGTCAACGACGTTGGCATACATATTTTGGAATGCAAAGCATTTCTGAATAAACGATTCGGAATAGCAAATGAACGAACCTCGATCAGACTCATAATTCTTGACAGATCACTAACTCGGAAGTCTCAACGCCCAACTCAACATTATTCGAGAGGTAATGTTACCGTAAAAGTTGTTCCTTGTTTCAAAGTACTTTTTACGGAAAGCGTTCCTCCGGCCATTTCTGTTAGCTCTTTAACGATCGCCAATCCAAGTCCGCTCGAGCTTTCACCAGCTGTTGGACGATTGGTTAATCGTGAAAATTTTCTAAACAAGAGTGGAATTTCCGAAGTCGGAATGCCAGGTCCGTGATCTTCGACATCGAAATGGATATTCTTGTTATCGACGGTCGTCTTTATGGAAACAGCCTGACCATGAGTTGAGAATTTAATGGCATTGGATACCAGGTTTTCGAGGATACGGCTAAGGTATCCTGGGTCTGATTCCAAAACAGCTTCCACTTTGTTCACCACGAGCGGAATCCCTTTCTTTTTCGCGTTTGTCTCGAACCCTTTTTCAAGTCGTGTCAGAAATGGATACAGATCTATTCTCTGTTTACTGAAAGTGGTTTCGCCTCGATCAATACGATTAATATCAAGTAGATTTGAAATCAAATGCTGCATGCCCTTACAAGATTCTTCCATGTAGCTCAGATATTCATTATCCTGGTCTGTTCGTTCCGTGTTTTCAAGCCGCATGATCTCTATTAACGCGAGCACACCCGCGATCGGCACTTTTAAGTCATGCGAAGCGATGCCAAGGAAGTGATCCTTCGCATCATTCGCTTCTGTAAGTTCCGTGGTTCGGGTTTTTACTTTTTGTTCAAGCCCCTCATTTACTTCTTCAAGCTTTTCCAAAAGATTGTTGATACTTTTTCGCTCGCGAATGAGTCTCAGAAACGCCATTGTACATGTTATTCCGATTACCATGAATGACGAGAATTGAATAACGTCTTCAATAACTATATTCTGCTCCAATTCCTGCTCACGATCCGTCAACGAAACCTGTTCATTTTGTATGAAGTGATTGACCAATACACTAATTGTGTCCATGTATGCTTTACCAACCTGAGAAGCAATCAGGGAATGTGCACTATCCCTACCGTGGATGTTCACAACGGTGACGCTAGTTAAAGATGCATTTTTCCTGTTCTCAAACGCGGGAAGAATCTTGTTCTTCAAAAACCTTGATTGGGTGTCGTTGTCGCCCACTAGTGTTTGGAGCCTTGCACTTTCTTCCACCAGAAGGTCCTGCGCCTCCAGGTAATTCTCCAGGAATGCGCTGTCCTGAACGATTGCATATCCGCGATTTCCTGACTCCATGTCTTTAATCAATGACAGGATACGTTCAGAAGATTCAATAACCTGGTAGGTATGGATTACGAGATCGACCGATTCCCGTTTTTCCTGAGTTCCCCACCACGTTACAAAGCCGCAGATGATTGTCATGCCGATGCTCACTACAAGAAGTATGAAAACCTTGTCTCTGCGTCTGTTCATCACAGCGAAATTACTAATTCCGGGTTTGAGTTGAAATTTGTCGTCCGATTGCTGGAATTACCGGTGTTTGTAACGCAAATATCCTTTTTTGAAAAATAATTTCTAAAGTGATGTGACTTGCCGTATCCCCCGCATCCAAAGGACATACTGTTGAGGTCATGAACAATATGCTGGGTACATTCTCCCTTTTGTTTTTTGGGATAGTATCCGCAGCGGGCCAGCATGACAAAATCAGTATTAAATCAGACGAGAAAGAGGTTCCGGTTAGAGTGGTAAAGTCTTTTAAAAAGGATTTTGTGAAGGCAGACAATGTGGATTGGAATATAATTACGGGGGCGGTAGTCAGTGAGGAGTATAGCGTTAGAGGTTTTAGCTCAGGACTTGCCCGAGCAACATTTTACGCTGTTAATTTTACAGAAGGTGAGGTAAAGGAGGCTGCCATCTACGACCACTATGGCAAGTTGGTACAGTCCAAATGGACTATTGAAGAAAAGGCGTTGCCTGATGGAGTAAGGCGCACGGTGCAGACAGACTTTCCGGGGTTCGCCCCAACCAAATCTGTCGAGGCAGTGACGGGTAAAGAGCGTAGTGTCTCGCATTATCGGGTCGAATTGAAATCCGGAGATCTGACCAAACTTGTAGCGTTGGATGCTTCAGGCCGGATCCTGAAAGAAAAATAGTTGTTTAGTTTGTAGGGTTAGGGGTAGTAAAGGTCACCTGGACGAGGTGACCTTTCTTTTTTTGTGGCAACACAACCATAATGATAAGACTGCCGATGTTTCCTCAACCTTCACTACTTTGTGGCGAAATGAGTGAAAGTGACAAGATTCGCATATTGATCGCAGATGATCATAAGATCGTAAGGGTTGGACTGCATGGTATCGTATCTCGTGAACCTGACATGCTTGTTGTGGGAGAGGCTGAAGACGGCAAACAGGTAATGACTCTATTGGCCGTCCATCAGATAGATGTAATCCTGATGGACATCGACATGGGTGTGACGAATGGGATTGAAACCACCAAGTCGGTAAAACAAAATTACCCTGATGTAAGGGTGCTTGCCCTTACTATGCACGAGGATCAGCAGAACATCGTGGCCATGCTGCAAGCAGGAGCCTCTGGTTATTTGCTCAAGAATGCCGGTCGTGAGGAACTCCTTTCGGGGATCCGAACGGTTTTTTCTGGCAACAATTATTTTAGCAGCCAAGTCTCCGCCACGCTGCTTCAGGCAATTACTTCAATGAACGCATCGGCGTCAAAATCAAAATCTGACTCTACGTTGTCAGAACGGGAGCTTGAAGTTTTACGACTGATCGCGCGGGAGCACTCCAACGGAGAAATCGCTGAGAAACTTTTTATCAGCATCCGAACGGTGGATACGCATCGCCGTAACATCTTAGAGAAACTTCAGGTCAAGAATACGGCAGGGCTAGTTCGATATGCCATCGAAAAGGCGCTCATTTAACCAATTTACACGCTCCTATTTTGTGGTCTGCGAGTTTCTCGTAGCGGTCTACGCATAATACCGTTTTTTTAAAATCAGCTTTTATACTGTGTTCTTAGTTGGGTTTAGTGACGAAATTTATCCTGTAATTTTTTTAACCCTAATGACGTCATGAAGAACCTTGAAAAGAGCAGCGATGCGGAGTTGATCGTACAAATTCTGAAAGACGACACAAATTCCCTCGGCGAATTGTATAGCAGGTATTATCAAAAAGTCTTTCAAAAGTGCCTTACGATGGTGAAAGATCACGATCAGGCTTTTGACCTTGCCGAAGAATCACTCATGAAATCATTTGATAATCTTAAAGGGTTCCGCGGTGGATCTTCATTCTCCACCTGGCTTTATACTATCACGCACAGGCACTGTCTTGAAGCTTTGAGAAAGCAAAGCAGAAAAAATACAAAATCAGCCTCTGATCTTGATGAGAATGACGAACCTGTCAGCGACTTTTTTGAATCCACCGATCTTGAGGAACGTGAAGCGACAATGTTTGCTTTGATCAATGCCCTTCCTGCCGATGAACGAAACTTGTTGTTGATGAAATATACGCAAGGCGAAACGATCGAGTCATTGCAAAAGTCCTTGGACGTCTCCTCCAGTGCAATCAAGATGAGATTGATGAGGACAAAAGAGAAATTAAATCAGTTGTATACACTGGCTTCGGTTATTGGTCTGCAAGCTGTTTTAAGCCAACTGGAACAATTGTAGTTGTTGTTTTTGTTCAAAATGTCGGTCGTCGGTGAGTGACCTTTGACGCTTTCGATGGTCAAAACAACAAAGACTCTCTGTGAAAAGCATTCTGTTTCCATTTGTTTACGAGACCGATTTCAGAGCAGGATATTCCTGGTCGTTGGAACTGGCGACGAGACTTAAGTGTCAGTTGTCGATCTTTACGACAATTCCGTGTAAGAACCTTCAGCATTATTCTCAACTCTACGACAGTCTCATAAAAGCACGACAATTTCATGTCCGTAAATTTGGGATGTCTTC
>JBDSKX010000205.1:0-72671 GCA_039916665.1 Chryseolinea sp. | reverse complement strand
GGAGAATTTCGAATAGACAAAATTATCAGGCGTTAGGCTTCCAAGTTGCCAGAACAGATTCAGGATGACGAAAGAGGAATTACGCTAAGATGATTGACAATAGTTATAATATGAATACGCTACTTAGCTTTCACTTGTAGGTCTGGAAAACGATAAAAACAAAACGTAGCAGACATGGGACATCGCGCACCATAATTCAATGAAGAAAATATATTGGAATTATCCCCTACTCCTTAATACTTTGCGCTCCTAAATCAGGGACCATGGTAAAGCAATACATCGAATCCAACCGCGACCGTTTTATTGATGAACTCTTCCAGTGGCTGCGCATTCCTTCGATCAGCGCGGATAGCAAATACAAGGGCGACGTCAGGAAAGCAGCTGAGTATCTTGTCGGAAGAATAAAAGAAGCGGGTGTCGATAAAGTTGAGCTGTTCGAAACAAAAGGACATCCGATTGTTTTCGCGGAAAAAATTATAGATCCAAAAATGCCTACTGTGTTGGTATATGGGCATTACGATGTGCAGCCGGCAGACCCGCTGGAATTATGGAGTTCACCTCCGTTTGAGCCTCAAATCAGAGATGGAAAGATCTTCGCGCGAGGTTCATGCGATGACAAAGGTCAGGTGTACATGCACGTAAAGGCTTTTGAAATCATGACGAAGCTGAATCTGCTCTCTTGCAACATTAAGTTCATGGTTGAGGGCGAAGAAGAAGTCGGCTCTGATAACCTTGGACTCTTCGTTCAGGAACACCGCGAAAAGCTTGGCGCCGACATTATACTGATATCCGATACTGCCCTCATCTCTCTCGAACATCCATCGATAACGACCGGGCTACGGGGCCTGAGCTACATGGAAGTGGAAGTAACTGGTCCGAACCGTGATCTGCACTCAGGTGTATATGGCGGTGCCGTTGCAAATCCGATCAATACGCTTTGCGAAATGATTGCGTCGCTACATGATGCGGAAGGCAAAGTTACTATTCCAGGATTTTACGAAAAGGTTGCAGCGCTCAGCGCATCGGAGCGGGCTGCATTGAACGCAGCACCTTTCGATCTTAATGAATACAAGAAAGATCTCGGCATCGCAGAGATCAAAGGTGAAAGAGGGTACTCCACTTTAGAAAGGACAGGCGTCAGACCTACCCTTGACGTAAATGGCATCTGGGGCGGTTACACGGGAGAAGGAGCCAAGACTGTTCTGCCCTCAAAAGCATCTGCGAAGATATCGATGCGCCTCGTCCCCAACCAGGTAAGTTCAGAGATAACGACGCTGTTCACGAATCACATGAAATCGATCGCGCCATCATATGTAGAAATAAAAGTCACTGCGCATCATGGTGGAGAACCTGCTGTTACATCGACTTCATCAGCTTCCTATAAAGCAGCAGGTGCCGCGTTTAAAGAAGTATTCGGAAAGGATCCGATTCCTACACGCGATGGTGGCAGCATCCCGATTGTCGCATTGTTCAAGAAAGAATTAGGCCTTGACACAGTGTTGATGGGATTTGGTTTTGATTCCGATGCGATCCATTCTCCAAACGAGCATTATGGGGTGAAGAATTTTATGCTGGGGATCGAGACGATTGTGGCGTTTTTCAAGCATTTCAGTGCAAAGCGGTAGCGGAGGGAAGTTTTTCACCGCAGAGGTGCCAAAGCGGAGAGAATACAAAAACCCATATTCGGATTTTCACCGCGCCTTTGCGCTGAAAAAAATCTCTCTAACGCTAGAACAAACTAAGGTTACCATTCTTCCTAAACTTCGTCAGATCATAAGCAGGCATGCTTCTTCCTTCGAAGTATTTTCTCTTTGATGTTCGATATAGTTGGTTGATCATTTCAGCATAGTTTCCGACACCTGACATCCGTCTTCCGAATTGTGAATCATTGACATTACCTCCATGCAATTCACAGATCTGATTCCATACTTTGTCAAAGCGATCCGGGAAATTCTTTCTCAGCCAATCTTCAAAGATCTTTCCTATCGAGCCATTAAGTCGAACGACAGTCATGCCGACTGTTCGCGCTCCGTGATCTGCCGCTGCTTTCAGTAGCGCCGGAATTTCGTGGTGATTGAGTCCGGGTATAATTGGTGCAGTCATAACGCCCACAGGCACACCGTTGCTGGCAAGCAGTTCAATTGTTTTTAATCGCTTTGCGGCACTTGCTGTTCTCGGCTCCATCGTTCTTCTCAAGTCTTCATTGAGTGTCGTAATGGAAATATAAACATGAACAAGATTATCCTGAGCGAGGTCTTTTAGCAGGTCAAGATCCCGTGCTATCAGTCCGTTCTTTGTTATCATGCCAACGGGATGGCGATACGTCGCCATGATCTTCAGAATATCCCGTGTGATTTCGTGTTTACGCTCAAGAGGCTGGTAGCAATCCGTGTTCCCGCTTAGACTCAGTGGAAGCGGAGACCAGTCCGGATGCATGATGAATTTCTTTACAAGCTCAGGAGCATTCTTCTTCACGATGATCTTTGACTCGAAATCCAATCCGGCATTAAATCCCCAATACTCGTGCGTATTTCTTGCATAGCAATAGATGCATCCATGCTCACATCCCTGATATGGATTAATAGAATACATCATTCCGAGATCAGGACTCGTTATCTTATTGACAGCTTTCTTCGGCGTCTCATAATAGACTTGCGTTGTTGGTGCAGAGAAAAGTGGTTCATCCAGACCTTCAATATGCTCTGTAACATATTGCGCTTTTAGAAATCTGTTTTCTGTTTTGATCTGGGCACCCCGGCCAGCAAAATAATCATCATTCTCCTCCATCGACAACTAATTTCAATAGTATATTCAACTAACAATATTAGTTAATTTTTCAGTCCTTCTAATTGCAATAGTTCTATTTTTTATAATACTTTTCGCACTGATTCAGAAAAATGCTTGATTACCATTCCACGCCAATTCAAGAGTTATTTGATCCGTTGTTCGTTGAGAACGACGTTCGTCTTTTTGTAAAGCGGGAGGATTTGAATCACCCGACGGTTTCGGGAAATAAATGGTGGAAACTTAAATATAATCTTGATGAAGCCCTTCGATTAAGCCAGGACACCTTGCTCACTTACGGTGGTGCGTTTTCGAACCATATCTTTGCTACCGCTGCTGCTGCTCACGCAGCCGGCTTGAAAAGTATCGGCGTTATCCGTGGGGAAGAAACTCTTCCTTTAAATAACATTCTTCTATTTGCACAGTCACAAGGAATGATCCTTTACTACGCTTCGCGCGAAGATTTCAAACGCAAGAATGGAAACCATGAGATCAGAAACTTAAAAGATAAGTTCGGTGAATTTTATCTTATTCCGGAGGGGGGAAGCAATGAACTCGCGATCAAAGGTGTTGAGGAGTTCGCGAGGATCTTAGGAACT
The DNA here is from genome assembly GCA_039916665.1 of Chryseolinea sp. GTDB lineage: Bacteria > Bacteroidota > Bacteroidia > Cytophagales > Cyclobacteriaceae > Chryseolinea. The sequence goes on along the minus strand of JBDSKX010000205.1, from coordinate 69,288 downwards.
GATTTTGATTACCTGTGTTGCGCAGTGGGTACGGGTGCAACCTTAGCTGGGTTGATTCGTGGATTAAAAGGAGAAAAAATTATCCTTGGGTTTACAGTGCTCAAAGGCGATGGCTGGGAGGATGAGGTGCAGTGTTTTAATCCAATATATTCGAACTGGAGTTTGATCAAAGATTACCACCAAGGTGGATACGCGAAGACCAATTCATCGCTGTCGCAATTTATGACTTCGTTCACTGTGCAGCATAGCATCCCCCTGGAACACGTGTATACCGGAAAAATGTTTAAAGGCATTTACGATCTTATCTCGAAAGGGGACTTTAAGCGTGGATCTAAAATCATGGCGATTCATAGTGGTGGGATTCATTAAATTTCAAGAGTCCGCGCGTCTGTGATAGAAATGAAATCCATGATACGCGGAGAAAGAGGAGCAAAATCCAGGAGCATCGCGGAGTTGAGGTCAATGGTGTGCAAAGAATTTCTCCGCGTAGCTCCATGTATTCGCTCCGCGCAACTCCGCGTTCAATGGATTTCTTTCGTGAGGTTCAACTGAAACTCCTTATAAACATGCCACACCTTTCCATCGTGTTTTAATAGCGCTGCTTTCTCAACCTGTAAATCATAATGAAACTGACGCAATGAAAACTCTTCCCATGCCTGTTCATATTTGTCTTTCTTAAGATCGCGGAATGCTAACGTGAGGTGGGCATGAAATGGCAACTCCCTGTAGTTCGCATTAAACAAATTCAATGATCGTTTACAAAAGTCCCGAAGCTGACGTTGCAAATTATTGAGCGTCATATTTTCCTCAACGCCGATAAAGATCACCCGCGGCGGAAAGCCTGAAAAGTTTCTCAACGAAAGTTCGAACGCCGTGCTAACTGAAAAGAATTCTTTCAGACTATCTGTCAACACAGCCTCCTTACTTTCCAGCCACCTGAAAGGCATGTGCAACGTTATGTGAGGCGGCGAGTTTAGCGAGGCCTTGCTATTATAGCGATCCTTGAAATACTCTTTCAGCTTTTGTGCCTCCTCGCGGGCAGGATCCGGCGGAACGATAGCTATAAAATACTCCTTGTATACTTTAGGTCTCTTTAGTCCAAGCTTTTCCATGTTTGTGTAAAGTTACATCCGCCTTTTCCTATTTTTGACACAAATCACATTGACTATGAGCTATCGTATAGAGAAAGACACCATGGGAGAGGTTAAAGTACCTTCCGACAAGTATTGGGGTGCGCAGACAGAACGTTCCAGAAACAACTTTAAAATCGGACCTGAAGCGAGTATGCCAAAGGAAATCATCTATGCGTTTGCCTATCTGAAGAAAGCTGCCGCTGAAGCAAATCACGACCTCGGTGTTCTCACCAAAGAGAAGAGCGACCTTATAGGAAAGGTCTCGGATGAAATCCTCACCGGCAAACTCGATGGTGAATTTCCGCTGGTGATCTGGCAAACCGGTTCAGGAACTCAAAGTAACATGAATGTCAACGAAGTAATTGCGTATCGCGCTCATGTTATCAATGGTGGAAAACTTGATGACGAAAAGAAAATACTGCATCCAAATGACGACGTGAACAAATCGCAGTCATCAAACGATACATTTCCAACTGCAATGCACATCGCATCTTACAAGCAAGTGGTTGAAATCACTTTGGCGGGTTTGAAGAAACTCCGTGGAACTTTAGATAGGAAAGCTCATGCATTCAAGAATGTTGTCAAGGTTGGCAGAACTCATTTCATGGATGCAACACCGCTTACACTCGGACAAGAATTTTCAGGATATGTTCAGCAGATTGATAACAGCATGAGGGCCATCAACAATGCGCTTGAAGTTGTACGCGAGTTAGCCTTGGGAGGTACTGCTGTTGGCACTGGAATGAATACGCCAAAAGGTTATGATGTACTTGTAGCAAAGAAGATCGCCGACCTCACTGGTTATCCTTTCATTACTGCGCCAAACAAATTTGAAGCCTTAGCTGCTCATGACGCGATGGTAGAGTTATCAGGCGCACTTAAGCGTACAGCCGTATCGTTGATGAAGATCGCCAATGATATCAGGATGTTAAGTTCTGGCCCTCGGGCAGGTATTGGCGAAATCATTATTCCTGACAACGAACCGGGATCTTCTATTATGCCGGGCAAGGTAAATCCAACACAACCGGAAGCGCTCACAATGGTATGTGCGCAAGTAATCGGCAATGACGTTGCCGTTTCAATTGGTGGGGCGACGGGGCATTTCGAATTAAATGTTTTCAAACCTGTCATCGCATCGAATGTATTACAGAGTGCAAGACTGATCGGTGATGCCTGTGTATCGTTTAACGATCGTTGTGCCGAAGGGATCGAACCCAATGAGCCAGTCATCAAGAGACATCTTGAGAACTCTCTGATGCTGGTGACTGCGTTAAACACTCACATCGGCTATGAGAATGCAGCGAAGATTGCCAAGAAGGCTCACAAGGAAAACAAGACTTTAAGAGAAGCGGCGGTGGAGTTGGGTTTACTTACTTCGGCGCAGTTCGATGAATGGGTAAGGCCCGAGAACATGGTTGGAAGCCTCTGATGTAGAATATTTTAATAAATATTTGTACCTTTTCGTGATTTTTTAACCAACCTATTAATGAAACGAGGAATTATTTTTTTGTTCTGCCTCATTCTAATGGCAGCATCCACAGGATCCTTCGCGCAGCTTTCAAAGAAGGAAAAAAAGGAGTGGAAAAAGAAGGCTAAGGAATTCAAGAAGAATCCTCAAAGCCTTAAAACACTTAGCGAAGACAAGGTTGTCGCGGACAATACAGTTGTAAGTCAGACCAGCCAGATCTCTACGCTTCAGGGGACCATTACTGAGAAAGATGCAAAGATCACGCAGCTTGAAGATGAGTTAACGCAGCTGAGAAGTCAGTTGGCAGCTGCTAAGGCCGAACTTGAACAAATGAAAACTGCGCCCGCGAATTCCATGGATTTTTCGAAAGGAGTTGTTTTCAAGGTTCAGATAGGAGCCTTTAAGAACAAGAATCTCGCTAAATACTTCGATAACAACCCCAATTTTGGTGGTGAGGCGGCCAAAGATGGCGAACCGCAGAAATTGACCATTGGTATATTTCGCGATTATTGGGAAGCCGACACCTTCAAGAAATATATGCGTGAAATGGGCGTAAAAGACGCCTGGATCGTTCCTTATAAGGATGGCACCAGGGTGGAAATTAAGGATGTTCTCGAGGGAGTTGTCAGCGACGCACCTGCGGACAGCGGAAAATAGACAGACCAAAAAAAAATAATACGGAAAGCAATGCCTAAATGGCATTGCTTTCTTCGTTATTGCCCATGTTCAAAATTGTTACTTTTGCCTCCATGCGGAGAATCTCTTTTTTCCTGATTTTGATTGTGACTGGAGCTAATGCTCAGGTTAGGTTGTCTAAATTGGTGATCAAAGCAAAAGAGGTTTATATACTTAAGGAATCAGACATTTTAGTAGCCGATACGCTGATCATGATGGATTCATCACGATTGGTGATGAACAAATTGAAGCCGGAAAACTACTTGCGCATTAGGGTCGGAAGATTTGGAAAGAATTGTGTCATTGATGCCAAAGGGGTTTCAGGGCAACCAGGTAGAAATGGTGTCAATGGTAATACGCCGACTGGCCCATGTATGAATGGCTCCGCTGGCAAACCGGGGACGCGAGGGCTTGATGGCACGAATGCTATAAAGTTATTCTTATACATAGACAGGATCACGATCCGGGGACAGCTCACGATAGATGTTTCAGGTGGTGATGGTGGCCGCGGTGGGCATGGTGGTAACGGTGGCGGCGGAAGTCCCGGTACTACGCATTGTAATGGGGGTAACGGCTCAAATGGAGGACTTGCAGGTGCTGGTGGCAATGGAGGTTTAGGAGGTGCTATTCAGATCAATGTTCCCAAACCTCAGACCTTTAAGGATATGATCCTCGCGAAAAAGATCCTTGTAAAAGTAAATGGTGGCGCACCCGGTCCTTCGGGCAAAGGTGGTTATCATGGTGGCGCTGGCTTAGGCCCCGGCAAACGGAATGGTAAAGACGGAGAACCTGGTGCTTATAACAAAGCAGGTATATCGGGTGAAAAAGGAAGTATGGTGATCCAATCAAAATGAAACATGGACAAAAGATGGCTCATAAAGGATATTCCTTCAAGCGACGATATCGCTGAGCTATCGAAAGCCATAAATGTGAATGCATCCCTGACTGCAATTCTCCTTCAACGCGGCATTAATACTTTCGAAAGCGCTCGACAATATTTCAGACCCACACTTGAACATCTTCATGATCCATTCCTGATGAAGGGAATGCGTAACGCTGTCGACCGATTGCGCGTTGCCATAACTTCCGAAGAAAAGATACTTATCTATGGCGACTATGATGTAGATGGAACAACGTCTGTCGCGCTCGTCTCAAGTTATCTCAGAAGATTTCATTCAAACATTGATGTCTACATTCCAGACAGACACGCTGAAGGATATGGCGTTTCGCTAATCGGTGTCGAATGGGCAGTTCAAAATGGTTTTGGACTCATCATCGCGCTCGACTGTGGTATCAAATCTGCAGAGCTCGTCGCCTTTGCTAAAAGCCATCATGTTGATTTCATCATCTGTGATCATCACCTTCCAGATGACAATATCCCCAGTGCCATTGCCGTTCTTGATCCAAAACAATCCGACTGTCCCTATCCTTACAAAGAATTAAGTGGTGCAGGTATCGGTTTTAAGTTCATGCAAGCGTACGCTCGCGAATACCGGGAGGAAGCAGAGGTTTATGAATATCTTGATCTCGTCGCTGTCAGCATCGCGTCAGACATCGTTCCGATTACCGATGAAAACAGAATTCTCACATACTATGGGTTGAGGAAACTTAATGACAATCCCGTCGCAGGACTAAAGGCACTCAAGGACATAGCACTAATCAAGAATGACCTTGATGTATCATCTATAGTTTTCACACTGGGGCCGCGCATCAATGCTGCAGGTCGCGTCGCGCACGGTAGCGCGGCCGTTGAACTCCTCAACTCAACTACCGTTGAACAGGCCAATGATCTTGCAGAAAAGCTCAATCTCAAAAATGAAATACGCAAGCAATTTGATACTGAAATTACGGGTGAGGCGCTGGCTATGATTGAAAGCAGCGACACCTTACGTGCAGCAAAATCAACTGTGTTGTACAAGAACACCTGGCACAAAGGTGTAATTGGCATAGTTGCTGCTAGATGTGTTGAAAAATATTATCGTCCAACCGTGATACTCACTGAGTCGAACAACAAGGTAACGGGGTCTGCCCGAAGTGTATCCGGTTTCGACCTCTATGGGGCTATCCTGGCATGCAGCGATTTGTTGGAGAAGTTTGGCGGGCACAAGTATGCTGCAGGCCTCACACTCAGCCACGATAACCTCGCGCAGTTTCAACAAAAATTTGAGCAGGTTGTCTCTGCATCGATAACGGAAGAGATGCTTACTCCAGTGATCGAGATGGATATGCCGTTACACTTTGACTCGATAACTGCGAAGTTCATGTCTATCCTGAAACAGATGGCACCGTTTGGCCCCGGAAATCCAAAACCAGTTTTCCAGTCAAGCGAAGTTTATGTCTTTAATTCACTTTCATCATTCAAGGACAAACACATCAGATTCCTGGCAGGTCAGCACAATAATGAAAATGTATTTCAGGCCGTTGGCTTCGACCTCGGAAGTCACTATTCAAAATTATCTGAAGGTGCCCATTTCAAAATGGCATTTACAATAGAAGAAAACACTTATAATGGTGTCACTTCTGTTCAATTACGAATCAAAGACCTAAAATTCATCTGACAATGGTTTTGCGCGCTGAGAATCTGGTCAAGAAATATAAAACACGGACTGTTGTTAATGATGTCTCCGTGCACGTAGCGCAGGGCGAAATTGTTGGTTTGCTTGGACCCAATGGCGCGGGTAAAACGACTTCGTTTTATATGATGGTTGGGCTCATCAAACCAAATCAGGGAAAGATTTTTTTAGATGCTGAAGAAATTACGCGTTTGCCAATGTATCAGCGTGCTCGAAGAGGAATAGGTTACCTGGCACAAGAGGCTTCTGTTTTCCGCAAGCTTACCGTTGAAGAGAATATTATGTCAGTCCTCGAGATGAGGGAATTCACCAAGCAGGAACGCAATGACAAGGTGGATGAGCTCATCGCTGAATTCAGTTTGCACAAGGTTAGAAAGAACCTTGGAATGTCTCTGTCTGGTGGAGAACGTCGCAGAACTGAAATCGCAAGAGCCCTTGCCGTTGATCCAAAATTCGTATTGCTGGACGAACCGTTTGCAGGCGTAGATCCGATTGCCGTCGAAGAGATCCAATCAATTGTGGCGAGGTTGAAAAAGAAAAACATCGGCATCCTGATTACCGATCACAACGTCGATGAAACCTTGTCGATTACTGACAGGGCGTATCTGATGGTTGATGGCAAGTTATTTAAAGCTGGAACTGCAGAAGAACTGGCAAATGATCCCCAGGTTCGAAAAGTATACCTGGGCCAGAATTTTGAATTGCGAAGATCCAAGCATACCATTCAAAACCCCGAGTCATTACAGAATCCGTCTGAGGAAGTATGATATTTTCTGTATCAAAGTGAACCTCTAAATTCAAGTATTAAATTTTTTTGTTTCTTGCTTAATACATGGGATTAATAAACTCTATTCTGACTTGGGTCATGCAGAAGCGCATTCATCAGATTGAGCTTTTCATGAAATATCCCAATGAAGTTCAGGAAGAAATATTCCGCAAACTAATCCAATCAGCAAAATACACGGAGTTTGGAACGAAGTATGACTTTGCAAGTATTCATACTTACGAACAGTTTAAAGAACGTGTTCCTGTTCAAACATACGAAAAGCTCTTCCCAATGATTGAGAGAATCATGCGTGGTGAGCAAAACATCCTGTGGCCTTCAGAGATCCGGTGGTTTTCAAAATCCTCAGGTACTACCAATGCTCGTAGTAAATTCATCCCCGTATCACAGGAGTCACTTGAGGATTGTCACTTCAAAGGAGGAAAGGATCTGTTGTCGATTTATGTGAACAATTGTCCGGATGCTAAAATGTTCGATGGCAAAGGACTCGCAGTGGGCGGCAGTCATCAAATCAATGAACTTGATCCCACCGCCTCATCATACTATGGCGATGTGTCAGCGGTGATTCTGCAAAATCTTCCATTATGGGCACAGTTTATCAGAACGCCAAAGCTTGAAACTGCCGTAATGGGCAACTGGGAGGAAAAGATCGAGAAGCTCGCAAGAGAAACGGCCAAGCAGAATGTTACAAACATCGCGGGTGTACCAACGTGGACGATACTGCTCATTCAACGCGTTGTAGAACTTGAACAGAAAGACAACATACTCGAGGTGTGGCCAAACCTTGAAGTATTCTTCCATGGCGCTGTTGCTTTTGCGCCCTACCGTTCACTCTTCAAATCATTGATCCCTTCCGACAAGATGCAGTACTGGGAAACGTACAATGCAAGCGAAGGTTTCTTTGGTATCCAGGATCAGAAGGATTCAGAAGAGCTCCTCCTGATGTTGGATTATGGAATCTTTTACGAATTCATCCCCGCAGCAGAAATGGGTAGCGATTACCCTAAAACGGTCGCCTTATGTGACGTTGAACTGGATAAGAACTATGCTATGGTGATTTCCACGAACTCCGGTTTGTGGAGATATAATATCGGAGATACAATCAAATTCACTTCAAAGTTTCCTTATCGGATTAAGATATCTGGAAGGACCAAACACTTCATTAATACATTCGGTGAAGAATTGATCGTTGAAAACGCAGAAGCTGCCATAACCAAAGCTTGTCTACGCACTGGCGCAGTGATCGACAATTTTACAGCAGCACCAGTATATTTTGAGGAAGGAAAAAAAGGTGGCCACGAATGGATAATCGAGTTCAAAACACAGCCATCAGATCTCGACCTTTTTACCAATGTCCTCGATGAAACATTGCGCGAAGTCAACTCTGACTACGATGCGAAACGCGCTCACAATCTCGCACTGATAAGACCAAAGGTTCACAGTGTGGAGGAAGGAACGTTTTACAATTGGATGAAGCGCCGGGGCAAACTAGGTGGTCAGAATAAAGTACCACGGCTTGCAAACTCCCGCGAATATGTTGATGACATTTTGGCTATGATGCATCAGGAAAAGGAATCACGCATTATTTCTTAACAGTCGTATAACTCGTCTTCGTTGCGATCTCCATCGGTATTTCCATCTCCGTTGGAATCATCCCACCTGCCTGCAAAATCATCTTTCCTTTCAGATTAGATTGAATGCTGGTCAGATCTGACCACCCACTTTTGTCTTTTATAACAGCATTTACAGTTTGTGTTCCGGTAAGATTCACCTTTGCCTTAAATCCGCCGGGTAAAGTCACGATGCGATCAGCATCAATGGTTGTATACACACCACTCGCGTCTACCGTTGCCGTTGTTCCCGAATGCGACGATAACTTCCAAACGTTATTAATCTCAATCGGAAAGTCCATCGGGAAATCGCTTTTCGATGTCCATGTCTCTCCTACCTTTACTTTTTTATCTGAATAGCGAACCAGCGACTGTCCCAGACTCTTTCTCAAAGAGCTTTCACTCATAAACTGACCCATCGCTTCCTTCATCGCCTTAACCGTGGCATCATCCAATCCCAATTTATCCACGTCAGACCATAAGTTCTCTGTTCCCGAAACTTTCTCGATTGCTCCGTCTTTCTTCAGCGTGATTGTGAATGTTTTATTCATCATAGACTTGAATACCTTGTTCTGTGGGTTCTCCTGGTCGCCTTCACTATCCATTGTGTTTTCGCCCATTAGCGTCTTGGAGCTGTTTCTCAGTTTTAGGAATTGGGTTTCAAGATCTGACCTGTCCGATGTTGTCGATTTAACCTTCATCAGCATTGTGCCCGAGTATTCACTCGTACCATCCTGAGCCATTCCCATGATAGTCTGCTTGATCGTTTGATTCGTCTGCTGTTGTAATTCGTAGACATCGCCCACTTTCAAATTGTATTCGAGTTTTACCGCGTCGGCGGGCAGTGTAAATGCGTAAAGGAAGTTTAATACAATTGCGATAATTGAGATCTTCATAGATTAAATAAAATAAGAGTGTACTGTTTTATTGCCGAATTACTGTTCGCAACCATGAGGCTATGCTCCAACGCGACGTCTCTTCGCTCAGGGTGCCAACCTCAGTTGCCCGATTGACTTTTTCAACAGTGTAGAACGCGGTTGGTAACATGTCCTTCAAAGCGTAAAGGCATTTTTCAAGCAGATCGCGTTCAAGTACTGTGAAAACAAGATTCTCATGGCCATCCGGACCTTGCGCATTGACGTGCGTGTATCTATAGCCGTTTGCATTGAGATATGATAAAAGTTGACTGACATCTTTACGTGTTATAACTCTGACGATCACTTTGCCATAAGCAATGCGTTCCTCTATAATCATGCCCACAAAAATACCCGTGGCAAACCCTGCAGGATAAGCTACATAGCAAATCCAGTTATCCAGGTGCTCAAAGATTTGCCGTATAGCCATAAGCCAGATGAAAGACTCGAAGAAGCCAAGAAGTGTCGCCGTCCATCTTCTTCCTCCTAATACGTAAATGATCCTGATCGTGTTGATCGATACATCCCCAATGCGTGCAATAAAAATCAGGACAGGCAAAATCAGATAACTGAATGTCTCCGGACTTATCCCCAGCGTGTCAGTAAAAAAGGCTTCCATAACTTCAATATTATTTTCCAGTTACCTCATGCATCCTTCCGAAAAGATCTTCAAACACTGCTCTCAAGACTGCTTCGACGTCATTGGTGAACATGTAAAGCGCTGAGCCCTACAGACACGCTGCGTTTTTGTTCGGAATTTTCTCAACAAGTTTATTAAAATTCATCATCCAAAAAGATCCTCAAACACTTCTCTCAGTACCGCAAAAGATTTCACCTTAATCGATGACCTGTTTTGTTCTATATTTTTCTGATTATACTTCGATATGTAAATCTCTTCGAAACCAAGCTTTTCAGCCTCACTGATTCGCTGATCTACTTTATTGACCGCGCGCAATTCACCACCCAACCCGACCTCCGCCGCAAAACAAATTTTATCTGAAACCGCGATGTCTTCCATAGATGAAATAATGGAAATACAGACTGCAAGATCTATCGCAGGGTCCTCAACTTTGATTCCGCCTGCCATATTGAGAAACACATCCTGAGTCCCCATTCGGAAACCGCATCGTTTCTCGAGTACCGCGAGGAGCATGTTCAATCTTTTTTGATCATAGCCCGTAGGCGTACGTTGTGGTGTTCCATAAGAAGCAGCGCTAACCAACGACTGAATCTCAATAAGAAGTGGTCTGTTTCCTTCAATCGTTGCTCCTATTGTCGCCCCGCTGAGTTTGCCGTCTTTCTGCGAGATCAGAATTTCAGATGGGTTTGCGACTTCACGAAGTCCGGTACTTAACATTTCATAGATCCCTATTTCCGATGTTGATCCAAATCTGTTCTTCGTAGTCCTGAGTATTCTATAGGCAAGATGTCTGTCCCCTTCGAACTGCAGGACAGTATCCACCATATGCTCCAGCACTTTGGGCCCTGCAAGCATGCCATCCTTTGTGATGTGACCTATCAAAAACACTGGCGTGTTGGTCTCTTTTGCAAACTTCATCAGTTCCGCAGTGCATTGCCGCACTTGCCCAATGCTTCCCGCTGCAGATTCCATTTGACTCGAGAACAGCGTCTGAATAGAATCTATAATAACAACAGACGGCTCGATGCTTTCTATGGATTGAAAAATGACTTTAGTGTTTGTCTCGGTAAGAATATAAAAGCTGGGAGAACTGGTCCCCAGCCGTTGGGCGCGCATCTTTAATTGCTGATCACTTTCCTCGCCAGAAACGTAAAGTACTTTTTGATTTTTGAGTAAAAGACCGACCTGTAACATCAGCGTCGACTTCCCTATTCCAGGCTCACCACCAATTAGTACCAATGACCCGGGTACAATGCCGCCGCCCAGTACGCGGTTTAACTCTTTGTCGAGTGTTACGTGTCGAATATCGCGGCCCGACTCAATTTCCTCCAGTGTCTTTGCCTTAACCTGTCTGGATTTGCCCGAATCCTGTCTCCAGTCATTTTTACTGGGTTCGTCCTTCGTAACCAACTCCTCCGCAAAAGTATTCCACGCCGAACAGGACGGGCATTTCCCTAACCATTTGGCAGATTCATATCCACAAGACTGACAATAAAAGGAGGTCTTTACTTTAGCCAATTGACTTGAATAGTTTAACTTTTTTGGTTACCAGTTATAGGCGACCCGTATGCATAAATCCAAATATGTTTTCAGTAATTACCCTTACTAAACACAAACTGTTGTATGAAGACTTTACTCACCGGGCTTATTATAGCCCTGTTTTCTCTTAACACCTTTGCCCAGAAATCACCCATCAAATTCGGCGACATTCCACTCGAAGATCTTAAGATGGAAAGGTACGATAAAGATTCGTCTGCCGCCGCGGTAATCCTTACTGATTATGGCTCCTCAACTATCAACTACAATGAAGCAAGCGGATTCACACTTACGTTCGAAAGAGTTGTTAGAATCAAGATCCTCACAAAGGATGGAATGGACTGGGCCAGCTTCACGGTTCCGCTTTATCATAGCGGATCTGACGACGAGAAACTTCAGTCTTTGAAGGGCGTCACCTACAATCTGGAAAACAATAAAATCGTCGAGTCAAAGTTGAAGAACGACGCAATCTTTAAAGAAAAGGCCAGTGAAAATGTTAATTATGTCAAGTTCACTTTACCCAATGCGCGTCAGGGTTCAATTGTAGAAGTCTCGTATAGTGTTCTGTCCGATTTTCTTTTCCATTTTCAAGATTGGGAATTCCAGAGCACGATACCCACGCGTTGGACAGAATACCGCGCGAACATTCCGGAATTCTTCTCCTACGAAAGCTATACACAAGGATACGTGTCAATGGTGATTAATGAACATACAACGACAAGCAACAGCATCACTTTCCGCAATACCGATAGAAACGCCGTCACAGGTACTTCAAATACTACGTTCGATAAACTTGATTACAAAGAAACCCGACAGCGCTGGGCGGCAAAGTACGTTCCTGCATTTAAGACAGAACCTTTCATGACAACCAGTAAGGACTATATCTCGAAGATCAAGTTCGAGCTGGCATATGAGAAATTTCCGAACCAGCCCATCAAGCCTATGATGGGAACATGGGAAGATATAAACAGGGTTTACAATGAGAGCGAAAGCTTTGGAAGAGAAGTTACCGGCAATGGGTTTCTCAGAAATATCGTAGAAGGAGTCGTCGCTGGACAGACAACACCTGAAGGGAAAATCAGCGCGATCAATACTTACGTAAAACAGAATGTTGAGTGGAATGGCAACTCAAGAACTTCCACCGATCTATCCTTTAAAAAAGTATTGGAAACGAAAAAAGGAAGCTCCGCGGAAATAAATCTGCTGCTGGCATCTATGCTTGAGAAAGCCGGCATCGAGGTATCTCCGGTATTGATCAGTACACGCGATCATGGTTTCGTTCGACAAACTGCTCCGGTCTCATCACAGTTCAACTATGTGTTGTGTCTTGCCAAGGCTGGTGATAAAAGTTATCTACTCGACGGCACAGATCGCTTTTTGGCAATGGGTGTTCTTCCCGAACGATGCCTGAATGCTGTAGGATTTGTTGTTTCTCCTAAGGGATATTATTGGACGCCGCTCAAGTCTTCAATCAAATCACGTAGCGTCTATTCTGCCGACCTTGCGCTCAGCAGCGATGGCAATTTGACTGGAAAACTCACTCTTGACAAATCCGGGTACTACGCTCATAAGGGACGCAAATCATATTTTTCAAAAGGTGAAGGGGAATATGTTAAAGACTTCGTGGGTTCCCGCTCATGGACTGTAAATAAAAGCGAATTCGTAAATTCGAAAGACATTTCGGCACCCTTTAAAGAAGTTCATGAGGTTGTTATTAATGATCACGCGGTTGCTGCCGATCCTATGATCTACGTCAATCCGTTTCTTGGAATGAACATAACAGAAAATCCATTTAAGAATGAAAAGCGTGAGTACCCTGTTGACTTTGGCAGTCCAAGTGAAATGGTCTACATGTGCAAGATCAAAATACCAGAAGGTTATGCCATCGAAGGTATGCCTCAGAGCAAACTGATAGCATTGTCGCAAAATGCCGCTAAGTATACCTACAACATTTCACAACAAGAAGGTCTGATCTCTATTACAAGTCAGCTTCAAATCAATAGTAGCTTGTTTTCTCAAGAAGAATATCCTCATTTGAGAGAATTTTATAATCAGGTTGTTGCATTGCAGTCCGAGCAAATCGTTTTAAAAAAGAAATAGTATGAGGGTTTCTCAATACTTTGCTGCTATTGTTACACTGTGCTTAAGTCAACCCGTAAGTGCTGCTGAAATAAAGTATCCGGTTTCTGAAATCCCTGAGGAAATGAAGACCGGAATGTATGCGGTGGTCCGAGAGAAAGAAGAAAAGTTTATGATTATGTCGACTAGTAACTCGACATATGTTGTTCGATGTGTCATCACGATTCTCAAGCCCGAGGCAAAACGTTTGGCGACACTTGCCGTATGGTATGACAAGGCGGTAAAGATTGATTACATGCGGGCATCAGTTTATGATGCCTCAGGTGCTCTGATAAAAAAGCTTCGTGCCAACGAGATTGAAGATGGCAGCAATATCTCTGACTATTCGCTCTATGAAGATGATAGGTACAAAGCGGCTGATCTTGGACAGGCTACATATCCATACACCATCGAATATGAATATGCGCAGCAATTCAGTTATCTGATGTTCATCCCAGGGTTCACTTTGATCGATGACGATGAAGTTGCCATACAGAAATCAAATTATGAGTTGATTTATCCAAAAACGCTTAAACCCAGATATAAACTTAACCAGATAAAGGAACCTGTGGTTTCAGTTCAACCAGACAGGCGCGAATGTCTTACGTGGACGTTCCAGGATGTCAAGCCTAATAAGTTTGAAAAATTCAGCACAGGGAACCAAACGCCATCTATTCGGGTGGCGCCTGTTGAATTCGCTTTCAAGGAGTACGGCGGAAATATGAGTACCTGGGAATCTTACGGAAAATGGCTGGCTCAGCTAAACAAGGATCGTGATGTTCTTCCGGAAAGCACAAAAACCAAAGTGAAAGAATTGACAAAAGATCTAAAAACAACGGAAGAGAAAGTAAAAGCAGTTTATGAGTACGTGCAAGGCAAGACCCGATATGTCAGTATTCAACTTGGCATCGGTGGCTGGCAGCCATTTCCCGCAGAAACCGTCGACAAGACTGGATATGGAGACTGCAAAGCTTTGTCAAACTATACCGTAGCATTGTTAAAAGAAGCTGGTATCAAGTCATACTACGCGACCATAAAAGCCGGGGAAAACGAAAGTGAAATCCTGGCAGATTTTCCTAGCAGTCAGTTTAATCACATCATTGTTGGCGTACCCAACGGTAGCGATACACTATGGCTGGAGTGTACAAGTCAAATCAATCCGTTCGGATATCTGGGTACTTTCACCGGCGATCGCAAAGCATTGATGGTTACAGAAACCGGTGGGAAGCTTGTCAATACAATCAAATACACAGCTGATCAAAATACACAAATGAGAAAAGCTACCGTCACGGTTCTTGCAACCGGTGACGCAACCGCTAAAATCAATACGGTGTACAAAGGCCTTCAGTATGAAACCAATAATTTAAATTCCCGAATTAGTCGCCAATACAACGATCAAAAAGAATGGATATTGAACAATACTAAGATTCCATCGTTCGACATAAATTCATTTAGCATGAAGGATACAAAAGATAAAATTCCTTCAGCAAGTGTTAATCTTGATTTGTCATTGAAACGCTACGTCACGGTAAGTGGCAAGAGATTATTCCTCACGCCTAATCTGATGAGTCGATCTGCTTCAATTCCTGAAAAAGGCGGAGAAAGGAAGACAGACGTAGTAACAAAAACATCATTTACCTCGATAGACTCAATAACATACCAACTTCCAGAAGGCATTTATCCCGAGTTCACTCCGGCACCGATCACAGTTAAATCAAGATTCGGTGAGTATGAAGCTAACTTCATTCTTGATGCCGGTAAACTTTTGTACGTTCGAAAGCTGAAAATGAAAAAGGGAACTTATCCTAAGGAGTCTTACAACGAGTTGGTTGAATTTTACAGAAGTCTTAATAAAGCTGACAATACCAAAATGGTGTTTCTCAACAAGACCTGATCAGAATGGCGAGTTTTGCTCTTTAGCCAAAAAGTTGAATACGATTCTATCCATTAAACGGGGCAGCCACCTGTTCATAAATACCGTAAGCTTTCCCTGGGTTGTTAGCACTAATGTTCTCTTGCGTCTGAGCGTGGCATCATAGATATATTGCGCACACTCTTCAGAACTCATCATCTGGCCTTCTTCTCTTGGCGACGCCCCTTGCGTTGCTCCATCTTTGGTTAAAGCCCTGACCCTGATATTGGTTGATGTAAATCCCGGGCAGGCAGTAAGCACGTTGGTCCCAGTGGGCAAAAGCTCTAAACGCAATGCTTCCAGAAACCCATTCAAGGCAAACTTGGATGCGGAATAGCCGGTCCTTCCCGGAAGTCCGCGAAACCCGGCAACCGAAGAAATTCCAACAATTGATCCTTTGTTTCTCATGATCTCGGCCATACATGCCTTCGTGGCGAACACCATTCCATAGAAGTTAGTCGCCATCACACGTTGCACGACCTCGACATCTACGTCCTGAAACAGTGCTCGCATGCTGATTCCGGCATTGTTGATAAGAACATCAATGGTCCCGAATTGCTCGATCGCCTTTTCCGCCATCCTGCGATTGTCGTCTTCAATTCCGACGTCTCCCTGGAATCCAATGGCATCTATTCCCTTACTTTTTAGCTCATTGACAGTCTTTTCCAGATTGAACCCGTTTCGTCCAGTAACCATTACCTTCGAACCCCGCAGACCAAATTCGGCAGCAAGTGCCTTTCCGATGCCCGAAGACCCTCCCGTAATGATTACTACCTTGTCTTTCATATCTTGTGCTTCGCCTACTTACAATAAAACAGACCGACGTCCGTATTGAACAATCAGATTCTCCAGATGGTTGGTAAAAAGTAAGGTGGGGAACTTAAATTACGAACTAAATGGTCCCGTTTTTAAAGTCACCTCAAAAATAACAATACTTGCTTAACTTGGTTCCCTTCTTCCCGCTGTTATGATCTTGGTGAGACTGCTCTCAAGGCTGCCCTTTGCTATCCTCTATTTGTTTTCTGATTTCCTCTTCTTCTTGACTTTTCATTTCATTCGTTACCGAAGAAAACTTGTTCAGAAAAATTTGAGAAATTCATTCCCGGAGAAGACACCGTCTGAACTGAAACAGATTGAAAAAGAGTTCTACAAAAATTTGTGTGACTATGCCGTCGAGATGCTTAAGCTTCTGACCATTAGCAAAGACGAATTGACGAAGCGAGTAGTTTTCAAAAATCCTGAAACGGCGAATGCCTACATAAAAAACAAACAGTCGCTGTTAAATCTTGCATCACATCATTTCAATTGGGAATGGCTTTTGACAGCCGGATCAATTTCACTACCCGGCGAGATGGATTTTGTCTATCAACCTGTGGGTAGCAAATTCTTTAATAACTTCTCTTTGATTTCGAGGACTCGGTTTGGTGCCCATGCGATACGACGAGATTCGGTGGCACGAGAGATCGTTAAAAGAAAAAATGTGACTCGAAACATCGCATTAGTTGGGGATCAATATCCTGGCTACGGTCATGATAAAAAGTTTCCCGTTAGATTCCTTAACCAGGATACTGTTTTTTTCTATGGATCGATACAGCTGGCCGTGTTGACACAATATCCTGTGATGTATTATGCACTTCGAAAGATAAAACGCGGCCACTACGAGGCGACAATCGTCGAGATTGCCCGACCACCGTATGACAAAGACAATCGGCAAATCATAGAGCGATACGTTGAGGAAATTGAAAAGCTGATACGGGAGAATCCTTCTGAATGGCTATGGTCTCACAACAGATGGAAAACACGCCACCTGGAAGGTAGTGCTCGGGTGGTATGATGCACCTATCGCTTGAGTGTCAGGTAGAGAACTGAGACAGCGATGACACCCAACGCAATATCAATAAGTCAATCTTCTTGATGGCCGAAGCCCGTTTTTTACTTGTCCTCCAACCCGTGCCGCCGGATCTTGCTGGATTCCGTGCTTTCAATATCGCTGTCCAGGCAGTCTGCTAGCGCGCTTCCGGCGTCGACAGTACCGGATAAATGCCCCAACATACGGCTTACATTGTTTGCGTTTTACCTCTACATTGAACTAAACTCTTCCAAACTTTATGAAAAAATTTCTGCTGCTATTGCTCTGGATTACCCTATATCACTTAGCGCCGGCTCAGGTACCTAGCCTATTCCTCGATGGCGTCGTTAGTACAAATCTTAGTGAACGCGACATGGCAATATCTCCGGATGGAAATGAAATGTATTATACCATTCAATCGAATCAACATGTCTTCTCTACGATTGTCCATCGGCGAAAAATCTCGGAGGATAAATGGTCAGCAGCTGATGTTGCTACCTTTTCCGGAATGTCCAGCGACCTCGAACCGTCCTTCAGTCCCGATGGCAAAAAACTTTACTTCAGCTCAGATCGCGCTTCGGCGGAGAAGAGTTCCAAAGATTATGACATTTGGGTTGTTGAAAAAACTTCCAATGGATGGTCCTCACCAAAAAATATTGGCTGGCCAGTCAATACAACTGCGAATGAATTCTATCCAAGTATAACCAACGATGGATCTATCTACTTTACCGCGGAATATGATAAGGGCGTTGGCAAAGAAGACATCTATGTGAGTAAACTTACGGATGGTATTTTTTCAAATCCTGTTCCGCTGGATACTGCTATAAATTCCAAACTATGGGAGTTCAATGCTTTTGTTGCGCCCGATGAATCGTTCATCGCCTTTACATCTTATGGACGCAAGGATGATCACGGAGGGGGCGATCTGTATATTAGTGTGAAGTCTAACGGCGCCTGGAAACCAGCAGTGAACGCAAGCGCATTAAACTCACCTCAATTAGACTATTGTCCGTTCAGTTTTCAGGATGAATTCTACTTTACAAGCGGTCGACATTCGATCAAAGCCACCCGTGAATCGCCGATTACTTATAAAGAGCTGACGAAACTATACAACGGTACCCTTAATGGTAGCGAGAATATTTACAAAGTGTCTTTAAAGGAGGTATTAAAATCAGTTATGAGTCCTGACCAAAATAAGGACTAAGGACTAAATACTATTGACTGGTAATTACAACAGCATCTGCTCAATATCATCTTTGGTAAGTTGCTTCATGAAGCTTTCTTCCGTAGTGATGAGATCGGTGGTAAGTCTTAGTTTGCGTTTCTGAAGGGTTAATATCTTTTCCTCCACCGTGTTCCGGGTGATGAACTTGTATGTAAACACTTTCTTCTTCTGACCAATTCTGTGCGCCCTGTCGACTGCCTGCGCTTCGACTGCCGGATTCCACCAAGGATCGAGAATGAATACGTAATCAGCTTCAGTAAGATTGAGACCAAGACCACCAGCCTTAATGGAGATCAAAAATACTTTTAGTTGTGTATCCTTATTGAATCGATCGACTTGTTCCCTCCGATCGGTACTTGATCCGTCCAGGTAAGCGTATTCAATCTTATTGGTTTTTAAATACTGCCTTACAATCTCGAGATGTTTGACATACTGACTAAACACAAGCACCTTGTGTCCTTCAGCGATGGCATTCTCAAGCATGTGGGTGATGTCCTCCATCTTACCAGAATCGCCCGTATATCCCTGCTCGACCATACGCGGATGATTGGCAAGCTGCCTGAGTTTTGTGAGTCCCTCAAGGATCATAAACCTGCTGTTGCCAAGACCTTCCTGTTCGATCAACTTGAAAATCTTCTCTCGATAATGTGTTTTTACCTCTTCATATTTCCTCTCCTGGTCAGCCGTCATTGAACAATACTGAACATTCTCAACTTTCTCCGGAAGTTCGGTTGCTACTTGTGATTTATGTCTCCGAAGAATGAAAGGCTTGATTACAGAATGAAGTTTTCGTGAACGCGATTCATCGTTTTTCTTCTCTATCGGATTTTGGAACTCATTCCTGAAATAGGTCTGCGTTCCAAGAATACCCGGATTGATGAATGACATCTGTGACCATAAATCCATCGTTGTATTCTCAATCGGTGTTCCTGTTAAAACCAGTTTATGTCTGGATTTCAGATCGCGTACTGCTTTGGCGATATTCGATGTTGGATTCTTTATTACCTGTGATTCATCAAGAATGATGTAATTAAAATAAAACTGCTGCAGTAGTTCTACGTCAAGACGGGTAATACCGTAGGACGTAAGAACAAGATCGTATTTCTCAAATCTCTTAACGTCTTTGTTTCGTAGTGTCCCGGTATAGTTCAGTATTCTTAGCGCCGGCGCAAATTTTCCGGCCTCCATTTCCCAGTTATAAACGAGGGAAGTAGGCATAATAAGCAATGTCGTCCCTGCACCGGTCTCTTTTTCGGCCAATAACATGGTGAGCGTCTGGACTGTTTTACCAAGACCCATGTCATCAGCAAGACATCCTCCCAACCGATACTCGTTTAAAAAACGCAACCAGTTATATCCGGCCTTCTGATAAGGACGCAACTCGCCTCTGAATCCCGAAGGCATAGGGTAATTCTTAATTCCACTAAAGGAATTCAAAGAGCGCAGCTTTTCACTTAAATGAACCTTTGCCAGATTTCCTTCCTCCAATTCTTTCACAAGATTGAGATGGTGCTTTCTTAAAACAGGCTTCTCATTCTCTCCGTCTGTTTCGCTGAGTGCAAAAAGATCTGAGTACTTGGTAAGCCATGCTTCCGGTATAATAGCGATTTCACCATTTGGCAATTTGAATTCAACTTTCTTTCGAAGTATAAGTCGGCGCAGTTCCTTGAATGGAATTTCAAATTCTCCAAAACGAATCTTTGCATGAATATCAAACCAGTCGATGTTTTCCTTTACCTCAACTTCAATGACAGCCTTACCCACAAAATATTTCTTGTCTCTGCTTTCTGGCTGACTTACCTCAAAGCCCAGATTCAACAGATTAACACGATTCTCATTCAGCCACGAGAAGGCTTCAGATTTGGGTATTGCCACTCTGAATCCCTTCATTGGAAGTCCGAGCTTCTGAAGTGTATGAAGAAAGTTCTTTTCGTCATCTGATCGCCTCGTGACTCTGTGGAAGATATAACCGTCACCCTGCTTGTCGAGTGTGACACTTACAGGACCGATATTATCGCCTCTGAAACGATGCTTGCCATATCTGAATGACAGATCGAAAACTATTTTGCCTGCCTCATCACTGACATCCTCTTGCGGTGTTCCATCATCAAATAGTGAAGCCGCAGAAGATGACTGCGCTGCGGTATGCAATTCTGACAAAGTCAGAACAGGGTGTGGATCGTACGTACTTTTGTTAATCTCAAAACCACTCGCCTCCACATCATCAAAAGAAGCAATGAGTGGCGCTACAAACTTGTTATAATAAGTCTCTTCCACATTTCGCGGAATAACAACATACTTCTTGGTAAAGAATGGAATTAGTTTTTTTCCGTCGACGTGTTTCTCAAACCCATAGAGCTTTCCATTGAGAACCATCCAAGCAGGGCTTTTACATATGAGATATGCCGATGCATTTGGCAAATCTATTTTCTTACCCTGATAGAAAATTGTAGGATAGTAGTTCGTGTTCTCCTCCGTGCGCATGAAGTGGAACTGAATTGTTGCGCGTTTTTCAAGGACTTCTATCTTTCTCCACGTGGGTTCACCATCGTTGCCCATTTCGAAGAGTACCTTGCCTTTCATTTTATCCAATATCTTGGAACGGCGCTTCTCCACGTAATCTTCAATCTGATCCTGAATCATCTCATTTCCTTTGACCTTGTCGTAAGTCTTCGTGAAGAACTCTTCAGGCTTCATGAATTTGGTTGAGAACTTCTTAACGATCGCCTCCTGAGCCATTGAGTCCATGAGGTCGATTAATTCAAAGTCGCGATCATCCAAACCTTTCGAAAATTCGCGGGCGTTCTTTGATGAAATGTTCTGATGCTGATACGTGAGCTTCCCCTTCTCGTCTAAATGGACGATATATGATTCAAAGACAAATCCAAGATATTCGTGCTGGTACAGCGAATAGATGATTTGGAATGGTTGAGAAGCGGAGACTTTCATCCAACAAACACCAATTTGATAAAAACGGAATTCGAAAATTAGGCATTATTTGCCTTAAAAAAGCTGTTTAATTGGGAATTATGGTACATCGATATTACAGATGCCTTACAGACGCGAAGCTTGAAGCCAAAGACGCCGGGCGAGATGAAATCAAGACCGTGACTACTGTCATAATCAGGAATACATAGACAAAGTCTGTCAGTGCCAGCTTTACAGGATACCCATCGACAACGGCCGAGTCCATGCCCATACTTACCAGGTTGAAATTCTGTTGCAACAGCACCACGAGCGCGCCAATAGCCAATCCTGATAATGTGCCTATCCCGGCAATAAGGACTCCTTCAGTAACAAATATCTTTTTTAGGAGTGCGGAATCTGCGCCAACTGACGACAATACCGTGATATCCTTCTTTTTATCCAGGGCTAGCATCATCAGGCTAAAGTAGATATTGATTGATCCAATGAACAGCAATAGCGCGGCGGCAATAGAAGCGAATAGCTTTTCAAGCTTCAATACCCGATACAAATCTTCGTGCTGTTCTTCGCCATTGAGAACTTTGTACTCATCGCCCAGAGTTTGCTGTAGCCGGCTTTCAATGTCGTCCATGTTTCCATCTGAGCGGATCTTTATTTCGAGCGACGTGCGCCTGTCGGTATAGTTAAAAAGCTCCTTAGCAAAGCTGAGAGGAACAACTACATAGCTCTCATCAAAATTCTGAATGATAGAGAATACTCCACCCGGGTAAATGTTCTTCTGAGCAAAGAGTTTTGATGGATCCGTTATCCCTGCTCTTGCATTTCGAGGATAAAATAGCTGCAAGGGATAAAAGTCCTGATCAATGGCTATCGACAAAGCGCTCTTAACGCCGTAACCTATCAATGCTCTGTCTCGCCCGCCCTTTTTCAACGCTAGCTCGCCTTCTACCATGGCCGATGGAGGTATTCTCTTCTGGTCTATGAAATTGTCGCTCACACCTTTGACGGTGACTCCCTGATCAGCGCCGTTATATCTCGCATATGCGTTGTCTTCGATCACCTCGGTGACGATATCAACGCCATTGATCTTCTTTATTGACTCAATCATCGCGCCGTCAACCACAAACGACTTCCCGCGTGTAGCCACCACTTTGATTTCCGGATCGAAAGAATTGTTAATAGAATGAAGAAGATCACCAAGACCATTGAAAATTGATAGAACGATAATCATTGCAGCTGATATCAGTGCCACAGCAACAACCGAGATCATGGAGATCACATTAATAAAATTCTTCTTCCGCGTGGAAAAGAGATATCTTCTTGCGATGAACAGCGGAAGGTTCAAGGAAATGTATTAAGGGCGTTGGCGCTATTGATCATTCGGCTTATTGTCGGAAGGAATATTCAGGTTATTAATCAAATTATCCATTCGGGTAGCTTTCTCCTCTACTTCGTCGCGATAAAAGATAAGTTCAGGCACAATGCGAACCTGTTTTCCTATCTTATCACCCAATGCTTTTCTTATTTCGCTCTTACGCCTGTTGATGTTATCAAGGGTCTTTTGCTGTTCTTTTGCCAGTAACATGCTGATATACACCTTTGCTACACTGAGATCCGGATTCATCTTTACATCAGCAATCGTTACGAAAGCGTTTTCCAATATTCCACGTCTGTCCCGCTGGAAGATTTCGCTCAATTCCTTCTGAATAAGCCTGGCATATTTCTGTTGTCTGGTTGTGCCACTCATATCAACAAATATCTCAGAACAATCAACAATTAACAATGAACCATTGGCAATTATAAAAACCTAGTCTATTTTGGACCTTTTAAAGGACTTTTTGCTTGCTCCAGTATTTCCGTATCAACGATCCATACCGCCTCCTCGGACTATTAGCAATATTTTTGCTGATCAATCTTCCTCATTTTATCGACACGCCCGATCTAACTTTTCCTGAATTGAAAAGTTTTATTGTAGGAGAGAAGGTTCACGAAGGCAACGCGCTGTATACTGAACTTGTTGATTCTGTAGGACCTTTGTCAGCATGGTTCGACGCATTCCTTCAGATTTGTTTTGGTCGATCAATTCTTGCGAGGCATTTGGTCGCCTTTATCATCATTTTTCTACAGGCGTCTTACATCGGAATTATCTTTTCAAATCAGAAAGCTTTTGCTGAAGCAACCTACATTCCCGCCCTTATTTACGCTATTGCCATTTCGTTTTCGTTCGACACGTTGTCTCTTACTCCAGAATTGCTGGCAGCAGGTGCACTATTACCGGCATTAAACAACCTTTTTAAAGAGATTGAGTTCAGAGAGCAAAGACATGAAACGGTCTTCAATATCGGGCTTTATGTAAGTCTCGCATCACTATTTGCTTTCTCGTACAGTGTATACATCATTGGCGCGATCATTACCCTGGCGGTATTTACACGCACCACTGTACGGAAATACATTCTTTTGAGTGTAGGCTTTGCGTTGCCTCATTTGCTTTTGATTGCCGTCTATTACCTCAAGGATGGCTTGTCTGATCTTTGGCAATTTTACTATCAGCCTAATTTTATTGTTTCATCGACCCGTTACATTTCCAATGGAAGTTTATGGATCCTTTTGATGCTGCCTCTGGTATTTCTCGTGATTTCACTCTTCCTTATGAATCGGGAAGCAAGGTTGTCGAAGTATCAGACTCAACTGGTGCAATCCATGTTTTTTTGGATGATTTTCTCATTCGTTGAAGTGTGGTATTCAAAAGATTTTCGCCCTCAGAATTTTATTCCACTGATACCGGCATTCAGCTTCTTTATTACACACTGTATTCTGATTCTTCCCAGGAAGAAATTTGCAGAGATATCAATATGGGTATTACTCCTCGGAACAGTTTTGATAAACTACCTTGCCCGTTACAACGCAATTGATGGCGTGAATTATAAAGGATTGTTTGTACCCGCGGCGGAATCACCTTATTCCGGTAAAAGACTTTTAGTGCTCGATGAATCGTTAAGTATTTACAGAAACAACAGATTGGCGTCACCATTTTTGAATTGGCAACTTGCCAAAGGTGTCTTTTCTCATCCCGAGTATTACGACAATATCATCAGAGTCTACGAAGGTATCAAGGCTGATCCACCTGAGGTGATCAGAGACAAGAATGACTTACTCAAGCCATTCATGGATAGACTGCCTGAACTAAAGAAGTTGTATACCCGTAAGGGAGCGTACTATATTCTGAATACTGCTAGCAAGTAATCTTCGATACCCTTCTGGCATGTCTGCCGCCTTCGAAAGCAGTGCTTAGAAAAATATCGACGATGTCTTTTGCATCCTGTTCAGAAATAAATCTTGCGGGAATGCAAACAATATTCGCATCATTATGAGCTCTGGCCAGTTGAGCAAGTTCTGATTTCCAGCAGATGGCCGCCCTGATGCCCACGTGTTTATTCGCAGTAATCGCCACTCCGTTAGCACTTCCACATACAAGGATTCCAAACTCAAATGTTTTGTTTTCTACAGCTGTCGCTACAGGATGTGCAAAATCTGCATAGTCTGAAGATTCACCTGAATACGCACCAAAATCGCGAAGTTCATGTCCTTTTGATGCAAGCGCTTCTCTTAAAAGTTCTTTGTATTCAAATCCGGCATGGTCACTCCCCATCGCTATCTTCATGACGCAGAGGATTGCTCATTCAATAACTCTTCCTCATCGTCTTTGAGTTTTCGCTTCGCTACCGACGCGGAGATAAGGATACTGATCTCAAACAGCAGATACAACGGCAACGTTATCAACATCTGGCTCAAAGGATCTGGTGGCGTTACAATCGCCGCCACAATAAGAATGATGATGACCGAATGCTTTCTATATGCACGCAAAAACTGTGGCGTCACAATTCCAATCTTTGTCAGGAAATAGATCACTACGGGAAGTTGGAACAGTAGTCCGGATCCAAGAACAAGCAGTACTACAGTAGAAACGTATGACGTGATGTCAAACTCGTTTACCACCATATCACTGATACTATAGTTCGCAAGGAAGTAAACCATCCACGGCGCAATGACATAGTAGCCAAATGAAACGCCGCAGAAGAATAGAATGGAAACGGCAGCTACCGCACCCTTGGAATACTTTTGCTCTCTGCGCTGCAGCCCTGGCCTGATGAACCGCCATATCTCCCAGCATACATAAGGAAACGCAATTACAAGTCCGATGATAAACGAAGCCATGATGTGCATCGTAAACTGACCTGTCATGTTACGACTTTGTACCTGAAAAGGAATGCTGGTGATACACAAGTCAGGACTATTCAGCAAATCACCAAGTCTGCATAAAGCCTTGAATGTTGGAAAATCAGGTCGTGCCGGCGCAAAAATGACATTCTGAAATACCCATTTGGCGCTGACGAATGCAACGATGGTAAATACGATAATTGCTATTAAGGAACGGATCAGGTGCCAACGTAATTCCTCGAGGTGGTCGAGAAAACTCATTTCCTTCTCATCATTCAGCTGTTGATCCAATGGCATAGAAAATTTAGTATTTAAAGAATTAAAAGATCCACCTCAAACTAATAGAGCGGAAATTTGTCCATGAACTTGTTCACTTTTTTCTTAACAGACTTACGATGTTTTTCGTCATCAGGTTTTTGAAGTACTTCGTCGATAAGATCAACAACCTTTACCACATCCTTTTCTACCATTCCACGTGTGGTAATCGCAGGTGTTCCTATTCGCATACCAGAAGTGACCATCGGAGATTGCGTATCAAACGGAACCATGTTCTTATTAATCGTAATGTCTGCCTGTATAAGTGCCTCTTCTGCTTTCTTTCCAGTAAGGTTTTTTGACCTTAGATCTATCAGCATGAGGTGATTGTCTGTTCCACCTGATATGATCTTATAACCTTTATCGAGAAACGCCTGAGCCATCGCCTTCGCGTTCTTTGACACCTGCACGATATACGTCATATATTCGTCAGAAAGCGCTTCCTTGAAGCTCACTGCTTTAGCCGCGATCACATGTTCTAATGGACCACCTTGAGTTCCGGGAAATACGCCTGAATCAAGTATGGAAGTGATTTTTCTCATCTCTCCTTTTGGAGTTTTCAGGCCCCATGGGTTATCAAAGTTTTTACCAACCAGGATCATTCCTCCACGAGGACCGCGAAGTGTTTTGTGCGTCGTTGTCGTTACAATGTGACAAGATTCCATCGGATCTTTTAGGAGACCACGCGCAATGAGTCCTGCCGGGTGAGAAATGTCGGCCAGAAGCAGAGCGCCAACACTGTCTGCTGCCTCTCTGAGTTTTTTATAATCCCAGTCTCGACTATACGCCGAAGCACCGCAGATAATCATCTTTGGCTTGTCGCGTTGTGCTATTTCAATGACCTTATCAAAGTTGATCAAACCTGATTCTTGTTCAACACCATAAAATGACGGCTGATATAATTTTCCTGAGAAATTGACCGGAGATCCATGTGTAAGGTGTCCTCCATGTGAAAGATCAAATCCAAGAATTTTATCACCCGGCTTCAGACAGGCAAGCATAACTGCAGCATTTGCCTGCGCGCCAGAGTGTGGTTGGACGTTTGCCCATTCTGCTCCAAACAGTTCTTTCGCACGATCAATGGCTAGTTGCTCAACCTCATCAACAACTTCGCAGCCACCATAATAACGTTTACCGGGAAGTCCCTCAGCATATTTATTGGTCAGCACGCTACCCTGAGCCTTCATTACTTGAAGTGAAGTGAAATTCTCAGAAGCAATAAGTTCGATTCCCTCTTCCTGACGGTGTTTTTCTTTGTCGATCAGATCAAAGATGGCCTTGTCGCGTTTCATGATTGTGTTGGATGTTTTAGAGAAGGGCCAAAAATAACGTGTTGAAAGCCCAGCACCAAAATTTTTGTTGGATCATGTCTACCGATTGAAGTTTGAGCAATGCAATAATCATTATTCATGATGGACTAGAGCCGTTTATTACGCTCTCATCAGTTCTTGCCATGAAACTATCCGATAATTGAGCCGATTTACACGCGCCTCCAGATAGAAGTCCAGTTAATCCTAGTTCAGTTAATCCTAGTTCGGGCTTGGGCAACTCGCTGTTTACCATCGCATTTTCTGAGAAAGCTGTTTCTGCTATTTTGATGGCATGCGGAGGTTATGCTAACGTCCATGAACGGCAGGCTAAGTTTACGCAAAGCTGACTGGATGCTGCTATACGGGTATTCCAACCAGTGCAGGAAGCTCATATTCAAGAGACCAAACTAGAAATGGTTCTAGTCCATCATGAAAATTGATTTATGCCTTTTGGTTATTGTGTATTGAACGCTCCTCCGCACCAGGATCTTGCGGGTACGCTTACACTCTTCGGTGCTGGGCTTTTTTGAACTACACAAAATCGGATCACCAGGATCCGCTGCTGCCGCCGCCACCAAAACTTCCACCGCCGCCAGAGAAGCCACCACCACCACCGCCGCCGCCGGATGACCACCCACCGCCGGACCAGCCAGATCCTCTTGACCACTTTTTACCACTGTTGGATGCCATCGTGGTGCTCATCTTCTTGCCCCATTTGGTGCGTCCAATCAAGAATTTTAAGATCGGAAAAGATATAACATGAAGACCCGCGGCAATAGAGCCGCCAGTTGCGCCAAAAATTGCCATTGGGAATATTCCGTAAAATGGAATTAGAAAAGCGTATAAGAACCATCCCGCACAACCCGACGTCATGATTCCTAAAAAGGAGAAAACGCCCAACACTACAAAAATGAAAAGGCCAAATAGAACCTTTTGCTTCCAATCCAGATCATCTTCATAAAAACCCTCCTTGCCCTCGGCCGTGTATTCGCCTTTGGTTGCAGACCTCATTGCGCGTATCGCCGCGTTTAAACCTCCGGCGTAGTCGTCCTTCCTGAATGCTGGAGCAATCTCATTCCTGATAATTCGATTACAAACAGCGTCGGTAAGCGTGCCTTCCAATCCTTGTCCTGTCTCAATTCTTACCTTATGATCCTGAACGGAAATCAGTAACAACGCGCCATTGTCCTTGTCCTTTTTACCAAGCTGCCAGTGCTCGGCGACTTTGAGTGCGTATTCCTCAAGAATTGCTCCATCAAGCGAGGGTATTATCAGAATTGCAATTTGATTGGATGTCGAGTCCTCAAATGACTTGAGCATTGATTCGAGACTATCGATTTCCTCCTGGGTTAATACGTGCGCCTCATCATGAACACGTTGTCCCCATAACTCCGGGATAGGCCTTTCAGCTAACGCACCTTGTAATAACACCAAGCTGATGATGGCAACCAAAGCCATCACGATTCTAGACACACGAATATTCACGATATCGAAAGCATAAAGTTTTACCATGAGTCACTTGAGCCTCCTCCTCCAAAACCACCACCACCTCCAAAGGCACCGCCTGAACCACCACCCCATGATCCACCCGAAGAACCGCCACCGAATCCACCCATTGGTCCAACCCAGCCCCTACCCGACGACCAATAACCACCGCCGCGACCACCTCGTCCGCCTCCTCTTGAAATCAGGTAAATGATAAGGAATATCACTAAAATTCCTACCGGAAATCGTTTTGACTTTGTTTTTTGAACAGGCGGTTCATCATTAACATACTCGCCTTTGATCACTTTGATGATAGCACTCACTCCCGCGATTACACCTTGATCATAATCGCCGCTTCTGAAGTACGGTGCAATCTCATTTCTGTTTATTCGGTGGGAGATAACGTCTGTAAGAACACCTTCAAGACCTGACCCGGACTCTATACGCATTTGCCTTTCCTGAATGGCTATCAGTAACAATACACCGTTGTCTTTTTTCTCCTGTCCCAGTTTCCACTTCTCGGCTACACGCAAGGAATAATCTTCAATGGGCTGGCCCTGCAAGGAAGGTATTACCAACACTGCAATCTGATTGCTGGTCGAATCCCGTTCTGCTTTAAGAATTCCTTCTAATCTAGATAGAGCTTCATGAGATAATACATGCGCTTCATCATGTATCCAAACGCCATTGTGCTCCGGTATCGCCAGCTGCGCCAAAATTGCTAACGGACAGAGTAACATCATCAGCGTAAGCAATACAGGAATCCCTGTTGGATGTTTACTATTGATTATGTTCATCGATCAATCTATTCTGAGATCATCCCGGAGCTCGTTGATGTCATCCTCCGTTTTCACGAAACCCTTTTCAAGAAGGATCTCACCGCATTTTAAAATTGCATTTTCAAGACCCTCAACAACTTTTCCATTTCTGATGTTTGCTATCATATCTGACACTATACTATCCCATTCCTTTTGATTCACAACTTTACTAATGCCGTGGTCTGCAACCACCATTACCTTGCGCTCAAAAAAGGAAATGAATATCATAATGCCGGTACGTTGTCTTGTGTTGAATATCTGTTCTTCAAGAAATGCAGACTCGGCACGTTGACGTGTAGTGCTGTCAAGAGTTTGCTGACTTACTAACAGGCGCTTCGCCGCTTGGAGCAGACTTGGAATTAATGCTCCGACAAGTCCAGCCAACACAACAAAGATAAAAATGAAGACAGGGTCGTAGTAAAGTGTGTTGTTGTACAAGCCATTACTTGCCTCTGTAATGAAATATCGGTCCATGAGAATCATGAAAATGAAGGCAAAGCTGGACCCAACCAATGCACCTTTATAATTCGTTACAGGATAACGCCCGCTGTGCTCGACAATAACAGGAACAATCTCACCCGAAATTTTCGACTCTGCTTTTGATACTGCATCCTTGATACGCTGAAGATCAGAATCGCTGAATTTTTGTTTGATGTTCATAACTATCCCAGGTGCCAACCTTTCCTATCTTTGATTGAAGCGTGAAGATACGGAAGGAAAATTATGAATTATGAATCAATGTCGTTTAGTTAAGCGGAGCGACCACTCTAGGAGAGGCGCACCAGGAAACGAGAATTATGAAAGGCTGTTTAGCTAAAAGGGCAGGTGATGTATAAGAGAAGATCGAGCTAAAAGCACCCTAATTTAATTCCGTCAAGTTAAGAAACAGGACCTTCGTCTAATCAAACCATTCGCCGGAACGAGAATGGCATGGAAATTTCATAATTCTCTTTGCATCGACGCGCTTTCAATTTTTCTTAAGCCAAAGACGTTCATAATAGTAGGAAAATCAAAGAAAATGATTATCTAAATAATTGTGGTATGCACGATTGTAAATTCTCACCAACTCATCTCACCACAATCCTAATGGATTCTTGATCCATACTGCAAGGACGTGCTAAGCACTTCGTAAGCACGCTGGTCGATTTGTCTTGGGTTGACGATAGAATGAAGTCGGCAAAACAAACCGACGGGCCGAATTCATGATTTATAATTCATTTAGAATTCATAATTCCCCAGGTCTGCTTAAGGTATAGCTGAATCGTATTCTCAAGGCCGAAATACAATGCATCGCATATGAGCGCATGCCCTATGGACACCTCGTCAATTGACGGAATATTCTGAATCAGATATTGAAGATTGGTAAGGTCAAGATCGTGACCTGCGTTGATCCCGAGGCCAGCATCGTGCGCAACTTTTGCACTTTCAATATAGGGTTTCACAGCAATGTTTTTATCGACGTGGAATTCGCGGGCGTAAGGTTCTGTGTAAAGCTCTACGCGATGTGCCCCAGAAACCGCTGCCCCTTCAACCATCCGGGGTGTTGGATCAACAAATACCGATACACGCACACCATATGATTTTATCTCATCATTTATTTCTTTTAAAAACGAAAGATTTTTTACTGTATCCCATCCTGCGTTAGAAGTGATTGCATCTGGCGGATCCGGTACAAGCGTCGCCTGAGCAGGACGAACCTCACGAATTAATTTCATGTAACGTTCATCCGGATATCCTTCGATATTGAATTCCGTCTTTACAACATCCTTTAGTTGAATTACATCACTGTAACGGATGTGTCTTTCATCTGGCCTTGGGTGTACAGTAATTCCTTGTGCACCGAAACGTTCACAATCAATCGCTGTCTTGATAACATCAGGATTATTTGCTCCTCTTGCGTTTCGGAGTGTAGCAATTTTATTAATATTGACGCTTAGTCTGGCCATGTTTGAAATCCTCTTACTTGATCAAGGACTGTTAATTAACTAAATCATTCGAAAATTCGTTTCAGGTATTAAATCAAGAAAAGTTTATGAGCTTAAAGCAACAAATTGATGGCGACATAAAAAAGGCTATGCTCGCAAAGAGCAAGGAGGAATTGGAAGCATTGCGAAGTATAAAGGCTCAGATTCTCCTGGCGGAAACAGATAAAAATGCGAGCAGCGAAATCTCGGAAGACAAAGAGAAACAACTGTTGATGAAGGCGGCGAAACAACGAAAGGAATCTGCAGACATTTTTATTCAGCAGAGTAGGAAGGATCTTGCCGATAAAGAACTCTTTCAGCTTGATATCATAAGCCGTTACCTACCCAAACAGTTGTCGGAAGGTGAAATTGAAGCTAGCATTAAATTAATCATCGATCAGGTGGGTGCAAAAGGATCACAGGATATGGGTAAGGTCATGGGAACTGCGACGAAAACACTTGCGGGTCAGGCTGATGGAAAAGTGATTTCTGAAATTGTGAAAAAACTGCTTGCCGCTTGAAAGGAATCGACATCCTACTCGCTGTCATTATTCTGATTGGTATTATTAACGGGTATAAGTCAGGATTCGTCCTCGAATTGTTTTCTTTGCTAGCCGTAATACTTGGCATTCTTGGTGGCTTTAAGTTAATGGGACTTGGAATGATTTATCTGAATAGTCATTTCAATATTAATGAGAAGTTTCTTCCTTACGCGGCATTCGGTCTGGTATTTGTCATTATCGTAATTGTCGTTAATCTTTTGGGACGTGCGGTCAAAGCGTCAGTAAGTAAATCACTTTTAGGAAATGTAGATCAGGTGGCGGGAGCATTTTTGGGATTGCTGAGAACAGTGTTTATGGTGAGCGTAATGTTATGGATTGGTGACTCTTTGCATCTCAGGTTTTTATCAAACTGGTCTGAGGATTCAAAGTTGTATCCGATGATTTCTTCTTTTGCTCCTAAGTTGACAGATTGGATAAGTACAGTTGTACCTGTATTTAGAGATGTGCTCTGATGCAGCCTAGCTCAATCTTTTTTTTCATTCTGAATGATTTTTTTATTTAATTATCAACAACAATCAAAACATGGCACTAGTCGTCAAAGAAGAGAATGGATACAGATATGTTGAGGAGGGGCAGGGTCCGGTGTTGTTGCTGTTGCATGGACTCTTTGGTGCGCTAAGCAATTGGGATGGTGTTGTTGACGACTTTTCTAAGAAGTTCAAAGTGCTTATTCCCATGCTTCCAATCTATGAGATGCCTATCCGTGAAGCGGGATTAGAGGGACTGACTAAATTCGTAGAAGAGTTCGTTGCCTGGAAAAAGCTTGATGATATGGTACTCATTGGCAACAGCCTGGGTGGACACGTCGCGTTGCTTTACACGTTGAATAATCAATCAAAAGTTCAAAAACTGATTCTTACCGGGAGTTCAGGTCTTTTCGAAGACTCTATGGGAGGCTCGTATCCCAAGCGCGGAAATTATGATTACATAAAAGAGCGTGTGTCATACACATTCTATGACCCCCAGGTTGCAACAAAGGATTTAATAGATGAGGTTTTTGAGATCACTAACAGTATCCCAAAATGTTTGCGAATCGTTGCAATCGCGAAATCTGCCCAACGCAGCAACCTGGCGGATGCGATTCCTGGAATAAGGATTCCGACACTTTTGGTATGGGGTTTGAATGATACAATTACACCACCGATGGTAGCACATGAGTTCAATAGGTTGATTCCGAATTCGGAGTTAAAGTTTATTGACAAGTGTTCTCACGCCCCTATGATGGAACATCCTGAAAAGTTTAATGAGCTGGTTAAAGAATTCTTAAGTTAATGTCTTAAATCGTCCATCTATAATCACTGGTATTTACGTAAGTAAGGCTAGTTGAAACTATGATTGCAGAAGACCTGATAAATCACATGATCCCCCCGTTGAAAGGCACTGATGACGCTCATAAGGCAATTGTCTGGATGGAGGAGTTCAGGTGCAATTTCATGCCTGTTGTAAATGAGGGGAAACTTCTCGGATTCATAAGTGAAGAGATCATACTGGAAACAAACGAGATAGATAAGGAAGTAAAGGATTTCAATCTCGTCGGGCAAACTTGTTATGTACAGCTAGACACTCATTTTTATGACATTCTGAAAATAGCAGCCGAGAATAAACTACAGGTTGTTGCAGTCGTAAATGAAGAGCAAAACTATTGCGGACTTATCACCGTTCAGGATACATTGACAAGTTTCGCCCAAACAGCTGCTGTCCAGCTTCCAGGCGGAATCCTTGTATTATCCATGAATCACGCCGACTATTCACTTTCGACGATCAGCCGTCTCATAGAAGAGAATCACGCGAAAGTTCTCAGCAGTATTGTAAAAGAAGATCCTCTCGACCCTGCCAAGATAAGACTCACGTTAAAGATTAACCAAGTTGATCTGCTTCGTATCGTTGCAACACTCGAACGATTCAACTATCGGGTAATCGGTCGATATCAGGAATCCAAACCTGTCGAAGAAGGAAAAGAGCGAATAGACATGCTCCTCCGCTACCTCGATATTTAATTCCCTTCACAATTTTGCCCGTTCCTTTTTGCGTGCCTATCTTTATTTTAGGTTCGAAAAGACCGCCTTGACTATAACCTTAAGCGATACCGAATGAGAATTGCTGTGCATGGGAAAGAATTCGATCGCGTGTCAGCGCCGTTCATTGCTCACATATTCGAAATCCTGGGCAGATTCAAAGCGGAGCTATTCGTATCGTCAAAATTTAGTCAGTACCTCAAAAAGCCTCTCATCAAATCAAAATTCAAAGTTTATGAGTCTGGTAAGGACTTGTCCAATATCAAAATCCTGATTAGCATAGGCGGCGATGGTACGCTCCTGGAGTCCATTACTCATATTGGTAAATCTCAGATTCCCGTACTCGGCATAAACACCGGACGTCTGGGTTTTCTGGCTACCATTAGCAAGGAAGAAACTGAACAAGCCATAAAGTCAATTTTTGAGAGCGCTTATACACTTGACAAGCGCTCCCTACTCAAACTGGAGACCAATACTGACATTTTTGGAGCGCTGAATTTTGCACTTAACGACTTGACAGTCGTGAAGAAAGACTCCTCGGCGATGATTACAATTCATACCTCGATCGACGGAGAATTTCTAAACTCATATTGGGCCGATGGCATTATTATCGCCACGCCTACAGGCTCAACAGGATATTCTCTGAGCTGCGGTGGTCCACTCATTTTTCCACGCTCCAGCAACTTTGTGATCACACCTGTAAGTCCCCATAACCTTACGGTCAGGCCCATCGTCGTGGCCGACAACTCTGAGATAACGATTGAGGTCGAAGGAAGAAGCAAAAAGTTTATTGTTTCTCTTGATTCAAGAATGGCTTCAGTTGACGCATCAATCAAATTACGGATCAAGAAAGCAGATTTTGGGGTAAACCTTGTTCAATTAGAGTCAAATCATTACTTCAAGACTCTGAGGGAAAAGCTTAACTGGGGCCTGGATATAAGGAATTGAGGTTTTTTAATTAACTTTGTCCATATCTGTTCCTTGAACCAGATTGATCATTCCATGAGAAGATTTTTTCAGATTGCTTTAGCAATATTCCTGATCTCATTAGTCAACGACGCCTCAGCTCAAATTAACCGCAGGAATATCCGGAAAAACAACCGGCGTATGTCGAACTTTCGAGGTCAGAAAAGCTGGTTCGGGAAAGAGAAGCGGTATGATATGATCGGTGTTTCCGTTAGTGCGCTGAACTACTATGGCGACTTATCACCGAGACCCACGCGCTTGAGCACAGACATTTCATTTACACGTCCGGCATTGGCTTTGTCTTTTTCCCATCGATTTGGTCCACGTTACGCGATCGTTGCTTCTTTTATGTACGGGACTTTGAAAGGTAGCGATGCCAAGTCTGCAGATAAGAATGATTCAGATAATGGCGTATTCCGCTATCGGAGAAACGCATCATTCAGAAACAGAATCAAAGAGTTAACGGTAGTTGCAACCTTCGACTTGTTTCCCAATAATGCAACCTACATTAGCAGAGTAGCTTGGACGCCTTATGCATTTGTTGGCGCCTCTGCGTTTTTACACAATCCGCAGGCATTGGCTCCAGCAAAAGATCTTGATGGCAATGCATTAGCAGAAGACGGCAAATGGGTAGACCTGAAATCTCTTGGTACTGAGGGGCAACATGCTGACCTCCAGCCCGGTGACGTTAACTATGGAATCAAGGACTATAAAAAACTTCAGGTAGCAATACCTTTCGGTATAGGAGCTCGTTTTAAGCTCAATGAAATCCTGGATTTTTCTGTTGAGACTGGATTCCGATATCTTTTCACGGACTACATTGACGATGTGAGCCGTAATTATGTTGACCTGGGTGTGTTCAAGAACGACGAATTGGCAAAGGCAATGTCTTATAGAAGCAACGAGATCTTGACGCCAACTCAATCCTACGTCGGCCGCGATGGTAAAACTTACGCGGTTGTCGCGGGGTATGGAAGCGAGTACTCTGATAACAAGCGAGGAAGCAAGGGACAGAAAGATATCTATATGGTTACAACACTGAAGATTTCTTACATACTTGGTAAATCGTTGAATAGGGCCAAATTCCGGTAATGCTTAGAACCCGCTACACACTTGCTCTTGTTTCACTCATCTGCTTCTTCCTTCCAAAAATTTCGGTTGCCCAGCAATCCGAGATAGGCTTTGGACTGGGAACGTTCAATTATACTGGTGACCTGGTCAGAAATTACAACTTCAAATACTCAAGACCGGCAGCCACAGTATTCTATCGTGCCAATCTGAATCGCGTTGTCAGTTTTCGTGTGGCACTGACGAGCGGCAAACTTACTGCTGGCGAGGTTCCTACTGACGCTTTTGCTACCAAACGCGGCGCCTCCTTTAACCTTTTTCTTAACGAAGCGTCGACAGTTCTGGAATACCACTTCCTGAATTGGCGAGACACCAAACGATTTATACGTTTCACACCTTATCTTTTCGGCGGACTCGGCCTGTTCAGCATTTCCGGACAAACGAAGAATGATCATGAATACAGTAGCGTGCAGGCATCTATTCCATTTGGACTCGGTTTCAAATACGTGCTTAATCCGAAATGGTATTTTTCGCTCGAGTTCGGCGCCAGAAAAACATTTTTTGATTACCTGGATGGTGTATCTGATGGAGACTTGAGAAACAAGAACTATCAATATGGAAATCCCAACGACAAGGACCATTACTACTTCTTTGGCTTAAGTATCACCAGGACGTTTTATAATATTCCGTGTCCCACGAATCCCTATCGGTGAAAGGGAAACTCAGAGAACAGCCAGAGCGCACGGCGTGCAGCCGACGAAGTAACAAATCTAACAATTCGCCTGAAAAGGATTACCTCCCGCGTTTCTCCGTGGACATTGCCTCGGGGTCGTTCTCTGTGTTTGGATTTTAAAAACTCTGAATTCTCATAACTCTCGAACAACCAAGAACTTTTACTACTTTTGGGCTCTTGTGGCTTCACATAAAGAACATATAGATCCAAATAACCTACCACGTCATGTGGCAGTGATCATGGATGGCAATGGTCGGTGGGCAAAGAAAAAGGGTGCTTTGCGTATTTTCGGTCACAAAAATGCAGTTGAAGCTGTCCGCGACATTACGGAAGGATGTGGGGAATTGGGCATAAAATATCTTACCCTTTACGCGTTTTCTACTGAGAACTGGAGCCGACCAAAAGCGGAAGTTGATGGACTGATGGAACTTCTGGTGAACACTTTGAAGCAAGAAATCAAGCGGCTTAGTGAAAATCGTGTCAGGCTAACCACCATAGGAGAAACATCAAATTTACCCAAAGATTGTCAGGAAAACCTTAAGTGGGCAATCGACCAAACTAAAAATAATACTGGTCTTAACCTTATCCTGGCGCTAAGCTATAGCGGACGTTGGGAAATAATTCAGGCAGTAAAGGATCTTGCAAAAGACGTCGCCTCAGGAAAACTTAGTCCTGAAATGATAAATGAGAGCTCTTTCGAAAACTATTTGAAGACTTCCGGCATCCCTGATCCAGAGCTGCTGATCCGCACCAGCGGAGAAATGCGTATTAGCAACTTTTTATTGTGGCAGATTGCCTATACGGAGCTTTTTATAACACCCACACTTTGGCCAGACTTCAGAAAAGAGCATTTGTATGAAGCCATCTGGTCATACCAGCAACGTGAGCGGAGATTTGGAAAAACGAGTGAACAATTGAATCCTGTAAGTTGAATGAAGCGATTTCTAGTGATTGTAGTGCTGCTGTTGGTTGCGGGAGAGGGCTGGGGTCAGTTCCGGAAGAATCGAGTGGAGCGCCCAAATTCGAACTCTGATAATCTTAATTATAACAACCCATCAGAATACACGATTGCCGGCATCGATGTTACAGGTCTTCTCGGTCTCGATAAGAACGCTATGATATCAATCTCTGGTCTTAAGGTTGGAGACAAAATCAAAATACCTGGTGATGGAATAAGTGATGCCATCAGAAAAATCTGGAAGTACGGTCTTGTGGGCGATATCTCCATCAACGTCGACCGGATCGAAGGCACAGACGTCTATCTATTAATATCGCTTGCAGAAAGACCCCGCCTTACTGGTTTCTATTTTGCGGGAATAACCAAATCTCAGGAAAGCGGACTCAAGGATGATCTGAAACTTATCAGAGGTAAAATCGTCACGGATGCGATGGTTAGAAATACAGAATCCGCGGTTAAGAAATACTTCGTTAAGAAGGGCTTTCTAAATACTGAGGTTAAAATTGTTCAGCAGAAGGACACACTTAATCGAGATGGTATTCGCCTGAGGATTGCTGTTAACACAAAATCAAAAGTCAAGATCAATCAAATCTCTTTCACGGGAAATGACAATATATCTGACGCAAGGCTTAAGAAGAAACTGAAAAAGACCCACGAGCGCGCACACTTCACGCTTCACAGAACTTTAATCCGATCTCTTTTCACAATCAATCCAAAAACATACCTGGGTGCAGGCAGACCAGTCTCTAAGAAAGAGATGGCGGAGTTCTTCCACGACAACGTACAGCCTAATGTTTTTGCAAGCTCTAAATTTATCAAGGCCGACTATACCGAAGACAAAAAGAAATTGATAGAGTTTTATAACACCCAGGGGTACCGTGATGCCGAGATAATTTCAGATACAATTCTGAATCACGACAGCAATAGTATCGACATCAAGTTCGTAATGTCTGAAGGACCTAAATATTATTTCAGAAACATTATCTGGACCGGCAACTACATTTATACTTCGAAACAACTCGGTGCTGTCCTCGGCATCAACAAGGGCGACGTTTATAACAAAGAAAACATCGACAAGAAAACCCAATTCAATCCGAAGGGATTAGACATAAGCGGTCTGTATATGGATGACGGTTATTTGTTTTTCAGGGTCAATGCTGTTGAAGTTGCTGTTATCGGCGATTCGATTGATGTTGAGATGCGCATTTTTGAAGGTGCGCAAGCAACCATCAACGAAGTTACAATCTCCGGAAACAACAGAACCAGCGACCATGTTATTCGTCGTGAATTAAGCACCGTTCCGGGTCAGAAGTTCAGAAGATCAGACATCATTCGTACGCAACAACGACTCGGTCAATTGGGTTACTTTAAACCCGATGCTATTGGTCAGAATCTTGTACCAAACCAAAACAACGGAACAGTTGATGTCGAGTGGCAGGTGGAAGAACAATCCAACGACCAGGTTGAACTCTCCGGAGGTTGGGGTGGATATTATGGTTTTGTGGGGACACTCGGTTTAACATTTAACAACTTCTCAATCCGAAATATTCCGCACTTTGATAACTGGAAACCTTTGCCGGTGGGAGATGGTCAGAAATTATCACTTCGTCTTCAGGCAAATGGCCGGTCGTTCCAGAGTTATAGCGCATCGTTTACTGAGCCATGGCTTGGCGGCAAAAAGCCCCATTCTTTCAGTCTTAGTTATGTGCGCTCTTTATCCCGATATGCCGGTGCCGGTGCACGGAGTTATACTGACTTGAACTCTAAATTACAGGCAGATAACTTTTCCGTTGGTTTGGGTCGTATGCTTGAATGGCCTGACAACTACTTTACACTCACAAACTCGCTTGGGTTTGCCAAGTATACCCTCCAGAACATTGATTACGGCATAGGCTGTACCAACTGTTCGTCGAATGCAATTACATTCAACACGACTATTTCGAGAAACAGTATCGATAACCAGATGTATCCATCATCAGGTTCAACGATATCGCTAAGTATTGCATTGACCCCACCGTACTCTCAGTTTAATGGACTGGACTACAAAACAGCAACTGCTCAGCAAAAGAACAAATGGCAGGAGTACCACAAGTGGATGTTCGATGCCAAATACTATCTGGCACTGGATTCCAAAAAGAAACTTGTGTTGGAAGCTAAAGTTCACTTTGGATTTATTGGGGCATACGATCACGCCAAAACAGGCATTGGCCCGTTTGAACGATTCGTATTGGGTGGAAGCGGGCTTGCCGGCGGATTCAACTCATTTGTACTTGGTAAGGAGATTATTGGTCTTCGAGGATATCAGGACAACCAGATCACGCCACCAACTTACGCCACAGGAAATACTACGACCCAGAAGGGCGGCGTTATCTACGAAAAAATGGGCTTAGAATTGAGATATCCTGTCACAACAGGAAATGCCGCGACAATTTACGGCCTTATCTTTACGGAAGCCGGAAACAATTGGGGCACGTACCAGGACTATAACCCGTTCAGAATGTACAAATCGGCAGGTATTGGAGCACGGATTTTCATGCCAGCATTTGGTTTGATTGGTTTGAACTGGGCTTACGGATTTGACCCTGTTCCACTGGGTAGCAATAAGAATGTTAGTGGATC
This sequence comes from Chryseolinea sp., assembly GCA_039916665.1. Classification (GTDB taxonomy): domain Bacteria; phylum Bacteroidota; class Bacteroidia; order Cytophagales; family Cyclobacteriaceae; genus Chryseolinea. The sequence continues at coordinate 28,894 of JBDSKX010000205.1, read as the reverse complement.
ACAATTCCACTTCACAATTGGTCAGCAAATCAGATAATGAGATAATCATGCGACCTTATTTTATTACAGTTTTTTTTCTCATTTTCGGCCTGAATTTTGTCCAGGCTCAGCGATTCGGTTATATAGATACCGATTTCATTCTGAACAAAATGCCGGAGTATAAAAAGGCGCAAGGTGAGATCAATCAGCTGTCTGAAGCCTGGGAAAAGGAAATTCAGGAGAGCAAGAAAAAGATTGATGGCTTGTACAGCGCTCTGCAGGCTGAGCAGGTGTTATTGACAGAGGAAATGCGAAAGGAACGCACCGAAGCGATCCAGAAGAAAGAAAATGAACTCAAAGAATATCAAAAAAAGGTATTCGGCTTTGGTGGACTTTTCTTTCTTAAGAAGCAGGAACTCATCAAACCCATTCAAGACAAGGTTTGGGACGCCGTTGATAAAGTCTGTAAAGAGAACAACTTGGCTATTATGTTCGACAAAGCTGCGCAGTTGGTGATGATTTACACCGACCCACGGCATGACTATACTGATTTCGTATTAGACCAATTGGGTTATGGTGACCCTAACGATAAGATAAAAAACTAAAATAAAAGTGATGAGAAAATTCGTTTTACTTCTGGTGTTGGGATTTGGGGCTCTTGTATCGCACGCGCAAACAGCATCGCCTCTTAAAATCGGTTACGCTGATGTCGACTATATCTTTAGCCAGTTGCCGGATGCAAAGGCCATTGATTCTGAACTTAAGTCTACACAAGCGCAGTTGAAAACCCAGATCGATGCAAAGTATCAGGAGTTCCAGAAAAAACTCGCTGACTACAACGCAAACCTGAATACAATGCTAGAAGCTGTGAAGGCAAACACCGAGCGCGAGCTTCAGCAAATGCAGCAAAATATCGAAAAACTCCAGACAGACGCTCAAACAACTATTCAAACCAAACAGACTTCATTGATGGATCCCGTCTATAAAAAAGTCGGTAAGGGCATCGAAGAAGTTGCGAAAGAAAATGGTTTCACATTCGTTCTGAATCAACAGATCGGCGGCCTGGATGTTATACTCTACGGGGATGACAAAATGGATATCTCCGATATGGTTTTAAAGAAACTTGGTGTTACACCAAAGCCTGCATCCGCAACGCCAGCGCCTACAGTTGCTGCACCTGCGATAAAGCCAAAACAATAATTAATACAGCAAAAATGAAGCAGCCCCTCCAAAGAAACTTGGAGGGGCTTTTCTTTTGTCCTGAAATTATAGTCCCTTGCCTTAGAAATGATTACACCACCACGCCTTAGTTCCGGAGACACCATCGGTATTGTAGCCAGTGGTAAAAGGGTTTCGGCCGAAAACCTAGAAGCCGCAATACATCAGCTGCAATCCTGGGGCCTTAAAGTCGTAGTCGGCGATAACGTGATCCGTAATGAGCATAGCTATCTGGCCGCATCAGATCTCAATAGAAAATCTGACTTTCAGGCAATGCTCATGAACAAAGATGTTAAAGCAATTCTCTGCGCACGGGGTGGCTATGGGTCGACTCGCATTGTTGACGACATTGATTTTACTCCGTTACAACAGGACCCCAAGTGGATCATCGGTTTCAGCGACGTAACCGCAATTCATATGAAATTGTTGCCTGCAGAAATTCAAAGTATACATGGGCCGATGGCACTCAATTTCTCAAACCCGTTATCACAAAGTTCAATTGAAAAACTCAAACACCTATTATTTGATTCCCCGTATACGCTTGAAGCCCCCGGTTCAACATCAAATAGAACTGGCGAAGCTGACGGGATCATCACAGGTGGAAATCTTTCACTAATTGTTGAATCACTGGGTACATCGTCGGAAAATGACTTTGACGGATGCATCCTAATCATAGAAGAGATTGACGAATTCTATTATCGCCTCGACAGGATGTTCATGCAACTGAAGAGGGCCGGAAAGCTCAGCAATATTTCCGGTCTGATCATAGGACAGATGACTTCAATGAAAGAAGAAGACCCTGAATTTGGCGAAAGCGTTGAACAAATCGTCTTGGACAAAGTCAAGGGTTATAAATATCCTGTTGCTTTTAATTTTCCTATTGGACATGAACAACCTAATCTGCCGTGGATAAATGGCAGCACAATGCGACTTAATGTCGGTCTCCATAAAAGTGTGCTCCAGCCCTTGAGTTAAGGGTGACAAATCGACTCGGCGGCAACATATCCTGTTGTCCAGGCCGCCTGAAAATTGAAGCCGCCTGTTTCACCATCGATATTTAAAACTTCCCCCGCGAAGTAAAGGTTCGGAACAATTTTACTCTCCAATGTTTCCAGGTTTACTTCATTTAGATCAATACCGCCACAAGTAACAAACTCCTCTTTGAACGTAGTTTTTCCTTTGATGCTTATCACGCAATGTGTGAGATATTCTACCAATCGATTCAACTGCTTCATAGATATATCTCCATAACCACGATCCTCTTCTATACCAGACAACTCACACAGACGTTGCCACAATCGAAGAGGAACAGTAAAATCCGGATTCTTCGTTATTTTTTGCTTAGGGTTGACCTCCTTCAATTTCAATAACCCCTGACGGCAATCATCTTCCGTTAAACCAATCCAGTTTATCAACGCATCAAATATGTATTGTTTTTCATTTAAAAATTGTGCGGCCCACGCAGATAATCTGATCACGGCAGGGCCACTTAGTCCCCAATGCGTTATCAACAACGGTCCACGCTGCACATACTTACTAGATGCGATCTTTACCTCGGCGTCAGGCATAGATATGCCCATCAAATCCTGAAACTGGTTACTCTGACTATTGAAAGTGAATAGGGAGGGTATCGGGCTGAGAATTGTATGACCAACCTTGGATAGAAACGCATAACCTTCCGCCTTTGCACTTCCGCCAATCGCGACGAGCACTTTCTTTGCCTCGTAAGTTGTACCTCCGGCTTCAATTTCAATATGGCCATCATGAATGGCCAATGATGTCACACCACTGTTCGTAATAATCGTGATGTTTTGTTTTTCTGCTTCTTCCAAGAAACAATCTATGATCGTCTGAGATCTATCCGAGGTTGGAAACATGCGACCATCTTCTTCAACCTTCAACTGAACTCTTTTTTCAGAGAACCAGTTCCTCACCTGCTCTGCGCCATATCTTTGGAACAGCTTTTTCACTTGCTTCTCACCGCGAGGATAGTGTCGTGACAACTCGAAGGGGTTATAGCAATGATGTGTCACATTGCACCGGCCTCCTCCGGAAACTCTGACCTTGGACAATAGTTTGGTTGATTTTTCAAGAATCAAAACCGACAGTCCTGGTTTCAGAGTCTTGGCTTGGATTGCACCAAAGAATCCTGCGGCTCCCCCTCCAATAACAATCAAATCGAAAATCATGGCTCAAAGTAAAATTTCAAATTCATACTACATCTTATCTGATCTTTTATTTATTCATCTTTAAGTGGATGGAATTACTCGAATTGCATTGGATCTATGCTATTGGCTTCGCCGGGCAATCACTTTTTGGAGCACGAATGATCGTGCAATGGCTCAGTTCTGAAAAGGAAGGAAAAGTTGTATCACCCACCCTCTATTGGCAAATCAGTCTGATAGCATCTTCTATAATTCTGAGCTACGGAATACTGCGTGCCGACGGTATCATCATTCTCGGCCAGTTTTTGTCTTACTACATCTATATACGCAACCTGCAGTTGAAAAATAGCTGGCTTAATATAAACGTCTTAGCCCGCGCAGGCCTGTTAATGTTGCCAATCATTATTCTGACCGTATTCATAACGTCCTCTCCAAAAGTGTTGGAATCAATTTCAGCTCAGACCGACTTCCAGCAACCGATCGTTGTGTTCGGCGCTATCGGACAACTTATCCTTAACTTTCGTTTCATCTATCAATGGTATTATTCTGAAAAGAAAAAACTTTCAATCCTTCCATTGGGGTTCTGGGTCATTAGTTTGATGGCGTCAATCCTTATACTTATCTATGGGTTTGTCAGGAAAGATCCCGTGCTGCTTGTCTCTCAAAGTTTAGGTTGCGTTGCATATGTCAGAAACATCATCCTCTATACCAGAAAATCTTCAGTACCCAAAATGCATGACGCTTGATTGAACAGCTGAAATCAGCAGCCCTCCAGCAATTTATCAGATCACATGAAAATGTTGAGGCTGCAGATATTCTCTTCAAATATCGTGACATCGAAGGTGTTCCTGCTGGCGTTGTTGTAAACCAGATTGCTGGAAGAAAAAAAGCCGGCGAAAAAATACCGCTCTACTATAACACTCCTGGAATTCTATATCCTCCATTGAAAAACCTGGAACAGAGTTCGTCAGAACGCACCGCGGTTTTCAAAGCTCAGCTACTGTCAGAATTGTCAATTAATGGATCCTGTCTTGATTTGTCGGGAGGCCTTGGAATTGATTCCTACTTCCTTAGCACAGTAAGTAAAGACATCACCATGGTTGAACCCGATGTCGATCTTTTAGCAATGGCTGCTTACAATCATAAATTACTTGGCGCCACAAACATCCGACACGTTAACAAAAAGGCCGCAGATTTCTTGTCCTCTTTCACCGACAAATTTGGGTTGATTTACATAGACCCCTCAAGACGAATAGAAGGCAACAAGAAGGTGTATTCCCTTAAAGACTCGGAGCCGAACATTACAACGTTGCACGAAGAGATCTTGCAACGCTCTGGCTACCTACTAATCAAGGCATCACCATTGTTGGATATTCAGCGAGCAATAAGCGAGCTGTCATTTGTCTCCAAAGTATTTGTGCTCTCGGTCGACAATGAATGCAAAGAATTACTTTTTCTATTAACACCCGAACAAAAATCAGATCCCGATATCATTGCAGTCAATCTAAAGAAAAATGGAGCTTCAAGGCTTCAGTTCACTTTCTCAGAAGAGAAATCAGCTCACGTTCAACTGGGGCTACCGAAGAAGTATTTGTACGAACCAAATGCCTCAATTCTGAAAGCTGGAGCCTTTAAGACAGTTGGCAAAATGTATAACATAGATAAGTTACATTCTAATACGCATCTGTATTCGTCAGAAGTAATGGTTCCGGAATTTCAAGGGAAAGTCTTTAGAATCATCGCATACGTCAAGGCGGATTCTAAGGTGTTGAAAGAATATTTTCCAGACGGCAAAGCAAACATCACGGTAAGAAATTACCCGCTTGATCCTTCTGCCTTAAAAAAGAAAACAAGACTGACAGATGGGGGCGATAGGTTTCTGATTGGGTTTACCGGAGTTGACAAAAAGTATCTGGTTGTCGCTCAGCGGGCCAACTAAATATATTTCATCACTTCTTTAACAGCTATTTCCCCATTGAACTGTTTTACCAGTTTGTGCTCATCTGAATAGATGTAGATAGATGGTGCGGAAATCGCTCCATAGTTTTTCAGAATGTTTGGAGCCGGAGTAAAACCAAAGTGTACGTTAGAGTGACCATTGAGATTATATTTGGTGGAGAACTCTATGATTTCGTCCATTGGTGCCGCCGTGATAAAATAAATAGCGCAAGCTTCAAAGGCGCTGAGATTTTTCTGAAAATCGGTAGCCTCACGCTGGCAATGATCGCAGTCGGGTTGAAAAAGTATCACTACATTTTTTCCTGTAAGGTCCTTAATGTTGTGCGTCGTGTTGTCGGTTAATGTAATGATGAGATCCGGTTGATCATTAACTCCAGGGGCACTCTGTTCGCTTGATGATTTTGAACATCCCATCACAATCAAAATCGCAGCGATTACAATACTCGGAAATTTTTTCATATCAATAATGTAGTGAGAAGCCAATATACGAAGTAACCAAAGGCTGCAATCGATCCATAAAGTTTTAATATTCCCCTTCTGTTTTGAACATCCCGCCACCATAGCATTGGCCATGGCTGAAGGAGTCCAAAAAGGGTAAAGACCGTTGCCATTACGCTGATAGAGAGAACGACCGATCCTATTATTGCCACATTTCAAAAATACAGAGTTTTTTTGTCAGTCATTGTGATTAGAACTTTTCAAGGAAGTATCTTTGCTGTTCTTGTTTTAGCAAACAGGAGTTAGAATAAAGGTTTTGAAGGCGAACGATTTTCTAGGCATTTATTGCGCGGATGGTTACATTAAGACCTTGGCCGCAGGGATTGCCGCGCCAAAATTTCACCAAATCAAAATCAAAGGTCTTACCGGTAGCTTGGATGCTCTGGTGCTCGCGGCCGCTTTCAAAATTCATCCACAGGAATATCTGGTGATCCTCCACGACAAGGACGAAGCATCATACTTTCAAAACGATCTTCAGAATTTACTGGGACGAGAGGTCTTTATTTTCCCAATGTCGTATAAGCGCCCTTACGAATACGACGAGATCGAGAATGCCAACATTCTTATGCGCACTGAGGTCCTTAGCAAGCTGGCAAGCAAATCGGCTCCAGAGATCATTGTAAGTTATCCTGAAGCATTGAGCGAAAAGGTAATTAACAAGAGATCGCTTTCAACGAATACTTTCACGGTCGCCCTGAAAGAAAAACTGGATGTTTCCTTTTTAGAAGAATTTTTGCACACCTATGATTTTGAAAAAACTGACTTCGTCTATGAAGCTGGTCAGTTTGCAGTAAGAGGAGGCATCATCGATATTTTCTCATTTGCCTATGAGTTGCCTTGTCGTATCGAACTGTTTGGCAACGAGGTAGACAGCATCCGTACATTTGATCCAGGCTCTCAGTTGTCAGTTGATGCCCTTCAAAAGGTCAGCATCATCCCTAATATTCAGTCGAAGCTTATGCAGGAGGAACGTCAATCTTTCCTGGACTTCATTTCACCTCAGACACGAATTTGGTACAAAGACTTTGAGCTAACCGCCGAAGTTATCCAAAAAAGCTTCGACAAGGCTGAATCATCTTTTGATAAGATCCTGAAGGCAAGCGGAACTAAGGTGGTTTCTGATCCTGCGCTACTTTTCGATAATGCCACTGCATTCCGGCAAAAATCGGTTGCGTTCACATGCATCGAATTTGGTTCAAGGTTTTCTTTTGATGCTCATCAACAATTCGAATTCAAATCGTCCCCGCAACCCTCCTTCAACAAGGACTTTGAATTGCTTGCTAAGGATTTATATGATCATGAAGTACAAGGCTTCAGCAATTTTATAACAGCTGATCTGCCGAGACAGAATGAACGATTGAAGGGAATTTTTGATGAGATCAATCCGCAGCTGCATTATCAGCCTTTAGATTTTGCTTTGCGGCAGGGTTTTGTAGACTCTACTCAAAAATTATTGTGCTACACAGACCATCAAATATTTGAGCGCTTTCATCGATATCGCGCAAAAGAAAAATTCACGAAGTCCAAGGCGCTGACGCTAAGAGAACTTCAAATGTTACAGCCTGGCGATTTCGTTACGCATATTGATTATGGTATCGCAAAGTTTGCCGGCCTTGAGAAAAAGGAGGTCAATGGTCATCATCAGGAAGCTATAAGACTCGTGTATCGCGATGACGATTTGTTATACGTTAGCATTCACTCGCTGCATAAGATCTCCAAGTATTCTGGAAAAGATGGTGCAATACCTTTAATAAGCAAACTCGGAACGCAGGAATGGGAAAACAAAAAGTCTAAGGCTAAGAAGCGTGTAAAGGATATTGCGAAAGAGCTGATATCACTGTATGCTAAAAGAAAGTCGGCTCCAGGCTACGCGTTTCAACCTGATAGTTTTCTACAAGCTGAGCTTGAATCGTCTTTTATGTATGAGGATACAATCGATCAGGCGAAAGCTACTGAGGATGTAAAACGAGATATGCAGCAACCACATCCAATGGATAGACTTGTTTGTGGAGATGTAGGTTTCGGAAAAACGGAAATCGCTATCCGTGCTGCGTTTAAAGCTGCCACGGAAGGAAAACAAGTAGCAGTTCTGGTGCCTACAACGATTCTTGCTATGCAGCACTACAGAACATTTAGCGAGAGACTCGGAAATTTCCCAGTGTCCATTAATTACGTTTCGAGATTCAAGACGGAAAAGGAAATCAAGCAGATTCTTGGTGAGGTAAAGGAAGGAACGGTTAACATTCTGATTGGTACACACCGTATCGTAAGTAGTGATGTAAATTTCAAAGAGCTTGGCCTTCTGATCATCGATGAGGAGCAAAAATTCGGTGTAAAAGTAAAAGACAGATTAAAGGAAATAAAAGTAAACATTGACGTGTTGACGCTTACCGCGACGCCAATACCCCGGACGTTACATTTTTCTTTGATGGGTGCCCGGGATCTTAGTGTTATTTCCACTCCCCCTCCAAACCGCCAGCCGGTAACCACAGAACTTCACACGTACAACGAGATCACTATCCGCGATGCGGTCAGTCATGAACTAAGGCGGGGAGGACAGGTATTCTTTGTTCACAACCGTGTAGGTGATATCGTTGAGGTCGCCAATGTCATTTATAGACTGGTGCCGGATGCGCGTATCGGGATAGCACATGGACAGATGGAAGGCGACAAGCTGGAGAAAGCAATGATGAAATTCATCGATGGAGAATATGATGTATTGGTCTCTACCAACATTATTGAATCGGGTCTTGATATTCCGAATGCAAACACGATCATAATTAATCAGGCGCACATGTTTGGGTTGTCAGATCTACATCAGATGAGAGGCCGCGTGGGGCGATCAAACAAGAAAGCTTTTTGTTATTTACTTACACCACCTACCTCACTCCTGACTTCTGATTCAAGAAAACGACTCGCAGCGCTCGAAGAGTTTTCCGAATTGGGCGATGGCTTCAAAGTAGCAATGCGCGACCTCGACATCAGAGGCGCGGGAAACTTATTGGGTGGAGAACAAACAGGTTTTATTACTGACCTGGGTTTTGATACCTACCATAAAATACTAGATGACGCTATTCAGGAGTTAAAAGAAACCGATTTCAAGGATCTGTTTTCAGTTGAGCTTGCTGAGAAAGCAAAGTTGCTCGTGCGGGATTGTGTTATCGAAACGGATCTTGAGATTTTAATTCCAGATCAATACGTAAATAATATCAGTGAGCGTCTTCAACTTTATTCTCGTCTTGATAGTATCAAGGATGAAAAGGAACTTGGTGAATTCGCCGTTGAAGTCAAAGATCGATTCGGTCCTTTACCTTCTTCGACGGAAGAATTAATAAATACTGTAAGGCTGCGATGGCTTGGCGAAAAACTCGGCTTCGAAAAACTGAGTTTGAAAAATGATAAGATGCGGGCTTATTTCGTTAGCGATGATTCGTATTTTAAAACAGATGTTTTCGGCCAGATATTATCCTTTGTTCAAAAGCATCCTCGTCAATGCAAGATGAGGGACAGTGCAGGTAAAGCGATGCTTCTCATTGAAGAGATAAAAACTGTTGATACGGCAATCGATTTTCTGCAGCGGATGGCAGGTCAGGCCATCTCCAAATCCGCCAATGAGATCTTGTCCAAGTAAGGATCGAGTCCGATTGGTTTTTCAAAGGCGTTGATCATTAAAACCTTTTTGTATTTTGGGGAGTAGAATACTTCAATAAAGAATCCCTCAGTGAAGTACAGGAAGACCTTGCAGTCGGCAAGTGATCGTTGCGCAATATAATTGCCATAAAATGTGATTACATCACATTTCTTCTCGAAGGGCATCACTCTGAAATCTTGTAGCGTTAGCATAGTAGGCGTTTTGAAAAGCCTAGTATCAAAATTCCATGCCACCACAATTAATCGTTGAAATGGTACGTTCAACCCTTGTTTAGGAGTCTGGTCTTCCCAATTGTGGAGGTGCCATTCCCAAAACAATAAGTACTTTATTTGAGCGTTCATAATTCGCAAGATTCCATAATGTTACATTTCGCCAATAAACTTGCACCAGCTTGCAAAGCACTTCTCAAAACGTTTAATTAGCATATTGTTTAAACTTAATACCAAAATGAATTATTCTTTCAGGGTCCTATTGTACCTCGTTGGTGGATCTGTCGCACTTTCAGCATGTTCATTGTTCGGCGGAAAGGGAAGAAAACCAAACGCACAAAATCCTGGTCAAATGAGTACAGCTACTGGGTTAGCTTACAACGACGAAGACCAAGGTGGATTTATGGTCAACCCTTATGAAGGTCAACCCGACGCGCCAAACATGGTGTTCATCGAAGGTGGCCGCGCCGTAATGGGTTCTTTCGAAGAAGATGTGATGTCTTATCGCGACAACGTAGAGAGGACGGTTTCGGTCGCCTCTTTCTATATGGACGAAACTGAGATCGCGAACGTACACTGGTTGGAGTACATGCACTACCTGGCAAAAGATTCCTCGCAGGAAGCTTACCAGGCTGCACTACCTGACACTACTGTATGGGTCGGAAAACTCGCATTCAATGATCCTTACGTAGAACACTATTTAAGATATCCTGGCTTCCGTTATTTCCCGGTCGTCGGCATTACCTGGAATCAGGCAAGCAAATTTGCAGTGTGGAGAACCCGCGCTGTAAATATCAAACTTGCTGAAGATGCTGGCGAAGAATATGCAGAAAGCGATGGCCGTATTCCTTTGGAATCTGGTATTGTAGTTCCTGCTTACCGCCTTCCTACAGAAGCGGAGTGGGAATACGCTGCGCAGGCTTTGATAGGAACACAGTGGCTTGAAGAATTGCAGACCAGTCAGAGAATTTATCCTTGGGACGGTCACGCTGTTCGTAATCCTTACGGAAAACAAATGGGCTTTATGCTCGCCAACTTCAAGCGTGGTCGTGGTGACTATGCGGGTATTGCTGGTCGCTTGAATGACGGAGCTTTGATCACTTCTTACATATATGAGTATCCTCCCAATGATTACGGCCTATACAATATGGCCGGTAACGTGAGTGAGTGGGTGCAGGATATTTATCGTCCTATGTCCTTCCAGGACTTTGATGATCTGAACCCAATTCGTCGCGATGGATTTCTTGATCCTTCTTCCGGCTCGAACTCAGGTTATAATAGTGACTTCGAGAAGAATCCTGAGTCTTTCACTTCTTTGATCACCGACCGTGCACGAGTTTACAAAGGCGGTTCATGGAAAGATGTGGCTTACTGGATGTCACCAGGTACAAGAAGATATCTTGATCAGGATTCTGCGACTGCTACTATAGGCTTCCGTTGCGCGATGATCAGAGCAGGTTCCAACTACTAATACAACACTGTCTTACATAAAGAAAAGAGCTCCAAATGGAGCTCTTTTCTTTTTAAGCCTCTGCTATGCAAGCCACGCTCAGGTCTCTGACACCTGACTGTAACAAGACTTGAGCGCACGCCTCGAGTGTGGAACCGGTTGTAATAACATCGTCGACGAGAAGTATACTCTTACCTTCAATTCTAAAACGATCGTCGACTCTAAATACTTCACCCATGTTTTCCCACCGATTAAGTTTTGACTTTCGCGTTTGTGTTTCCGTTTTCAGTCTTCGAGACATTATCTCGTCAGAAAATGGAATAGCTAGTTTTTCGGACAGGCCCTCGGCAAATTTTGCACTCTGATTATAACCACGCTTTCTCTGCCGCGTAGGATGCAACGGTACGGGTATGATCACTTCGAAATCTTTTGCATAACCAAGCGTCGCCAGCTTGTCGCCATAAACACGTCCCAACCCAACGCCGATTTCAGGATGACTGTTGTATTTCAGCTCGTGCAGAAGATGTTGGACTCTCCCACTTTTGCTGAATTTGTAACATGCCATCCCATACTTAAGCGGAAAGCGATACGACAAACGGTTTGCTAAAGGATTGTCTCTTTCAAGGTGGTAATGCGTCGCTGGCATTTCCAGTTTACATGATGTACAAACCAACTCTTCGCCCTTAACAAGAGCATTTTCACATGCCAGACATTGGCTCGGAAAAAACAGGGAAACGAAATCTGACAAGATCGTTCCGATCGCAGTATTGGGCATTTGGGATATATTTGCGTACAACGGTGTTACGAATATATTTCAATTCAAAATTCTATGGGACTTCCCGAAGATTTTAATACCTATCGTTTTAATTTGGATGAAAAGTTAATGGCCTGCGACAGCCTAATCATCAAGTGTATCTTAAATTTGGACACGAATGCATATCAGGGAGGAAACCTTAGATCTGAAGTCCAACGAATTAATCGGACTTACCTGTTCCATTGTGCTCCGCTGTGATGATCGTAATGTATCGTCTGGCAAATTCCACGAAGTCGGTCTTATAACTGAACAAGTGAATGAGCCAATGGGAATAAGGAAATTAATAGGTGGCACAATTGTAGTACCGCATCATAGAAGAGCTTTTGAATACTGGGAGGAAATGCATCATGTTCAAGCGTGATCTTGATTTTGAAAGAAGCTGGTCATCCTTGATGACTGCACTTGAATCAATCATTGGGAAAAAACCCAAGGATCTTAATATCGTTCTGTTTCTGATAGGCGTTCAGGAACTGGGCCGTGGTAAACGCGTGTTTAGCAAGGAAGAAAAGCAGGATCTGATGCACATTGGAATTTGTAAAGTCCTGAGTCTGTCCGGCTATTATGAACTAGAGGGGCTTGATCAGGATGGCTGGCCTCATTGGAAAATGATCAAGAAACTTCCACACGTTGATTTACTTGAACAGGAACGTTTGCTGAAAATGCAAGTCATCGAATATTTTGAAAAAGAGTTTGACTGGAGTTCGCCGGGACCTGCCAGCCAATCAGACTGATTGGACAATTCAACATTTTGTCTTGATTCAATAAGACCTTATATTAGTCCTCTTCAACTTTTGGGGAATGGTTTTTCGTTTTCAATTTTAATGATTTGGTATGGGAACGGGAGTGGAGCGTGTTCATGAAAAAATCCGATCATTCAAAAGAAAATATTACCTCAACATATTTGTTAGGGGTAGCATGCTCTCTCTGTCTATTTTAGTTTCCTATTTTCTCCTTGCTGCCGTCTTGGAGTACAACCTCTGGCTTGGTCCCTGGGCGAGGTTCCTGATCATGTTCACCTTTTTTGGGGTAGTGGCATTTTGTCTTTACAGATTTCTTCGAGAACCTATCCAGTGGTGGTTTGCTAAACGTGGTTTGTCTGAAGAGCAAAGTGCAAAGGTGATCGGTGATTATGTTCCAAGTATTAAGGACAGGCTGCTGAATCTGATTCAGCTAAATTCTCTCCGCGACAATTCTGCTCTGGCTTATGCCAGTATTGAACAGAACTCCCGTGAATTTGAGACCATTTCTTTCGAGGGCTTTATTGACATCAACCAAAACAGAAAGTATTTAAAGTACCTATTGCTTCCGATTCTTGTCATTCTCGGCATTCTGATTTTGAATCGGGGTATTCTCACTCAAAGCACAAGCAGACTCGTTCACTTCACAAGACAATATTCTCCTGCCGCTCCTTTTAAATTCATGCTCGACGAACAGAGTCTTAACGGCTTTTACAATGAGGATCTTCAGGTAAGGGTTCGTCTCGAAGGCAACGCTATTCCGGAGAGCGCTTATATCGTGCGAAATAATCAAAGGCTGAAACTCGAGCGAATTGGCGCTACCAACGAATTCACCTATTCGCTGGAAAACATCCGGGAGGGTTTTGAATTTCAAGTTGAGGCTGCAGGATTCTATTCTGACCCTTACAAGATTACCGTTGTGAATCGTCCAGAGCTTGCCAAGTTTAGCGTTGATCTTAGGTACCCACAGTATCTCCAAAGAAAGAAAGAGTCGCTCATCAATTCAGGAAATCTCGAAGTCCCTGAAGGCACTGAGATCAAATGGTCTCTTTCTACAGCCAATGCGAAAAATGCTCAGATCCTGATGGAGGGGCAGACAGCGCCTGAAAACTTTCAAAATACTGATGATCAGTCATTTAGCTATTCAAAGGAGTTCAGAAATCCTACAGGCTATGAAATCCTTCTCGAAAACGATAAAAGCAAAAACAAAGAGAAGATTGCCTATCACATTTCGGTTATCAAAGACGAATTTCCGAAGGTAGAGCTGAACAATTTCAAGGACTCTATCCTATACAAAATGGTGGTACTGAGCGGTATGCTGAGTGACGATCATGGGATTAACAAACTTGCCCTGCACTATTCGATTCGCGACGAAAATCATAAAGAGACAGCCTCACATACTACTGGTATTGCTGTTAATCGAAATCAGATACAGCAAAGCTTTTTTCATCCCTGGTCCCTGGATTCATTAAAACTAAGCCCGGGAAGCAGTCTTGAGTACTATATGCAGGTGTGGGATAACGACGGCGTAAACGGTAGTAAGTCTACAAAGACTGCTGTTTATACGTTTTTGGTTCCCACTGAAGACAATCTAGTTGCTGACATCAGCAAGACGCAATCAAAAACTCAGCAAAAGATTGATCAAAGCAAAGGCAAGGCGAATAAGCTTCAAGATCAGATTGAGCAGGCCAGTCAAAAACTAAAGGGCAGACAGAGTCTCGACTGGCAGGACAAGAAAATGCTGGAAGATATTGTCGAGCAGAAATTAGGTCTCGACAAGATGGTCGATGAGTTAAAGGAAGAGAATCATCTGCTTGATCAGAAAAAAGATGCTTTTACCGAACAGAATGAAAGGATTCGTGAAAAGGCAGAGCAGATACAAAAGTTAATGGACGAGTTGTTGGATGACGAAACCAAGAAATTGTTCGAGGAATTACAGAAGTTATTAAAGGAAAACAGTGATATATCACAGATTCAAAAAATCCTGGACAAACTTGATCAGAAAACGAACAATCTTGAAAAAGAACTTGAGCGAACTCTGGAGCTATTCAAACAGCTACAGTACGATTTCAAACTCGACCAGGCCATCCAGGATCTTAAGGATCAGGTCGAAAAGCAGCAATCGCTTTTGAACGATACAGAAGCGCTTGAGAAGAAGGAGCAGAAGGCGACCAAGGATAAGAGACAAGATTCTAAGAAGTCAGATCAAAAGAGCAAAAAGTCGGATGAGGACAAACCAGAAGGTAATAATTCTGATCAGGGAAACGAGCAAAAATCTGAGAGTGAGGAGCTTGCGGAAGATCAGCAGAAACTTAAAGAGGATTTTGAAAAGACGAAAGAGAAACTTGAAGATTTGAAAGAGTTGGGTGAGCAACTGCAGAAAAATGACGAAGATCTTCCATCGGAAGAGGATTCGAAAGATGTGGAACAGCAACAGCAAGAGAGCAAGGAAATGTTGAATCAGAAAGCTCCATCAAAGGCAAAGACGCCTCAAAAGAATGCTTTGCAGAAGATGCAAAAAATGCAGCAGCAGATGGAGGGAGCTCAAAGCTCTATGTCTATGGAGGTTGACGCTCAAAACCTTGAAAGTCTTAGGCACATATTGCACGGGCTGGTCAAGCTTTCATTTGATGAAGAGTCATTGATGAAGAATTTCAATGATCTGAGCCAGAATGATCCTGCCTTTAATTCAGTGGCGCAGCGACAACTTAAACTTAAGGATGATGCTAAAGTGTTGGAGGACAGTCTATTGGCACTTGGAAAGAAGGATCCTTTTATGGGCAGTATTGTGACGCGTGAGATTGGTGAGTTAAATGAACACCTCGACAAAGTTGTGGAAGCCAACAAAGATAGGAGGAGACCGCAGGCGTCAGGTGAGATGCAAATGACAATGACATCGATCAATAATCTTGCGCTGATGTTGGATGACCATTTCGATATGATGATGGAGATGATGTCGAATCCATCGATGGGTAAATCCAAGAAAAAGGGAGACAAGCCAAGTTTGAGTCAGATGCAACAGCAGTTGAATCAGAAAATTCAGGAATTGAAAGGCAGTGGCAAATCTGGGCGTGAGTTATCGGAGGAGTTGGCTGGAATGGCGGCAGAGCAGGAAAGGATAAGGAAGGCCCTGCAAGAGATGCAAGAGAAAATGAAAGATGGAAAAATGCCTGGAGGAGATCTTCCGTCAAAGATGGAACAGTCTGAAATGGATCTCGTTAATAAACAACTCACTGATCAGTTGTTAAAACGGCAGCAAGACATCGTAACCCGGTTGTTAGAAACGGAGAAGTCGTCCAGAGAGCAAGATATGGATGACGAGAGGAAGGGCGAGACTGCGAAGGATTATGACAAAGAAATTCCAAAGGCATTTGAGGAATATTTGCGAGTAAAGGAAAAAGAAGTAGAATTGTTAAAAACAGTACCGCCTAAACTCTACCCTTATTATAAAAAGGAAGTGAGTGAATATTTTAAGAGGGTTGGAGACAAATAAAGAGCCAAAAAGAAGGTAAACAGGGCATGAATACCATCAGTATACAGGTTCCGTCAATTACGGAAAATATTCGAATGATCGAGAGCTTTATTGACAACGCGAAGGACAAGTTCCATTTAGATGATGATATGTATGGCAATATCATGATCGCTGTAACCGAAGCTGTTAATAATGCTATTCGCCATGGCAATGCTAACGACAAGTCGAAGAATGTGTTCCTGAGCCTTTCTCTTGATGAAAGTATGCTCCGTTTCGTCATTAAGGACGAGGGACCAGGGTTTAATTTTGATAATCTTCCTGACCCCACATCACCTGAGAACATCGAGAAGCTTGGTGGACGAGGCATCTTCCTTATGAGACATCTTTCTGACGAGGTAGATTTCAAGGAAAACGGTCGCATTGTAGAACTCAGCTTTTACATGAATTCATAAGACTCTTAAAGCACCGTGCTTTTGCTAAGCGCGTAGGAATGCGGGGATTAAATATATGTCGCGCGCATACGAATTCAACGCCTTGGATCTCCCTTCTGAAAAAACACTTCAAAAACGTAGTCTTATTTCAAAATGAGCCGGTGAAGTCCTGAATTCCATTGTGTAATCTGTATTGATGATTTAAATCTGCTCAATTATTTGGTTCCCAACTGTCTTAACTTTCGGAATTATCAATTATTGCATAAACGCCGTGTCCTCTATCAGATTCTTTAACGAAGAAGTCGAGTTCAAACTTGATCATCCTAGAAAGACCTCCAATTGGATTAAATTGGCTGTATTACAGGAAAGAGGAACTATTAGCGAGTTGAATTTCATTTTCTGCTCCGATTCCTTTCTGCACTCTATCAACGTTAAATACTTAAATCATTCTACTCTCACCGATATCATCACTTTTGACAATGGAAGTGATGCGAACGCAATAGACGGTGAAATCTACATCAGCATCCCCCGTGTCATGGAAAATGCGCGTTCCTTTGACAAGACTTTTGACAACGAGTTGCATCGTGTGATTATTCATGGCGTGCTGCATTTAATTGGCTATTCTGATAAAACCACGCGACAAAAGTCGGTGATGCGCAAAAAAGAGGACTCTTATCTATCTTTGCGATCGTGACTGGGTTTCACGTGAAACAAATTGTGGAAATGTTGAAGGAATTGTGGGTAACTAAAAAAGGGTTCCACGTGGAACTAGAAATTAACAGAAAGTATGTTTCAAGAGTATGATGTAATCGTAGTGGGCGCGGGCCATGCAGGCTGCGAGGCGGCTGCAGCGGCAGCAAAAATGGGATCAAAAGTCCTACTCGTTACTATGAACATGAATACGATTGGCCAAATGTCGTGCAATCCCGCCATGGGGGGCGTCGCGAAGGGTCAAATTGTTAGGGAGATAGACGCGTTAGGCGGAATGTCTGGCATTGTGTCTGACAAATCCATGATCCAGTTCCGAATGCTAAACCTATCTAAGGGTCCGGCCATGTGGAGCCCACGAACTCAAAATGACAGGATGAAGTTCTCGGAAGAGTGGAGAATGGCCCTCGAAAACACGCCAAATGTTGATTTCTGGCAGGAAATGGTCACTGAACTAATTGTCAAGGAAAATCGCGTTCTGGGTGTAAAGACAAGCTTAGGTATCGAGATTAGATCAAAAGCCGTGGTACTTACAAATGGAACTTTCTTAAACGGCAAAATTCACATAGGAGAGAAAAGCTTTGGGGGTGGACGCGCAGCTGAAAAGGCGGCCACCGGGTTAACAGAACAACTCACACTACTGGGATTCGAAGCCGGAAGAATGAAAACAGGCACCCCTCCCAGAATTGATGGCCGTAGTCTCAATTACACAAGAATGGAGGAACAGCCAGGCGATCCAAATCCTTCAAAGTTCTCGTTCACGGATACGCAGCCATTGCAAATTCAACGCAGCTGCTGGATAACTTATACAAATCAGGAAGTCCACGACACTCTTAAACTCGGCTTCGACAAGTCACCCATGTTTCAAGGAAGAATTCAAGGGCTAGGTCCAAGATATTGCCCATCAATTGAAGACAAAATAAATCGGTTTGCTGAGAGAGAAAGGCACCAGATTTTCGTTGAACCCGAAGGATGGAGTACTGTGGAGATCTACGTTAACGGCTTCTCAACCTCACTGCCCGAAGATATTCAATATCAAGCATTGATTAAGATACCAGGATTTGAGCACGCTAAAATGTTTCGTCCCGGTTATGCCATTGAATACGACTACTTCCCACCGACTCAGCTGAACACAAGTCTTGAGACACAACTAATTGATAATCTGTACTTTGCAGGTCAAATCAACGGCACTACAGGGTACGAAGAAGCTGCCTGTCAGGGCCTCATCGCTGGGATCAACGCGCACAACAAGGTCAATGACAAGGAGCCTCTTGTACTCAAAAGATCCGAAGCCTACATAGGCGTACTCATCGACGATCTTGTAAACAAGGGGACCGAAGAACCATATCGTATGTTCACTTCCCGCGCAGAGTATCGAATTCTATTGCGGCAGGACAATGCAGATCTACGCCTAACAGAGATCGGTCACAAACTTGGACTTGCCACAGATGAACGGCTCGAAACACTTCTCAAAAAGAAAACTCAAATAGAAAAAGCAACCGGCGTCCTTAAGACTACGCGCATGACTCCAGAAGCAATCAACAGTACATTAGAAATACTCGAGACATCACCCGTCACCGAAAAAATCTCTCTCGCGCAATTACTGAAGAGACCTCACCTAGGTATTCAAAATTTGTCAGAGAACAATGAATACATTAATGAACTCTTTATTACGTTCGACAACGATGTTTTACAACAAACCGAGATCTCTATTAAATACGACAACTACATCGAAAGGGAACAACAACTTGCTCAGAAAATAACACAACTCGAAAATTTCAAGATAAAACCGGACTTCAACTACGACCTCGTCAAAGCATTGTCATCTGAATCAAGAGAAAAACTCAAGAGAATAAAGCCAGACACCGTAGGCCAGGCATCACGCATCAGCGGCGTATCACCTGCAGATGTATCCGTGTTAACCATATACATGGGAAAATGACGAACTCCTTCACGTGCCCAATATGCGCCTCATCACATTATAAACTCTACCTCAAATTAATAGATCACAACATTACAAAAGAAGAATTCGAGATAATACAGTGCGAGAGCTGTCTGCTTTTACAAACTCATCCTATTCCTAAAAACTTAGACCGATACTACGAGTCCAATCAATATATATCACACGCTGACAAACCAACCACGCTCATAGATAAAGTCTATTTCAAGGCACGAGATTATACAATGACTTGGAAAGAAAAACTCATCACCCGGAGCAAACCACTCAATAAAACAATACTCGACTATGGTTGCGGTACCGGCATTTTCCTTAAACATTGCGCCGACAAGCACTGGAACATTACCGGAGTAGAGCCCTCGGAACAAGCGCGTGCAATCGCCATCACCAATACAAAGGCATCAATCCAACCCAACATCATCTCAATTCCTCAACCACACTTTGAAGTAATAACCTTGTGGCATGTCTTGGAACACCTACGTGACTTGAACCAAACGCTAACGTCTCTCACACAGAAGCTCAGCAAAACTGGCACAATGTTTATTGCAGTACCGAATTATAAAAGTCAGGACGCAGAATTCTATGCAAATTTCTGGGCAGCATACGACGTACCAAGACACCTATGGCACTTCTCGAAAACCACAATGCAACAACTCCTCAAACAGCACCGACTAAAAACAACAGAGATCATACCTATGAAACTCGATGCCTACTATGTGTCCATGCTAAGTGAAAAATACAAACACAATGACCACCAAACATTAAGAACATTGTTACCTGCTATCGCCATTGCCACACGGTCTAACATCATGGCTAAAAGAACAGGAGAATACTCAAGCCTCATATATGTGATCAGACATGAAACCGCATAAACATATCCACTGGCTCGTATACCTCCTCTTTGTACTGTCGTGTGCCAGACAGACTACTCCTACCGGTGGCCCGAAAGATACGATACCGCCAATCTTCAAAACCTCTAACCCAAAATCCCAGCAAATAAACTTCCAAGGCACGCAAGTAGAACTTATCTTCAACGAAGCCCTTCAGCTTAACAACCCGAAAGAACAAATCATAATCATACCAGAAGTAGGAAAAGACTTTGACGCTGTAGCAAAAAAAAATCGCGTTATAGTAACTTTCAAAAAACCACTACTCGTCACAACAACATATTCATTAAACTTCAGGGACGCGATACAAGACCTCACCGAGAAAAATCCAGCGAAGAATATCCAACTTGCTTTCAGTACCGGATCCTACATCGACTCGCTATCTATTTCCGGCTATGTTTACGACATGCTCACATCCAAACCCATAAAAGAGGGAACCGTAGCACTATTCAAACAAGATACATTCAACATCTTTCGTCATAAAGCAACCGTCTTTACCAAAACCAATGATAAGGGCCAATACAAAATTGCAAATCTCAAACCCGGTATATACAAACTCTACGCACTACTCGACAACAACAAGAACCTCATCATCGACAGCCGTTCTGAAGCTTATGGCTATGCCACTCAATCCATCCAACTCGATTCCAACATAATAAATAAAAAGATTCCACTTACACGACTAGATGCACGACCGCTGAAAATAACAAGCGGGAGACCATCGCAATCTTTCTTCAACATTAAATTATCCAAGAATCTACAGACATACACAATCCACTCGCCTCCAGACCAAACAATGCTATCTTCTTTCGGCGCAGATCAAGAAAACGTACGTGTTTATAACACAGCCGAAATTAAGGACAGCGTAAAAATACGCTTCCAGGCAAATGACAGTCTTATGAACAAAATAGACACTACACTATACGCCAAGTTTGTGGAGCGAAAACTAAAACCAGAAGTATTCAAAACCTCATCCAACGGATTTGCTGTAAGTGCAACACATGGCACTCTGTCAGGTTCTCTAACATTCAATAAACCCATTGTAAAGGTAAACTTCGATAGTCTCTACTATCGAATAGACTCACTCAACACCATCAAATTCAGTCCAACAGATTTGAAACTCGACAGTATCCACAACACCCTGCACATTCAAAAAACAATCACGAAGTCATTACTCGCGAAGAAAGACCCACTCACTCCACCAAACCCAACAGCGAATAAGACAGAAACCAAGATACCACCAACTCCAATGACCAAACCTACATCCAACAAAAAACTACCTCCACCCAAACCTAAACCGCAAGACTACCAATTGTACCTCGGCAAAGCAGCGTTCATAAGCGCCGAAGCCGACTCCAGTCTAAAACTTACGGAAGTAATCACGCCCGTCACTCCAGAGACCACTGGAACATTTCTGGTGGAAATCAAGACTCTGGAGCCTCACTACATCGTCGACATCATATCCAAAAACAAAATAGTTGCATCAAAATATTCCCAGCCGAAACTAACATTTGACGATCTTCCCCCAGGCGAGTACCAAATACGTCTCACCATAGACACCAACAACGACCACAAGTGGTCTCCTGGCAATTACTTTCGAAAAGAACCACCCGAAGCAATCCTCTTCTACATCTCAGAAAAAAAACTTGACACCATCAATCTTAAAGCAAATTTCGAGATCGGTCCACTCTTGATAACCTTCTAACAACATGTGGACAACTTCCCGAACATCCATACTTTTCACACAAAAGCCAACCAAAACGATTAACCCCCAATGTGCCTGTTCATAACCTGATACTTATGCACACGATCACACGTTAAAACCCTGCACACTCCAACTATCAACACCAAGAACCTTTGTGTATAAACGACTAACTGCCTGGATAAGAAACCAATGAAAGATGAATTAATCTACATAAATTCCACAAAGAAGAAATGGTCAACTCTATACACATATCAACATGACTAATTATAATAATAAAATATATAATAATATAAGAATAATAAGTGCACTGTATTGTGGAACGTTCATGTGCATCCTTCTTAGTTCTTATTCTGCTCATGCACAACAACAGGAACAAATTCAGCTGGCGAGTGAATATTTATTGAAAGGCGACAAAAAAAAAGCGATAGAACTTTATCGAGATCTCGCGAAAAGTGAAGCAAATACTTCCTTTATTTACAACAGCTATGTCAACGTTCTTATCGATATGGGAATGTTTGACGAAGCGCAAAATTTTCTTAAAAAAATTTCCAAGCACGATCCTCAAAACATCCAATACAAACTTGACATGGGCGTAACTATTTTGCGCTCCGGAGATGCACCGAAGGCCGAAAAATATTTTAAGGACCTTATAGCAGAAAATAAAAACAATGTGCAGCGAATTAAAGTTGTTTCGGATTACTTCCTCTCACATTCTCTTGCAGAGTATGGTATCATGGCGTTAACCGAAACACGCGCTGCGATGGCTAACCCATATTTATTTTGTCTGGATCTCGCTATGCTTTATCGCGTAAAAGGAAATCAAGACAAGATGGTTCAAGAATATCTAAGCTATGTCACACAGAGTTCTGCCAACATTCAATACGTAAAGAACGTCTTGCAGGCATTGCTGACAAAACCTGAAGAGCTGGAGAGTCTGGAGAAACTGCTGTATGATAAAGTTCAACAATTGCCCGATGTTGAGGTATATGCTGACCTTTTAATCTGGGTAACGATGCAACAGAAAAATTTCTACGCATCGTTTATTCAAGCTAGGGCATACGACAAGAGATATAAGCGCGAAGGCGAAAAAAGTATGGAGGTTGCGCGCGTTGCGTTAGACAATGAAGATTATGACAATGCATTAAAAATTTACAAGTACCTGATCAGAGAATATCCGAACTCACAGAACAATCATCTCGCACGACTTGGTGTTATTCGTACCAGGGAGGAGCGAGTCAAAAAGAGTTTTCCGGTTAAGACGGATTCGGTAAAAACGCTTATCAATGACTATAAAAATTTCATAAGACAATATCCTGACAACATCAATTCGTTGGAAGCGTCGAAGAGTCAGGCACTTTTGTTTGCAACTTACCTTGACCAAAAGGACTCAGCGATTCAGATCCTGAGTAAATTGATTAGCAACAGCAAGGCTTCACTTTTCCTAAAGGCGAAAGCGAAATTGGATCTTGGTGATATCTACATGCTGAAAGGAGAGCCATGGGAATCAACACTTCTTTACAGTCAGGTTGAAAAAACGCAAAAAGAAAATCTGGTTGGGTATGAGGCCAAACTAAGAAATGCAAAGCTTTCATATTACAAAGGCGATTTCAGGCTTGCGCAGGAACACCTTGATATTTTGAAGCAAGCAACGACGCGCGAGATTGCTAACGACGCCCTCGAACTGAGTATGAGGATTAAGGAAAACATAGCCTTTGATTCAACGGGCGCAGCGCTAAAAGACTACGCTTCTATTGAGTTAATGTTATATCAAAACAGGACCGATGATGCACTGGACAGGATCGAGAAACTCAAGCAGGGGATTTCATCGGACGGCGCCACAATTTCAAATCGTACGATACTGGATGACGTCTATTGGCTTGAGGCTAATATCAGAATGAAGAAGGGTGAATTTGATAAATCTATTGCCTTATTACAAAAAATTATTGACGACTACGGCGATGACATTCTTGCAGATGATGCTTACTTTCTTCAGGGACAGATTTATGAAAGGCAGCTCGGTAACAAAGAAAAAGCAATGGAGATATATCGCGATTTTCTCACCAAATATGCAGGTAGCGTGTATGCAGCAGAGGCAAGAAAAAGATTTCGTCAACTGCGCGGGGATTTCAACGGACAGCCAGCAGTACAGCCTCAGTTTTAATCAGAGATGTTAAATATTCCACCAGTACGTAAACTTCAGCACGAGGTATCTGTTCTTGACTTCGAATGTTTCAGGAATATAGTTGTCAGTATAAACGACAAATAAATCGGAAGCAGGTTTGTACCGCCATTGAAATCTGGTATTGAGATTCACATTTTTCTGTTGTTGGTTGTATTGTGCAAAGGCAGTGAAGAAAATCTTATTGGTGAGCGTTACATCGAGACGCGGACCAACCAACCAGAATGTTGTTTTCCCCCAGGGCTCAGGTAATCGTATGTCGTTGTAGTTAAAAGTTACAGTAAGACTCAAATGTGGCTGTAGCCTGTATCCAATTTCTCCTGACAGGTTGGTGCGTATACCATTCGCATAATATCCTCCGAAACGGGCCGAAAGCAAATAAGTAAAGATGCTTTGTTGCTTCGAAGTGTAATCCATACCGAATGAGTTCCAGTGATGCGTCGTTCCGGTTGCAAGTGAATCCTGTCCGGAGTTCGTTGGATCGAACGGCGCCAGAAGTCTCACGTAGTCATCGCCTATCCAGCCGTTGAGCGTGCTCATGGTCCTAAAAGTTACCAGATAAGATAACATACTTGTATTGTCAGTATGCTTGAAAGAATTGTCGAAGAAATATGTTGATGTGATTTTTGGCCCATGACTTAAAATCGTTTTTCCTTTTGGAAAGAAAAGGTAGCCTGCTTGTGGATTCAACTTAATGTATTTCCTCCTTGGGACATATCCAACTTCGGGGTCGTAGTTCGAACCAACGTATTCTTGTTGCACGGCAACCAGAAGTTTTCGATTCCAGTATTGCAAATGGCCGGCGTAGGTATAATCATTGCTTTTTCGACCGGGGCTGAATGATTTCAGGAACAAAGCCTTTCCCGTCCATTCATTATTAGATGATGCGAGATTATATTCAAGTCCTATGTTTCGATTATATTTTGAATATGATGGAATTGCTGGATCACTGGAGGGTTTATAATTCAGCGATTCCTTATTGATAAAAATAGCGCCGATGTTTGAGCGGGCGAACAGTTTTCTTTGCAGTGCAATGACCGAAAAATTTTGTCTTGGAAGGTATTGCGCATCTACGTCTTTTGTCTGAATATCCATTGCCCCGATCCGCCAGTTCTTGTTGATCTTACCGCTAAGTCGTGCCCCGAATTCAATTGGTGTGCCCAATCCGATTCGCCTTGAGAAGAAAGGTCTAATGGTTGCATAACCGAAATTGGCGAACAAGTCTGCGTTCTCTAGAAAGAACTGTCTGCGCTCTGGAAAAAAGAGTTCGAATCGATCCAGATTTGTGACTTGACGGTCCACGTCAACCTGAGAGAAATCTGGATTGACGGTTAAGTCAAGGTTCAATGAAGAGGTGAGCGCTACCTTCGCATCGAAGCCAATCTGTTTTTTATAAGTTGACGGAGTCTCTGCCAGATAGTTCTTAGACACCCCACCAAGGACGTAAGGGATGATCGATATGTTTGGACCCGCTTGGGGCGGTGGTTGATCCCAGACGAGTACACCGCTATAGGCGAGCGACGCGGTCGGGAACTGCCTGGGAACAGGCGCCCAACTTGATTTTTCAGTAGACCTCAGGTCAAGTCTGCTAAAATTTATGCCCCACCTGGTAATTCCTTTCTTGTACCGGATGGACTTGAAAGGAATAGCCGCCTCGAAGACCCATTTTTCTTCATCTCGCTTTACGACTGAGGTCCATTTATTATCCCAACTTAAGTCGACTTTCCCACCCTCATACATCGTTCCGTCCCATTGAGCACCGGCGGCATTTGCGCCGAAAGAGAATCCATTCGTTTGGTCATCGAAGGGATCCATGAAGAGAAGGAAGTTGTCGTTCTTCCCAAAAGTAAAATCCCGTCGAAGCGACTCGACAAAATATCTCCCGGGCTGTAGGTGATAACAAGTAGCGATAAGGTATAGATGGTGCTGATCGTAAGTCATTCTTACTTCAGTCCGTCCGCGTGCTTTGCTGGTGTCCATAGGAAGAACCATATAGAAATCTGTTGCGACCTCAGCTTCAAGCCACGGCTCCTCATCCATGATCCCGTCGATCTTCATGGGAGCCAATGCGGGTTTCATATGAAGCTGATAGGCCTCATTTATCTTCTGGGCATAAAGGGACCAGGTCACCAGTGACAGGACGAGAGCAAGGGGTATTCTCATTCAGCGCAAATTCGCGATAAGCACGATCAAATCAGTTTGAATTGGGATGAGAGGAATTATAAAGATGGCCAATTTCGTGAATTAGTATGTTCCGCATCCTAGAATTGTGATGCGTTGCAATTCAGCGTTCAGATTTTGCAGATATATTGAGATGCCAATGAAACCACCTATGAAACCTTTACTAATACTTTGCTTTGTAATGTCATGTATTCTTGGTCATGCGCAAGTCACGATCGACAATCTCATGAGTCCTGCGTTTCCTTCAGGCATGACCTCGAGCCCGGACGGGAAACGCATCGCCTGGATATTCAACGACTCTGGTGTGCGAAATGTGTATGTCGCGGAGTCGCCGGAATTTGCAGCAAAGAAGTTGACACCATATACTACTGAGGATGGTCTGGACCTTAGTGCTTTGGCATTTGCATCCAACGAGCAGTTGATTTTTATAAAAGGCGCCGCCACAAACAAATCGGGTGAGGCGGCCAATCCACTTTCCTTACAAGAAAATGTTGAGCAAAGCATCTGGTCTTTGAAGTGGACGGGGGAGTTGAGGAGAATTGGAAAAGGTTACGGCCCTGCATTTTCTCCGGATGGAAATAAGATCGCTTATTTATCCGGTGGACAGGTTTATTTAGGTCTGGCGGATGCTGGTACAGAAGGAAAACGACTATTTCAAATCAGAGGATCTCAAGGTTCATTGCAATGGTCGCCTGACGGGACACAGATCGCTTTCACCAGCAGCAGAGGTGATCATACTTTTGTCGGCGTGTTCGATACAAAAACTTTAGCCATTAACTTTCTGGACCCGAGCTTTGATAACGACACAAATCCTGTTTGGTCACCTGACGGGACACAGCTTGCGTATACCCGGACACCAACGGTAAAAAATGCTTTGCCATTCTTTTCAAAACGTGATGGATACCCTTGGGCTATACGCACGGTAAATGTTGCATCAGGTGAAGTCAAGCAAATCTGGAAAGCACCTGATGGAAAGGGAAGTATTCTAACTAATGATCTGCCAGCGATTGAGAACAAATTATTCTGGATCGATAACAAAATCATTTTTCCCTGGGAGCGAACAGGTTGGATTCATTTGTACTCTATAAACTCAACTGGAGGAGAGGCAAAAGAACTGACACCAGGTATCGGCGAAGTTGAGCATGCATCGTTTTCGCGTGATAAGAAATCATTGTTGATCGTTACCAACATTGGGGACATCGATCGCCGGCATATCTGGAAAGTTACCGCCGAGGGAAAAGCACAACAACTAAGTATAGGGAAAGGCATTGAGTGGTCAGTGGCCGAGACGATCAACGGTCTGGCATGTCTGAAGTCGGATGCCACCACCACAGCGTGGCCCCACCTGATTGACAAAGGCGGTAAGCAGAAAATGTTAGCCCAGGAGTTATTTCCAAAAATATTTCCAAAAAGTCTTTTAGTCGTTCCGCAGGCGGTTGAGATCACTGCAAAGGACGGAATGAAAGTACCAGGTCAAATTTTCTTGCCGAAGAATATGAAAGACGGTGAAAAACATCCGGCCGTGATATTCTTTCATGGAGGATCTCGCAGACAGATGTTGCTTGGATATAATTACGGGCAGTATTACCACAACGCATACTCGATGAACCAATATATGGCGAGTCTTGGATACATCGTGTTATCATTGAACTATAGAAGTGGAATTGGCTACGGACTTGATTTCAGAGAAGCACTTTTGTACGGCGCAGAGGGAGCCAGTGAATACAATGATGTTGTGGGCGCGGGAAAATTTTTGCGAGACCGTGCAGATGTCGATGCGAAAAGGATCGGTCTTTGGGGTGGTTCTTATGGCGGCTATCTTACGGCTATGGGACTCGCGCGTAATTCGGATATGTTTTCTGCTGGCGTTGATATTCATGGAGTACACGACTGGAATCCTGTCATTAAGAATTTTGTGCCCTCATATGATCCGTTGAAACTGGCAGAGGTATCTAAGAAAGCATTTGAATCATCACCACTTAATTTCATTGATGGATGGAAGTCGCCGGTCTTGTTAGTCCATGGTGACGATGATCGAAACGTTCCTTTCAATGAAACGGTTACTTTGGTCGAGGCTTTGAGACAGCAGCATGTTTACTTCGAGCAACTCATTTTCCCTGACGAGGTTCATTTTTTTCTGTTACACCAAAGTTGGGTGAAGACTTATAAACGGGCCGCTGATTTTTTTGAGCAGGAATTTAAAAAAGTGAAGTAGTAGACGTTCAGGCATAAGTCTCTCGGACTTACGTGGGAACTATCAAGAGCATATTGTCCCCACGGACAATTTAGAAAGTTTAAAGTATTGAGTTTCAGGCAAAGGTCTCTCGCCGCGACTGCTGGAACTTTCGGCATCGTCTTGCGAAGCTTGCGCCAATATTTCGAATACAACCTGAAAGGGTGTTTATAGGGGATCAGGTTGGGAATTCGTAGGGAATACTGAGTCATAGCGCTATAAGGTCGCTGTAAGGGTGGTCAATGATCTTCGAGCGGCAGCGTTGAGGATCTCGATTCAAGGTCGGCCCGGCCCTATATATTCACAAGAATCATCCGCCGGTAACACGAATATTGCAATTTACTCTCGTCGCGATTAGTATGCATGCATAATACTTTTTGTGTATATTGATTGTGTAATCGTATGCGGAAAGAGGATACAGTAGACCATCAAATCAAATCGGTGTGGCATGCCATATCGC